>JAGRGI010000155.1 GCA_020445565.1 Chromatiales bacterium
GGCCTAGGACACCGCCCTTTCACGGCGGCGACAGGGGTTCGAATCCCCTAGGGGACGCCATTTCCCTTACGATGCGTCGAGGCTTCAACAGATAAAGTCGATTAAAAGCTTCGATTTAATCGAAAAATACGCCTAAAAATCGTTTACACACATTTTTACTGGGCGTATATTCCAGGCTCCTTGCGTTCGCTTCCTTCCCGATCGCCGATCACGGGTAACCGCGCCAGCTTCAGGTCGAAAACGTTACGATAAGGAAAACCGCACACGGTTTCACGACAAACGACCGCCGCTGCCTCCACTTCCCCTTGGGTTCCTGTAGATGCCTCGGACGGTTCGCCCCGCGACACCTTGTGCACAACTGTTTAGGTGGGCACGTCGTGCCCCGGCAATCGATTGAGTACAGAGTAAAGATGAAATCCATTTACGTCGGCAACCTTCCGTTCTCCGCCACCGAAGACGAGATTCGCGACCTGTTCGCCGAGTATGGCAATGTAGAGTCGGTCAAGTTGATTTCCGACCGTGAGACCGGTCGCCCGCGTGGCTTCGGTTTTGTGAGTATGGAAGGCGCTGCCGCGGATTCCGCTATCCGTGCCCTCAACGGCACCCAGATGGGTGGTCGTTCGCTGCGCATCAACGAGGCCCAAGAGCGTCAACCCCGCCGTCAAGGCGGTGGCGGTAGCTGGTAAGCCGACCCATTTCGGCGGGCCTGGATGCCTGACCGGAAAATGTGCGGCCCCGGGAGCGGTCCGGGGTCGCGAGTGAAGTGTTCCTATTTTCCCTTCCTGCCGGCAGCGAATTCCAACATCCGCTGAGTGCTTACCAGAGCCTTGCGTCGTATCCCTTCATCCAGCGTAATCTCGTTTCGTCCCGCCTGTAATACCTCTGCCAAGTTCTCCAGGCTGTTCATCGCCATCCATGGGCAATGGGCGCAGGACTCGCAGGATCCACCGATACCCCGGTTGGGGGCCTCCAGCAGCATCTTGTCCGGTGCCAAGCTCCGCATCTTGTAGAAAATGCCGTTGTCGGTGGCTACGATGAAGGTCTTGGCATCCATGCTTTGCACGGCCTGAATTAATGTGGTGGTAGAGCCCACCACGTCTGCCAGGTCAATGACCGACTCAGGCGATTCGGGATGTACGAGCACCTTCGCCTCCGGATATTTTTTCTTGAGCTCCGCCAAAGCATCGGTGCGGAAGGCGTCGTGTACCACGCAAGAGCCTTCCCAGCGAATCATGTCGGCACCGGTCTCGCGCTGCACGTAGCGGCCCAGGTGTTTGTCCGGCGCCCAGAGGATCTTCTCGCCTTTTTCGTGCAGGTGGCGGACGATGTCCAATGCAATGCCGGAGGTGACGACCCAGTCGGCGCGGGCTTTTACTTCGGCGCTGGTGTTGGTGTAGACCACTACGGTGCGGTCCGGGTGTTGATCGCAGAAATCGTTGAACTCGTCCGCGGGGCAACCCAGATCCAGCGAGCAATTGGCCTCCAGGTCGGGCATCAGCACGCGTTTCTCAGGATTGAGGATCTTGGCGGTTTCGCCCATGAAGCGAACGCCGATCACTACCAGCGTCCTGGCAGGATGGGCATGGCCGAAACGGGCCATTTCCAAGGAGTCGGCGACCTTGCCGCCTGTTTCCTCGGTCAGTTGCTGCAGATCGGCGTCGGTGTAGTAGTGGGCGACCAGGACGGCGTCCTTTTCAACCAACAGCTGCTTGATTCGCGCAACCAGTTCGGCCTTTCGTTGTGGGGAGAGTGCTGCAGGGTGTGGTGCGCAGGCGGCCTTCTCGAGGATGGCGGGCTCAAGTGCGACGGGAATCGGTACAGGCATTTGCATCTATGTGATACCTGGTAGGCGCGCCGTTCAGCGCAAGATTTCCACCCGACCGGGATTGCGGGCCCGATAGAGCATGGCGGGGCGATGCGAGCCGTTGCGGCGTTGCCGGCCGGTTTCTTCGACATAGGCCAGGGACAGAATTCGCTTGCGGAAATTGCGCTTGTCCAGGGCTTCGCCGCCGATGATTTCGTAAACCTCTTGCAGGTGCCCGAGGGTAAATTCTTCCGGCATCAGTGGGAGTGCGATGCTCGAGTAGCCTAGTTTGTCTCGCAAACGCTGCGTTGCCAGCTCCAGGACCTCACGCTGTTCATTCGGCAAATGCCAGTTTTCGTTCAGCGGCTGCCAATATAACCCCGACCGTACCGTGCTGCTAACCGCCGGGGGAATCAGGGCGAAATAGGCTACCGTGACACCGGTCATGGCGGTGTTCTGGGAACGGCGGCCGAAACTGTACAGTTGTTCGATGTAGACCCCGTCAAAGCCCGTCAGGCGGCTCAGCAGCGCCGCGGCGAATCGATCCAGGTCGGCGTCACCGGGGAACGGTGCTTTGGGCAAGCCATCGGTCGCGCCTGTTTCCAGCAATACCCGCAGAGCGCCGTCTTGTACGCTGAAAATGGCCAATTCGGTAGTGACGGCAATGTCCATGGTTTCACTCATGATCACCGAAGACCGTATTTCTCCAGTTCGTGTTTCTAGTACACTTGCATGATGGTGTTCCTTTGACACTATGTCAAGTGTTTTCCATCTTGTGCAGCTTTGTCGGTCGAAACTGTGTACTATCCGCAAAATTTGCGCTTGGCAAGAAGCGGATTTGGTGTGGTTTTTGTCTGGGCAGTAGCTCGTGCGGTTGATCGACGGGCCATTTACCGCTTTCTTCCCTATAGGCGCGACCAAGCCGCTCGGGGCGCAGCGCGGGTTTTATTCCAGGTCTGAGGTGCATGATCGCGTTGGTTGTATCTGTAGGTTTGCGCAGTTTAGCGGTAATCGTTTCGCTGGTTGTGCTTGTATTTTTGTCGCCGGCGACGGTCGCGCAAGACAGGGCGCGGAGTGTGGAGCTGTCTGCGAATCGCCAGACCGGTAACGGCGCGGTCCACTTGCTTGGGGCGGTTCAATTGCCACGCAACCTGGATCAGGGGGGGCGCTTGTGGGGGATCTCTGATCTCGCCTGGGACGCCGACGAACGAATCCTGTATGCGGTTACCGATGGCGGCATGCTGGTGCATATCCGGCCGGTATTTCAGAATAATCGGCTGCTGGGTGCGCGCCTGCTTGGCGACTATCGCCTGGAAGGTCGCGACGGTTCGCCTTTATACGGTTTCGATCGTGACGCTGAGGGCATGGATATCGTCGGGGGTGACAACGGTGTCGGTGGCGATAGTGAACTGTTGATCTCCTTCGAGGGTAATCCGCGTATATCCCGCTACACTTCACAGGGTCGCTACCTGGGTCCTTTGGAGTTGCCTCTGGTGCTGCGCGACCGACATACCTACGAAAACCCCAACCGGGGTCTGGAGTCGGTGACGCTGCATCCTGTGCTCGGGGTGCTGACGGCGCCGGAGTATCCCTTACGCAATGAGCCCAGCGATCGCTTGTCGATATTCTCTTTGGCTGGCCAGCACTGGGATTTTCCGCGTGCGGCGGCTTTTAACAGCGCCCTGGTGGCTATGGACACGGCGCCGGACGGTTCGGTGGTCATCCTGGAGCGAGCCTGGTTCTCACCGGTTCATCCTCTGGTGATCGGCCTGCGCCGACTGCATCTGCCGGCAGACCCCAAAAGCGCGGCGGTAGCGGTGGAGGATTTGGCGGTTTTCGACAGTAACGAAGGTTGGCGAATGGACAACTTCGAGGGTCTCGCGCATCACCGGGGCAGCCGCTGGTTCATGGTCAGTGACGACAACCAGCGTGCCACGCAGCGCAGCTTGCTGGTGTATTTCGAGATCGAGAACGGCTCAGAATAGTACTCATTGCCAGCCCGGCCCCGCATCTTATCCTCTCAAAGGGAGACTCGCCTTGTTCATGTTGCTCTTGTTGACGCTGGTGTCGGTCCTGTTGCTCTGGGCCGGCTACCGGCTGCATCGGGAAGCCAACGCCTGGAGTTCCGTGCTTATCGCCCTCGGTGTGCTCAGTTCGGTCGTTTTGCTGGGGGGCTTTTTCGGGTTCATGGGGGGATGAGGGGCGATGCGGTCATCTCGGCCCGTGGCTTGACGAAGCGTTATGGGGCCGACTCGGTGGTAGATCGGGTGGATTTTGAGATCCACCGTGGTCAATGCTTCGGCTTCCTGGGCCCGAATGGCGCCGGCAAAACGACCACGCTGCGCATGATTCTGGGTCATTGTCCCATTACCGAAGGCACGCTGACCGTTTTCGGTCAATCGGTGGCCAGCCAGGCCAAATCCATTCGCCAGCGCGTCGGCGTGGTGGCGCAGACCGATAACCTGGACCCTGATTTCACGGTCGCAGAGAATCTCGCCGTCTATGGAACGTTTTTCGGTATTGAGCCGGCACAGTTGGAAAAACGCATACCTGAGCTGCTCGATTTCGCGGATCTGCGTGCCAAAGCGAATGTGAAACCCGACGCACTTTCCGGTGGCATGAAGCGCCGCTTGGCCTTTGTGCGCGCCTTGATCAACGATCCGGAGCTGATTGTTCTCGACGAACCAACCACCGGTTTGGACCCACAGGTACGGCACCTGCTGTGGGGACGGGTGAGAGAATTGACCCGCAGAGGCAAGACCATTCTGCTGACCACCCATTATCTCGAAGAGGCGGAACGTCTTTGCGATGAACTGATCATCATGGACCACGGTCGTATTCTAGACCGCGGTTCGCCGCGTGCACTCACTCGTCGTCATGTTGAGGCCGAGGTATTGGAAATCACAGATTGCGGTGGCCTTGATGAGTCTTGGGTGGCGCAATTGTCGGCCCAGGCCGGCTGCCGGCTGGAGAGGGTTGGTGACACCCGTTATTGTTACAGCAACGACGCCCGAAGCATGATTCCCCAGGTCGAGTCCCATCGTCAGCTCACTTATCTGCATCGGCCCTCCAATCTGGAGGACGTTTTCTTACGGCTCACCGGGCGCGAATTGCGCAACTGATACACCCAAATGGCTTTGGACTTGCGAGTGCCCCGCCTGCGTTCCGCCGCTATATTGGTGCTGAAGCGCAACATCAAGGTCTGGCGCAAATTGATTGGCCCGGCGTTGCTGATGAATTTCGGTGAACCCACGTTCTATCTGTTGGGGCTGGGTTTCGGTTTGGGCGCCTACATCGGGCAGATGTCTGATATGCCCTATCTGACATTTCTGGCCTCAGGCATCATCGCTTCTTCCGCGATGAACACCGCCAGTTTTGAAGGCATGTACTCGGTGTTTACCCGCATGGATCAGCAGGGGACCTATGACGCGATGCTGGCGGCGCCGTTGGATTGTGACGATATCATCGCCGGTGAGATGCTCTGGTGCGCTACCAAATCGCTCATCAGTGGCGTGGCAATCGTGGTCGTCGCCGGCCTGCTGGGGGCGATTGGCGGGTGGCAGCTGCTGTGGTTGATTCCGGTGCTGTTTCTGGTCGGGCTTTGTTTTGCCGGGCCGGCCATCGTCATGAGTGCGCTATCGCCCAGTTATGACTTCTTTACCTATTATTTCACCCTGGTCATCACGCCTATGTTCATACTTTGCGGCGTGTTCTACCCGACTGACACATTGCCGCAGGCTTTGCAGTCGTTTACCCAGATCTTGCCCCTCACCCATGCCGTGGCCTTGGTGCGGCCCCTGGCGGCAGGTGGTGAACCGGGCGGCGTGGTGCTGCACTTGGCGGTATTGGCCGCCTATGCCTTGGTCGGCTTTTACCTGGCGGTGGTGCTGGTGCGCCGGCGACTGATCCGCTGAACCATTCTGCACAAAGGAGAATGCTGTGTTTCGCACTGTTTTGATGAGAAGAGTCTTGTGCGCCGGGCTGTGCCTATTCAGCCTCGGGGTTGGTGTCAGCTACGCCAATGATGCGCCGCTGTTTCGGCTGAACGGACTGGATTACAGCGCAGAAGACTTGTCAATGCCCCTGCAGCAGGCCATCTTCGAGTTGCAGAGTCAGTATTACCGGCAGTTGGGAGAATTGGTCAACGGTGCCGCCCTGGATACCTATGTGAGCGAAAAGGCGGAGAAGGAAAACCTGCCCCGGGAACTGATTTTGGCGAAGGAATTGTCCGCCGACCCGCCCAGCGAGGTGGACGTGAAGAAGTTCTACGAGGACAACAAAGACAAGATCAAGCTGCCCTTCAATCAGGTGGCGCGTCAGATCGCCCTGGAGATGCAGCGCCAGACGGTGCAGCACAAGGCGCTGGCTCTGGTAAATGAGCTTCGCAGGACAGGCGTCTATCAGCCGCTGATCAAGGCGCCGGCGGCGCCTCTGGTGACGCTGAACGCTGACGGGTATCCCCGGCGTGGGGCAACTGATGCCAAAGTCACTATCGTCGAATTCGCGGACTATCAGTGCCCACATTGCAAAAAGGCTGCCGAGGTCCTGGACAAGATTCTGGCCGAGTTCCCCAATGACGTTGCCCTGATTTACAAGGATCTTCCCCTCAATTCGACCGGTGTATCCCGTGCCGTTGCCGAAGGTGCGTTTTGTGCGCAGCAGCAGGGGAAATTCTGGGAGTTCCATGACTTGGCATTTGCACAACAGCGTCAGCTCAACCATGGCTCCGCTGCCGAGCTGGCCGAAAAACTGGGTTTGGACCAGAACGCCTTTGAGTCCTGTTTGACGTCCGACGAGGCCAAGGGGCACGTCGCCGCCTCCCACGCCGAGGCGGAAGAAAACGGCATCGATGCCACTCCCGCGATATTCATCAATGGTCGCCGTCTGCCCCTGGGAGATCTGGAGTCCGACCTGCGCGAGGCCGTGCAGAAGCGCCTCAATACCAACTCCTGACGCATGCGCGCGCTAGTCCTGCTGCTGTTGTTTTCTTTGCCGGCGCTGGCCGATGAGCGCTATGTCGAACTGCCGGATGGGTTGGAAGTGCCGGTGGATCAGTATGCGGGGCAGGGCAGTGGGCTGCTTCTGTGGCTGCCGTCGGAGTACGGCATCCAGGCCCAGCATCGGCGAGTGGCGGCCCAACTCGCCAAGGCGGGGACCGATGTCTGGCTGGCAGATCTGTTTGCTGGACATTTTTTGCCCGATGTGGCCAGCAGCGTCGATGCCATCCCCGCTGGGGAAGTGGTTGGGCTGATCGAGGCTGCTTTATCGGGGACTGCCGACAAAGTCTACCTTTTCGGTCATGACCGCGGAGCCCGTCTGGCCCTGTCGGGTGCAAGGGAATGGCAGTTGACACACCCGGGCGATGAGCGTCTGGCAGGTCTTATTCTTATCTCCCCCAGCCTCTACGCCGATGTGTCCGAAGTGGGCAAGGATGCGGAATACCTGTCCATCGTGTCTGCTACCAATCTGCCTGTTTATCTGGTGCAGTCGGAGTTCTCCGGCTTTCGCTGGCGCCTTAACGGTCTGCGCAAAGAATTGGAAAAAGGCGGCAGCGATGTCTTTGTGCGCCTCCTTCCAGGGGTCCATGATGCCTATTTTTCGCTCGCCGACATTGGCCCGCAGGAAAGGCAGGCCCTGGAGCGGCTTCCTGAGCTGTTACACAACGCCGTGCGTTTGCTGGGAAGCCTGGGTGGCGGACCCCGGTATGCCGCCGCATTGCAGGGTGAGGTTGTGTCGGTAGTCGCTGCCCGGGATGATCGCCTCAAACCCTACAAGGGGGACCCGAGGCCGCCGCCTTTACGCCTCAAGGATCTGGGGGGCGAGCAATACGCGCTTTCATCCCTCCGGGGTAATGTTGTGTTGGTAAATTTCTGGGCAACCTGGTGCCCGC
>JAGRGI010000156.1 GCA_020445565.1 Chromatiales bacterium
GATGTCGAATTCCTTCACCAACCAGGTTCTGGCACAGATCGAGCTGTACACCAAGCAGGGCCAGTACGAAAAGAACGTATTCATCCTGCCCAAGAAGCTCGACGAGGAAGTTGCCCGCCTGCATCTGGAAAAGATCGGCGCCAAACTGACGCAGCTAACCCAGGACCAGGCTGACTATCTCGGCGTTCCGGTGGACGGCCCCTATAAGCCGGGGCATTACCGCTATTGATGAAAAACGGATCAGCGGCTTCGAACGAATAATTGACGTTCGGCGACGCTGTCAACCTTGCCAGGGATTCAAGCCCTGGCAAGGGATACGTTTCCACTGGGCCATTGATCATGGTGGCCTGGGGGCTGTGTCATTTCGTCAAGATCACGCTTGTCAGGCAGGACCCGATGGCCGACCAAAGACAATACAGCTTTGAGTTCTTTCCCCCGAAAACCGATAAGGGCGTGGAAAAGCTACGCGCCACCCGCGAAAAGCTCGGCGCGCTGGGACCGATGTATTTTTCCGTCACCTTCGGCGCCGGGGGCTCCACGCGCGATCGAACGTTTGAAACCGTTACTGAGATCAAGGCGGCAGGCTATGCCGCCGCGCCGCATCTTTCATGCATTGGTTCGACCCGTGCCAATATCGCCGACATCCTCGACCAATACGCCGCCCACGGCATCGATCGCATTGTCGCGCTACGTGGCGACATGCCCTCGGGAATGGTCGAAGCCGGAGAATTCCGCCATGCCAACGAGCTAGTGGCCTTCATTCGGGAACACAGCGGCGGGCAATTTCACATCGAGGTCGCGGCCTATCCGGAGTTTCACCCCCAGGCCAGCAAACCGGAAAAAGACCTGGCAAACTTCGCCGCCAAAGTGAAGGCCGGTGCCGACGGAGCCATCACCCAGTACTTCTACAATCCCGATGCCTATTTCCGTTTCGTTGACGACTGCCATAAACTGGGCGTGGACATACCCATCGTGCCGGGCATCATGCCTATCACCAACCACAGCCAGCTGGCCCGCTTCTCCGACGCCTGCGGCGCTGAAATTCCTCGTTGGATTCGCCGCCGCCTGGAGGGCTTCGGAGACGATGTGACGGCCATACGTGCCTTCGGCACAGACGTGGTCACTGCCTTGTGCGAACGGCTGTTGGAAAAAGGCGCTCCCGGTCTGCATTTCTATACCATGAATCAATCCGAAGCCACGCTGGGGATCTGGAACAATCTGGCGCTATCCAGCTGACCGGACTGGTTGGTAAATCCACCGACGCTGAACTATAGTCCTGAAAAATCCTTTGGGTAGCATCGAGTGTGCCACGGGGATGAGACAAGGCGAACAGCTGTGCTGAATCGTTATTACGGCGGAAACGATCGGAGGATCCGTTCATGCAGCTCAATCACGACACCGTAGGTTCCGGCGATATCCACTCCGAAAGTGTCATCCATTTTCCGTTTGGCATTCCCGGTTTCGAGCAAACCAAGGACTTCCTGCTGAGCCATAGTCCAGGCAAGGAAATGGATCTCTACTGGCTGACCGCCAAAAACGACGAATCGGTCATGTTTTCCCTGATTGACCCCACCACCCTGAATGTCCATTACGAGTTTGTGCTTTCCGACGAAGAAATCACCACACTCCAACTGGATGAGCCCACCGACGTCGCGGTGCTGATCATGATCTATGGCGATCAGAACGCCTCGCACCACCGCCGCGCCACCGACTCGCGGGTCAACGCCCACCTCATGGGGCCTATCGTACTCAATACCAAGACTCGCCTGGGGTTGCAGAAGGTGCTTGGCGACGCCCAACAGGTCGTCACCATACGCGAATCTTCCCTGTAATCCCCCTCTGTGCCGGCCCCGACAAATCGGGCCGTACTCCACCGGTGATCAAACTCCTGTTGGGCCTGTTGTCTTTAGGCGTGCTCGCCTATGTCGGCATGGGGCTGTTCTTGTATCTGTATCAACGTCAACTCCTCTACTACCCCACCCCTGCCCTGCCTCACGCCGATCTGCAATCCGTGCGCATTCAAAACCAGGGGCACGAACTGCACGCCTGGAAAGTCGGCCCGATAAACGCCAGAGCCGTGCTGTATTTTGGTGGTAACGCGGAGGATGTGGGAAATAACGCCGACGCTTTTCGCAACACCCTGCCGGAGTTGACGATCTATCTTTCCGAGTACCGCGGCTACGGTCGCAGTGAAGGCAAACCCAGCGAGCAAGGTCTGTATTCCGACGCCTTGGCCTGGTACGACCATCTTGCAACAATGCACGACCACGTTATGGTCATCGGCCGCAGTCTGGGCAGCGGAGTGGCAAGCTACGTAGCGGCAAACCGAGAACCTGTCGGCTTGATACTCATTACCCCGTTCGACAGTATCCGGGATCTGGCCAAGGGGTTTTACCCTCTCTACCCCATGTCGGTGCTCCTGCGGGACCCATTCGATTCCCTGTCGCGGGCAAAACGAATCGCCAGCCCGTGCCTGATACTGCTGGCGGAGCATGACACCGTGGTTCCGCGCAACCATTCCGAGCGTTTGATCGACGCATTGAGCGCATCGCAGGTGAAAGTGAAGGTGAATACCCTCTACGAGACCGACCACATCACGGTCGCAGCGGTACCAGCGTATTGGAACGCCATGGCGAGTTTTATTCGACAAACTCCCGTTGCAAGCAGCTCGCGGCGCGGCCTCACCCGTCCTTGAACACATTTCTCCGCCAGTGACTGCCACAACCCGTTCATAGGGCTCTGGACTACACGTCCCTCACCTATTTCCCAAACGCCTCGGCGGCAGCACCCTGAAAGTTCATCGGCGCTGGCAAACCCTTGGCCCTGGCCTTTTCTCTGGCCTTCCGGTGATTCATCTCTGCGGAGAAAAAGCGCACGTCCTTGCCACGCGGCAGGGCCGCCCTCAGTTCATCCCTGGCGATCTCGCCACCGCCGATGCCGATCATGCTGTCGCTGATGCCTACCATGGCGGCAGATGTCGGCGAAAGCTCGCCGCTGTCTTTTTGCAGACCGCCCCATGAGTCATCTTCTACGTAAAACACAAAATCGACGCACTCAGACAACGCCACTTGGTAGCGCTTGGCTTGCGAAGAAACGATGCCGGTAGTGACGAATCCCCGGCGTTTCGCCAGTTCATAAAGGGCACCGATACCCTCCGGTGTTGCGCCGATGTTGACGATGGTCATCGACGGATCGAAGCCGCCGAGTATATCCAAGGCAATCGCCAGAGGACGAGACTCGTCCTCATAGCCTGCGCCGGAAAAGCCCACAAAGGTGAGTACCCGTTTTCCCGATTGCTGAAAGAAGTTGACGATCGCCTCCCCGTCAGCGTTGCGCGCGTCGGTCTGAGAATCGCAGGCCGCAGTCACGCCCGGAAGGCACAACGACAGGCACAGGCAAAGCCACAGTTTGCGAGAACTCATGTGATCGGCCTACTCACTGACGGGAAACCCCCGATAATATCGGGTTGATCCGTTCTTCGCCTGCATTCGCTCGCCGCCGGGTACTTGCTCTTTTTCGACCTGGGCCGCGCCGCGATACAGTTTGACCGTCGGAGGCTCGGAAAACAGTATCGGCTCGGTCACGTGATGGAAGGACGCGCCAAGACCCGCAGGCAGGCTGGCGACAGCAAGGTCATGATCCAGGCGATCGCGCTCCTGAAAAGGGTAGTTCGCGTTGTCGGCAAGAGCAAAACGGGCAACATTCAGGTTTGCCAGCTGCATCCAGGCATCTTCTCCGTGTGCCCGCAACATGGCGCAGTGACTGAGTTTGCCTTGATTCAGCCCCAGCCTGATGGATCGTTGATCGTCACTGGTGACGAATACCGTTCCCGTCCGGCCCTCTTTACAGATACGGGCCAGATTCTCGTAAAACTCCAGGGACTTAAGAGAGAAATTGTGCATGGTCATAACCGCCCAACAGACCAAGGAAAAGGGTGCACGCTCCCCCCCGGCAGTTGAGGACATTGGGTGGGGCAAGCGTGGATACTGTATCTGACCAGAAAAGGCCAAACAATGCAGCCGGCAGACACTTAACCGGCGTCACCCCGCAATAGGCGCACGAGGCGTAAGCGCCCTTCCCCCTCCGGATCCGCCCGACCACTGAGCCAGGCGAACAGATCCGGGTCTTCGCAATCCAGCAGGGCATGAAACTCGCCCTGCTCCCGGACGCCGGCAAGCTCATAACGCTCGTCCAGATAACGGCAGAGCAGCACGTCCAGCTCTTTCATTCCACGCCGACATTGCCAGCGAAGGCGGGCTTTGGTGGGAATGGACTTGTCTTCCATTCCACAATACTACCTTAGGACATGGTGCTCAGTCTTCGAGTTCTTCTGCGTAACGCTCCTGCATGCGGGCACGCAACCGGCACATGGCCTGACTATGGATCTGGCACACACGCGATTCACTGACACCCAGAACCTCGCCGATTTCGCGCAGGTTCAGTTCCTCATCGTAATACAGGGCCACGACGAGGCGTTCGCGTTCCGGCAGCCCCGCCACCGCGTGGGCCATGCTACGCCGGAAGTCCTCCTTTTGCAGTCCTTCCAGTGGTCCGGACACGGAGCGACGCAGTCCCTCCTGTGGTATTTGGCCGCCTTCCATCAGTTCCTCCATGCTGAAAATTCTTGCACCGGCCGCATCGCGCAGGATGGTGTGGTAGTCATCCAGGGATATGCCCAGCTCCGCCGCCACTTCATTGTCGCGGGCATCACGGCCCTGTTCGTTTTCGATGCGTCGCATGGCCTCGGCTACCTCGCGGGCCTTGCGATGCACCGAGCGTGGCGTCCAGTCAGTTCGTCGGATCTCGTCGAGCATCGCACCCCGAATGCGTATGCCGGCGTAAGTCTCAAAGCTGGCCCCCTGACTGGAATCGTAATTCCGGGCAGCTTCCAACAGGCCGATCATGCCGGCCTGGATGAGGTCGTCGGCCTGCACGCTGGGCGGCAGACGGTTCATCAGGTGATAGGCAATGCGTTTGACCAGCGGCGCGTGCTGGGCTACCAGTTCGTCCTGGTCGCATTCCTGAACTGCAGAATAGACGGCTAATCCGTTCATGGCATGGCTTCCCCGGCCGCACTCGTATACCGGATCAAGCGTTCGACAAAGAATTCCAGGTGTCCGCCGGCTTGATCGGGAATACGCCAGTTTTCGGCCTTGCGTGCTAGGTTTTTGAAGGCCTGCGCAGCGCGGCTGCGAGGGTAGGCCTGTACCACGGCCTTTTGCCGTTGCACCGCCTTGCGCAGGTATTCGTCATATGGGACGGTGCCCATATACTCCAGCATCACGTCCAGGTATTGGTCGGTGACGCGGGAGATCTTGCGGAACAGTTCCCGCCCTTCCTGGGCACTGTGAGTCATGTTCGCGAGAATTCGAAAACGGAACAGGTTGTACTCCTTGCTCAGGAGTTTTATCAGGGCGTAAGCATCGGTAATGGAGGCGGGTTCATCGCACACCACCACAACCACCTCATGGCTGGCGCGGGTGAAACTCACCACACTGTCGGAGATGCCCGCCGCGGTATCCACCACCAGCACGTCCAGGTCGGTGGACAATTCGCTGAAGGCCTGAATCAGTCCGGCATTTTCGGCGGGGGTCAGCGAGCCCATGCGCCGTACACCGGAAGCGGCCGGCACCACCTTGAGGCCACCGGGACCCTCGACCAGGGTCTCTTCGAGGCTGCATAGGCCATCGATGACATGGGACAGGTTGTATTTCGGATGCAGGCCAAGCATGACGTCCACATTGGCCAGGCCCAGATCGGCATCCAACAACATCACGCGCTTGCCGGCCTCGGTCATGGCCAGGGACAGATTGACAGAGACATTGGTCTTGCCAACCCCCCCCTTGCCGCTGGTCACCGCGATGACCCGTACCGGTTGTTGTGTGCTGGTCATTTTGCGAAGACCCGCTGCCTGATCAACGATGAGCCGAGACGCCAGCATTGACTGCCAATCCTCCAAAGGTCATGGCCATTACCTCGTCGTGAACCTCGTCCCGATGGCCATTGAGTAGTTGTTGTGCCCGTTCGACCAGCGCCCAGGCCCGTGCCGGATGCAGGTCTTCGGGCACGCGCTGGCCGTCGGCGAACCAGGCGAGCGGCAGCCGATGACGAATCAAGGCGGAGAACACCTCGCCCAGGCTGCCCGCTTCGTCCACCTTGGTAAGCAGGCAGGCGGCGGGCTCGAGCGCGGCGTAGGCGGGTAGTATTTCTTCCAAACCAAAGCGCTGAGTGGTAGCGGACAATACCAGCAGGTTGGTAACGGGCATACCGCACTCGCGCAGCACGGAAAACTGCTGCGTCAGACGTTCGTCGCGCTGTCCCATGCCGGCGGTATCCACCAGCACCAGGCGCTTGTCGGCGAAACCGTTGAGGATGTCGTGCAGATCTTCGGCGTTGTGGGCCATACGTACCGGCACGTCCAGGATGCGGCCGTAGTTCAGCAACTGATCGTGAGCCCCGATACGAAACCCATCGGTGGTTACCAGGGCCAAATGCCGGTGTCCGTGTCGCAGACTGAAGCGGGCCGCCAGCTTGGCAATGCTGGTGGTTTTGCCAACGCCGGTGGGCCCTACCAGGGCGACTACGCCACCCTCTTCCAGCACGTTGTTCTCGAGTACCGGCAGTTGCCGTGCCAGAGATTTGACGGCCAAGTTCCATGCCTGCTCGACTTCGGGTTCAAAATCCACCTGATCGACCAGGGCTTGACAGAGCTCGGCGGACAAGCCCAGGTTGGTCAGGCGCCGCAGCAATTGAACACGATTGGGATTGCGACGGCTCATCTGGTCCCAGGCGAACTCAGAAAGCTGGCTGCCGACCATGAACTTGAGCATCTGGATCTCGCGATGGAGCTGGGCCAGCGTGCCTTGTCCGTCGGCGATATGTTCTTCCCTGGCGATACGGTTGCCCTTCTTGACCTGATGTTCGGCGATCGAGGCTACCGGGCGCCTGGGTTCGATCGGCTTTGGTCCTGGCCCCACCGGTTGGCGCGGCGCCGGAACCGCCGGTTCCGCGAGTTTGGACTTGCGGGCCGCGTCGAGAGTTGCCGCCAGGATGGCAGGGTCAATTTTCGGTTTGCCGGGCCCTTTCATGTCGCGGATCCGGGCCGCTTCGCGGATGGCCTCTTCGTCGTAGTCGATGGCAGCGATGATCTCCACGCCTCCGCCTTCTACGCTGCGGTTCGACAGGATCACGGCATCGGCACCCAGTTCCTCGCGGACCTGGCTGATCGCCTGGCGGATGTCGGGTGCTAAGAATCGCCTGATATTCATGGCCGATTACCTGTCTGGTTATCGAAGCTGGGCTTGCTCCCCCGGCCTCGAATTGCCACCCCCCTTACGGTGAAAATTTGCCGCCTATCCCTGAATCCCGATCGACTGGATCATGCGTACCTGTCGATCCGCCGGAATCTCGGTGTAGGCCAAGACCTTCAGGCTACCGATGCTGTACCGCAGGAAACGTGACAGCTTGGCCCGTATCGCCGGATTCACCAGCAGTACGGCGGGCTTGCCCACGGCCTCCTGGTTACCGGCCGCCTCTCCCAGCATGCTCAGCATGCGGTCGGCGGATTCCGGATCGATGCTTATCCCGTCACCGGCACCCGCCTGAAGACTCTTAAGCAAAAGCTGTTCCAACGGAGGGTCCAAGGTGAACACTTCCAGCTCTGGCGCGGTTCCGACGATCTGTTGGACGATCATTCGGCCCAGGCTGGAACGTACCGCTGACGTCAGAACGTCGGCGTCTTGACTCTTTGCGGCATGTTCCGCCAGAGTTTCGGCGATGGTCCGCATGTCCCGAACCGGGATGCCTTCCTCCAAAAGATTCTGCAATACCTTCAGGATCTGCCCATGGGTCAGCAGCTTGGGCACCAGATCCTCCACCAGCTTCGGTGCGCTACGCGATAGCGACTCCATGAGCTGCTGTACTTCTTCGTGTCCAATCAACTCATTGGCGTGGTTTTGCAGAATCTGGCTCAAGTGTGTTGCGACCACAGTGCTGGGATCGACTACCGTATAGTTCAGTGTTTGCGCATAGTCCTTCTGGCCGGGTTCGATCCACACCGCCTTCAAACCGAAGGCTGGATCTGTAGTGTGGGAGCCACTCAGCGTACCGAAGACCTTACCGGGGTCGATGGCAAGCTCCTTGTCCGGTTGGATCTGAGACTCGCCCACGTTGACGCCCATGAGGGTTATCCGATAAGCGTTGGCCTGTAGCTCCAAGTTGTCACGGATGTGTACCGGCTGAATGAGAAAGCCCAGTTCCTGGGAGAGCTTCTTGCGGACACCTTTAATACGCTGCATCAATTGGCCACCCTGATTCTTGTCCACCAGGGGGATCAGCCGGTAGCCCACCTCCAGACCGATGATGTCCACCGGCTGCACATCGTCCCAGGTCAGTTCCTTTACCTCTGGTGACGGCGGTTTCATGCTGGCGGCCTGTTGCTCGGCCACGGCCACGGCCTCCTCGGACTTCTCGCGGTTCATCCACCAGGCGCCGCCACCGGCCAGCGCGGCAAGACTCAGGAAGGCCAGATTGGGCATGCCCGGTATCAGACCCATGCCCCCCATCACGCCGGCAGCCACATACAAGGCACGGGGATCGCCCAGCAATTGGCTGAGAACCTGCTGTCCCATGTCATTGGAGGAAGAAACCCTGGTAACGATGATGGCCGTGGCGGTAGAGAGCAACAGTGCCGGGATCTGCGCCACCAGACCGTCGCCGATGGTCAGCAGAATGTAGTTGCGCGAGGCATCGCCGAAAGACAGACCGTGCTGGATCATGCCGATCGACAAGCCGCCGATGATGTTGATCACCAGGATCAGGATGCCGGCGATGGCATCACCGCGTACGAATTTGGAGGCACCGTCCATGGAGCCGTAGAAATCCGCCTCCCGGCCGATCTCTGCGCGACGATTGCGGGCCTCCTCCTGCGTCAACAATCCAGCGTTCAGATCGGCATCGATGGCCATCTGCTTGCCGGGCATGGCGTCGAGGGTGAAGCGCGC
>JAGRGI010000157.1 GCA_020445565.1 Chromatiales bacterium
TTTTCTGTGGCACTTTCCGTAGGCTCGCGCCCCCCAGGCGTTACCTGGCACCCTGCCCTGTGGAGCCCGGACTTTCCTCCCCATCGCCCGAAGGCGATACAGCGACTGCCTGGCCGACTTCCCGGCACGGAACATACAGCAAGAGCGGGTAGCACGCCAAGTCAGCCAATACGATTTTCTTGCAGGCGCGCGAAACGCCAATGCTTCGCCAGTATTCGCCGCATCCGAGTCGGCACTTTCGTCGTACTTCCTGCCGTGAGCAGGTTGAAGTTGCCAAAACGAAAGGTGAATCTCCTGCCATACTCCTGGAACCTATCCCACAACAGAGGCCCTGATGTGACCTCTGCGCCCGGACAGGGTCCTGGTTCCATTGAGGAATTCTAGACAACCTTTGTCACTGGAGTTGAAGATGATCAAGAGCAACCTAGTCCTTGCCACTACCCTGCTAGTCGCTGCCGCTACCGTCCATGCGGGAGGCAATCCGGAATTCGTTCCGTACCCGCCAAACTATCAAAAAAGCATGGTTCACTATGCCACCCTGAATCGCGGTAACGGGAAGCAGGTGGCAAAGATGTATGCCGACCATGCAACGGTGGATGCCTACCGCAACGGCAAGCCGGCCCCGACGGGTGCCTGGGTCATTATGGAAGTCTACAAAGCCAAATTTGACGCCAACAAACAGCCGGTCGTCGGTGTAGACGGCATTTTTGAGATCGCCGGGCCCGCAGCAACTGCGGTTATGCACCGCCTGGACTCCTGGCCTGCGGGGTTCCCGGCCAGCGACCGGGCTGGTGGCTGGGGATTCGCGATGTACACGCCCGACGGCAAGCCGAAGGAGAACAAGCTGGAGTGCGCCAAGTGCCACGTTCCGTTGGATAAACAGGACTTCCTTGTGACCCACGATCGGCTGATGAAATACGCCTCTCAGCACTAGGAGGCTATGCCCCGGCGAGCGGTGCGCTGCCACGCAGCAAACCTGTGGGAGCGCACCGTTCGTCCAACCCATTCGATTCCCTGCCCGATTCCCTCGGCGCACCACCCGCTTCGCCAGCAGTTAAACGGCCATTGAACACCGCGAGTGATGTTGTGGTTTGATGAGAGCCTGTCCATCCTCCGCATCTGCGCTGCCCGAAGCATGCGGTAATACCCGCCGGTCCGAACCGCATCCCAAGCCATCAGTTACCGTCAGCCGATGGCCATCCCGGACTCCCCCTGGCTCAGCGACCGTTCCATCTCTTGCGGATCAAACTCCTCCAGGACGCGGGCAATGCCCTCTGCCGGCAGAGGCCGGCCCAGCAGATAAC
Organism: Chromatiales bacterium; assembly: GCA_020445565.1. Lineage (GTDB taxonomy): Bacteria > Pseudomonadota > Gammaproteobacteria > JAGRCI01 > JAGRCI01 > JAGRGI01. Next base: position 1,305 of record JAGRGI010000157.1, read on the forward strand.
CCTGCCCATAGCGACAACCGCAACGGCGCAGAAAGTACAGTTGCTCGGCAGTTTCGATACCCTCGGCGACGGCTTCGATGCGCAACGCCTGTCCAAGAACGATGGCCGCCTTGACGATTGCGGCATCGTCCGGGTCCTTGCCGCAGGCAAAAACGAAGGAACGGTCGATCTTGAGCTTGTCCACCGGCAGTTGCTTGAGCCGGTTGAGGGAGGAATAGCCGGTGCCAAAATCATCGATGGCGATACTCACCCCCAATGCCCGCAGCCCCTCCATCACGGTCACGGCACGCGCCGACTCCTTCATGATGCAACTTTCAGTCATCTCCAACTCCAGGGAACTTCCAGGCAGGGCGGTGTCGATCAACACCTGCCGTACCGCCTCGAGGTAGCCGGGAGCCTGCAATTGCAGGGTGGAGACGTTGACGCTGACATGATCCAGCTCCAGGTTCAGATCGCGCCATTGCCGCAATTGTCGACAGGACGTCTCCAGGACCCAATGGCCAAGGGCGCCAATCAATCCGGCACCTTCGGCCACGGGGATGAAATCTTCCGGCGAAACCTCGCCCAATTCCTCGCTGTACCAGCGAGCCAGGGCTTCCACGCCTACCGGCCGACCGGACTCCAGCTCGGTCTGCAACTGGTACTCGACCCGCAACTCGTCGTCTTCGAGGGCGCGGCGCAGTTCGTTCTCCATGGACAAGCGACGGCGCGAACGTTCGGTCAGTTCGCTGGTATAGAACCGAAAACCGTTGCGCCCCCCCTCCTTGGCCAGATACATGGCCGCGTCGGCGTTGCGCAGCAAGGTACTACGATCCCCGCCGTCGTCGGGAAAACGACTGATGCCGATACTGGTGCTGATGTGCAGCTCGTGTCCCTGGGTGAAATAAGGCAGCGCAATGGATGTGAGGAGTTTGCGCGCAACCTCCGTGATCGCCGCCTCATTGGCAGGATCGTGGAGCAGCACGACGAATTCATCGCCACCGAAACGGGCAACAGTGTCTTCTTCACGCAATAACTGCCGCAAGCGCTCGGCAACCTTGCACAGCAAGGCGTCGCCAACCGGATGGCCCAGGCTGTCGTTGATGAACTTGAACCCGTCCAGATCGAAGAACAATACGGCGAGGGCTTTGCGCTGCCGGCGGGCATGGCGAATCGCCTGTTCGAGCCGATCCATCAGCAGCGATCGATTCGGTAACCCGGTAAGCACATCGTGATGGGCCAGTCGCCGGATTCGGTCTTCGTCGCGCTTTTTTTCGGTGATGTCGGTGGAAATCACGCCGGTACCACGCAGGGTTCCGGTCTCATCCAACACCGGAAACTTTACCGATAGATAGGTCCGATTCGCGCCACGTATGGGTAGCCGTTCTTCAAATTCCCTGGAACGTCTTTCCCGGCGTACCAGCCGGTCGATATTGCGCTTGCTCTCGGCCACCTCGTTTGGAAACAGATCGAAATCGGTTTTTCCCAGAATCATCCGGGCGGGTCTTCCAAGCAGAGACTCGAAGTAGCGGTTCACCAGCAGGTAACGTCCCTCGCTATCCTTCAGGCAAATGATGGTGCGGGCATTGTCGATGATCGACTGCAAGCGGGCGCGCAGCTGGCTGCTACTCTCCAACTGGGCCAAAAACGCGATCATCAGAAACACCAACGCCGCGGCATAGGCCGAAAGACGGATCAGATGCCACCACCACCAGTGGGCGTCCCAGGGGTGGGAGAACTCGAACAGCAGTCCAGCGGCGCCGAACAAGGCACACAAAGCCACGAACAGGAGGTGATCGATGCCCTTGTCCTGCCGATGTCGATTGGCCAGGGCCACGGAGGCCAGTACGAACAACAAGCCTCCGGCCACGTTCAAGACGCGGGCGCTACGGGTAAACTGTCCCTGCTCGTCGAGCATGGCGGGTGCCGCTTCGGGCATGGACAACCAGAAGACCCCGGAAACGAAGGCCACCAGCCCGGTCAACACGACCGGCAAGGCACGGCGCATCCAGGCAAGGCGCCACTCCGGCACCCAGACCAAACAAAAAAGTGCGCCACCGGCCAGCGTTGCCAATGTATGCAACCAGACGACATTGTTGCCCGGAAACGAGGCTGCATGCACACCATCGAGAGTGCCCATCGCCACCAACGCAATCGGCATGGCAGGATGTAGCGGCGTACCCCGGTTTTCCTCGCGGATCAACAGGATCCAAAAGGCCACTCCGACAGCGATCAGGGCCCCCATGGACTCCATGGTGCTGTGCAAGGGAATGTGCATCCAAATCCGATCCTTCGGCAAACCAGCCGCAACCAGTACGGTTACCGCCACCGCCAGCAAGGGCAGCCCCCAGACTCGCAGCCGATACTGGCCGCGATTCAGAACTCGCTCGGATTTCTCCGCCACCTACTCACTCCAATGGGAATCCTTCCCGTTGCTATTTTTCCGCCTGCGCTCGACAAGCGCTTGGGCTGCTTGGCAACTCAAACCTCTGCCCTAAATCTAGTCAAAAAGAAACCGGGCCGTACAAAGGATCAGCCCATTTCGCCCATACGCGACAGGGTGCGCGACAGGGCACGCAATGTTTCCAGGGCCACTTGGCGCTCACGCGGTCCCAGCGCCGAGTAAAGCATCATCAATTCGCGGATATCTTCGGGGAAGGACTGGCAGAGCGGATCATTCTCCACCTGCTGTTCGTCCATCCAACCCTCGGCCCGGTCCAAGACCCGCTCCAGCGCGCGGGCGAGGGCATCGTCGATCGGCAAAAAAGGGTTGTCCAGGAATGCCTCCAGGTCCGCCTTGCTGAGCCCCAGCGATTTGGCCAACCGCGCGAGCGCGCCACGCTTGGAGAGGCGCTCCTCGATCAGATGGCTCAGGTTCTGGTGGCGTATCGCCTGCCGGTCGCGTTCACTGGGACGGATGGGGCCATCGCCAAACATCAGCCAACAAGGCGAAGTTCCTGTCGCCTGAGCAATGAGACGAAGGTCATCTGCCGCCGGCGCGGAAATGCCGGCCTCGTAATTGCCCAGCCGCGATGGCTTCCATTCCGGGATGCGCGCCAGCAGTTGCGCCTGTGTCTCCAGACCGGCCATTTTGCGGGCCAGCTTGATACGCGCGGCAATGGTGTTGGCTTTCACGGATTCAGGTGCCCGATTGAGATTCTTGAATAAATTATCAAGGTAGTTGAAAAAACGATTGACATCATTCCTGGCGGGCCTATACTTCGCCCCACCTTTGATTCAGGAGTACATCACGTGCACACCCTAATCGCAAAACTATCGCTCGGCCGCATGGCACCCCGGAATGAATTCCGCGGACCTTGTTTCGGCGCCGATTTTTGCGTTGCCGGTTTCGGCGGCCAAGGCGGCACGAGAATACTGACACCCTGACGTCTTTCTGTAATTCCGGGAAGGCGCCGCGCAGCTCGCCTTCCGGACAAAACCCCGGTCGGCCGCCGCTGATCGGGGTTTTTTTGTGGCTTCGCGTCGGTCCGATTCCCACGCAAGCCGACGAGTTGGATTCAGTTGTCCGTCACCGCGATAGCGGGTTCGAAATACCCGCCTGGCACGCACCACGCTGTGGTAGGGCGTGTACCGGACGGACACCGGGATCTGACGCCAACGCGCTGTAGCTCAGTCGGGTAGAGCAACTGGTTCATCACCAGTGGACGAGGGTTCGAGTCCCTCCACCGCACCTCTGGAAAAGGTCTGCAAAACCTCGGGGTTCGACTCCCCACCTAAACGGCTGGCGACCGTCAAAGCGCCTGGACATGCCCCGGCCGGGGACACCTCACGAGGGAAGAGCCGGCAGCATCGATTCCGCTTCGTACCGGAACCGCCCCAAACCCGAGCCGACTGGCGAGGGTGATCGTTGTGACAATAGCAGGATGCACGCCGACGACAGGATGTCGGCTCACACGACTCCCGAACCGGGTCCGCCGGGCTTGTGCCCTACGGTCCGCGGATCGGTGCGGGGCATGTACACCCCAACAAGAAAGGAGAAGACAGATGTTCGCCTACAAGAAGTTTGTAATTGCCGAACACGAGCGTGGACTGCTGTTCAAGGACAGGCGTCTGAGCGCTGTGTTGCTGCCCGGCATCTATCGCCGTTTTGACCCCTGGGACCGGATCGCGGTGCTGGTGCACGATCTCAGCGAGCCCGAATTCGAACACCCGTTGGCGGAATTGTTTTTGAACACCGCGGCCGAAACCGTCGCCGAACACCTGCATCTGATCAGCGTCGGCGAGCAGGAAGTGGTGCTTGTGTACAAGAGCGATACCTTGTCCGAGGTGCTGCCGCCGCAATCTCGCCGGGTGTACTGGAAGGGGCCGGTACGGGTCAGTCAGGTGACGGTGGATATCCGCGAGGACTACGAACTCGATCGCAAACTGGCGGCTACGCTGATGCAGTCCCCCACGGTATCCAGAAACTCGGTCTACCGGGCCGAGGTGCCGGACCGGCATGTGGGCCTGTTGATCGTGGACGGTGAGCTGGTTCGTTCCCTGGCACCGGGTCCACATGCCTTTTGGACCTTCAACCGCACCATTCGCGTGGAGATTTTGGATACCCGTGTGCAGGTCATGGAGATCGGCGGGCAGGAGATCCTCAGCCGTGACAAGGTCAGCCTGCGGGTGAACCTGGCGGCGCAGTATCGGGTCAGCGATCCGGTGAGGGCGCGGGCGGAGTTGAACAACCCGCTGGAGTGGCTCTACCGCGAATTGCAGTTCGCCCTGCGGCAAGCGGTGGGGGCGCGCACCCTGGACAACCTGTTGGGCAACAAGGACGGGTTGGACCGGGCCATTTTCGAGGCGGTCGCAGAACGCGCCGCCGAGAACGGCTTCGTGGTCAGCAGCGTGGGTCTGAAGGACGTGATCCTGCCCGGTGACATGAAGGAGATCCTCAACCAGGTGGTGCAGGCGGAGAAGGTCGCCCAGGCCAACGTGATCAAGCGTCGTGAGGAGACCGCGGCGACCCGCTCGCTGTTGAACACCGCCCGGCTCATGGACGAGAACCCGACCCTGCTGCGACTCAAGGAATTGGAGATGCTGGAGAAGGTGACGGAGAAGGTGGATCGCCTGACCGTGTTCGGTGGGCTGGACGGCGTGCTCAAGGACACGGTGCGCATCAACGTGTAGGAAAGTGCAAGGCGGTCCGGGCAATGGGGCCCGGACCGACAAGAGGTGAAAAACATGCCAATCAAACGGGTGATTACCCAGGGCAAGGTGCCGGTAAAGATCTACACCGACGAGGTGGAGCCGGAAGCCATAAAGCAACTGACCAACATCTCGCGGCTACCCATCGTGCATTCGCATGTGGCGGCGATGCCGGATGTGCATCTGGGGATCGGTGCCACGGTGGGATCGGTAATCCCTACCAAGTCGGCCATCATTCCGGCGGCCGTGGGTGTGGATATCGGTTGCGGTATGAACGCCGTGCGTCTGTCGCTCAGGGCCGAGGACCTGCCCGACAATCTGCGTCGAATCCGTTCGTCCATCGAAAAGGCGGTGCCGGTAGGATTTGATCTGCACAAGGAAGACCCGGTGAAGCGCTCCACCATCACGGCCCTGAACACCGGTCTGCGGCGCATCCAGCAAAAGCATCCGGCCCTGGAGCGGATGCAGGAGAAGAAAGCATACTCCACCTGGGTCCGACAGCTCGGCACACTGGGAGGCGGAAACCACTTCATCGAGATCTGCCTGGACGAGTCCGGCTCGGTCTGGGTGATGCTGCACTCCGGTTCCCGCGGTATCGGCAGCCAGATCGGCCGTTACTTCATCGGTCTGGCGAAAAAGGACATGGAAAGCCAGTTGGGCCAGTTGCCGGATCGCGACCTGGCCTACTTCACCGAGGGTGCGGAACACTTCGAGGACTACGTGGAGGCGGTGCACTGGGCGCAGGACTACGCCATGGAGAATCGGCGCCAGATGATGCGGCTGATCGTGGAGGCCTTGCGCGGCGTGCTGCCAAGCTTCGAGGCCACCGCCGAGGCGATCAACTGCCATCACAACTACGTGGCGCGGGAGACGCACTACGGTGAGAACGTGTTCGTCACCCGCAAGGGGGCGATTCGTGCCGGCGCGGGCGAGCTGGGCATCATACCGGGCAGCATGGGGGCCAAGTCCTTCATCGTGCGCGGTTTGGGTAACGAAGAGAGCTTCTGTTCCTGTTCCCACGGGGCAGGCCGACGCATGAGCCGGACCCAGGCAAAGAAGCGCTTCAACGCCCACGACATGGAACGCCAGACCGAGGGCGTGGAGTGTCGTAAGGATAGCGGTGTGGTGGATGAGATCCCGGCCGCTTACAAAGACATCGACGTGGTGATGGAAAACCAGTCTGACCTGGTGGAAGTGGTGCATACCCTCAAGCAGATCGTCTGCGTGAAGGGATGATCCTCCAACAGTCTGGGCGGGGCTGCAAGCCCCGCCCTCTCCGTTACCGATCGAAAACGCAGGGCAAGGCACTATCAAAACAATGCTCAGGAACCAAGCCATGAATAGCAAAAAAGTCAGCGGGATTCGCAACCCCGTCGCCAGATCGCCCTTGCTACGCAAAGGTGGAACCCACGAACGCAGCCGCTCCGGCGAACGCCAATCCGAGCAACGCCGACTGGAGCGGGAGCTGGCACGGTGGCATCCCGACAAGCGCGACCCGCAAACGTAAACGTCTATGCTTCTACGAAGGCATCCTGGAGGCTCCCATGACTGCGCCGATCATCGTTCTAGCCCTCGTCATTCTCGCTGCATTGGCCTATCTGACCTCGTTAAAGGGGGGTTATGAAGTCCGCCGCAGCCTGGTCATGGACATACCGGCCGATCGGGCCTACGACGAGGTGCGCGACTATCGCAACTGGCCACACTGGAGCCCCTGGCTGATTCACGAACCGGACGCGAAACTGACCTTCAGCGACGAGCCTGACAAAGCGGCCGGATGGTATGAATGGAATGGAAAGTACGTCGGCGCCGGCAAAATCACCCATGAACAACTGGACGCAGCAAAACGCATCGTCGACCGGATCGAATTCGTCCGGCCGTTCAAATCCGTCTCCACGGTAGGATTCGAGTTTCGCGAAACCGCTGGCGGCACCGAGGTCACCTGGACCATGGCCGGCACCATGCCCTTCTTCCTACGCTTTATGGTCCCGATGATGACGGGCATGATCGCCAGGGATTATGACCTCGGCCTGGCCCTGCTGCGCGGTCGACTTGATCCGAGCGCCGAGCGCCCCATCATCCGCTTCAACGGCTTTGCCGAACGCAACGCCGAGACCGTGCTTACCCGCTCGTTCAAAGGCAATCTGGAAGCAGTTAAGCAGGTCATGAACAGCGGCTTTCCACAACTCGTCGAGCATGTCGCCCAAACTGGCGGACAACCCCTTGGCGCTCCGTTCACCGCCTATTACAAATCCAACCCGCGCACGTTGTATTTTGAGGGTGACATGGCCATACCCGTGGGTACGGACACACCCGACGGCGAATTCACGCGCAAGACCTTGGGCGACGGAAAATATTACCGGGTGCACCTGCAAGGCAGCTATGAATTTCTCGGCCTTGCCTGGAACGCCGCCTTCAGCCATTTACGCATGTACAAGATCAAAGTAGATCGTTCCCGACCCACATTGGAGGTATATGAGAACGATCCGCGCAGCGTCGATAACAGCAACGAGATCAAGACCTCCCTGTACATCCCAATACGCTAGGTGAATCCACCCACGTCCTGGGAATTCACCGCTTTCCAATGAATCGAGGAGCAGACACCCGCCGGAAGAAAATCGTGAAACACGGCTGGAGACTATTCGATCGCCAACAGTTCAACGTCGAATATCAGCAACGAATTGGGCGCGATCACCTGCCCCATGCCCCGCCTCCCGTAGCCCAGTTCCGGCGGCAGGTACAAACGCCACTTGGAACCCACGGGCATGAGCTGCAACGCCTCCTGCCAGCCATCGATGACTTGATTGAGGGGAAAGCTGATGCTCTGTTTGCGCTCGTAGGAGCTGTCGAAAACACTGCCATCGAGCAGGCGGCCCTCGTAGTGAACACGTACCTGGGCATCCGCCGCAGGTCGTGGCCCGTCGCCTTCGCGCGAGATTTCATATTGCAGGCCACTTGCGGTGGTTTTCACCCCTTGCTTTTGTCCATTCTCGTTCAGGAACGCCTGGGCCTTGGCGAGATTTTCCACCGCCCGCGCGCGGTCCTGTTCGTTTTCACAGCCCGTCAACAGGGAGATGACGGTAATCAGACAAGCCAGCAAATACAGTCTTTTCATGTCAGCTCCTGCCAAACACCGGCACGGCGGCACCACTGACAGAGCGCGCGGCGTCGGAAACCAGGAACAGGATGACGTTGGCCAGATCCCCTGTGGGTACCCAGGAGGAATGGTCGGCATCGGGCATGTCGGTGCGGTTCTGCGGGGTATCGATGGTTCCGGGTAAAATGCAGTTGACGCGGATGTTGTCGTGCTTGTGTTCAGCGGCCAGGGCCTCGGTCAAGGTGATCACCCCTGCCTTGGAAACGCAGTAAGGGGCCATCCTTGCCTTGCCTTCGCGGGCGGCGCGGGCGGAGACATTGACGATACGCCCACCGCCCTGTTGCAACATGCCGGGGATGATTGCCTTGCAGGTGAGGAATACGCTGCGGGTGTTGAGATCGAGCATGAAATCCCAGTCCTTTTCCGAGGTCTCGTGGACCTTCGGGCCCATGCGAAAGCCGCCAGCGATGTTGGCCAGTATGTCGACCCGACCAAAGTGCTCCGCAGCCTCCATGGCCATGGATTGGACCGATTGATCGTTGGTGAGATCGGCATCGAGCATGAGCACGCGCTCGTCCTCTGCCCAGTCGGGAAAGGCGTTCGCCAAACGCTCCGTGTCCCTATCCACCAATGCCAACCGCGCACTGGCGGTAAAAAAACCCTTGGCCACGGCCTGCCCCAGGTTACCGGCGGCCCCGGTGACCAGGGCAACCTTATCATTGAAATCGAACATCGCAGTCTCCTGTAATGGCTCAGGCGGTGATCAGGCCGCGCAACGCTTCGGTGCGGGCGTGCATGGCGGCTTCGTCGCCGCGGGTTTCGACGTTTAGCCGCAGCAAGGGTTCGGTGTTGGACATACGCAGATTGAAGCGCCAGTCTGCGAATTCCATGCTGACCCCATCGGTTCGGTCGATCTGCCCGCCCTGCCCTTCGTAATGGGCGACGATGGAGGCCATACGCGCCGCCGGATCGCCCACCCGAAAGTTGATCTCGCCGCTACAAGGATAGGCGGCCATGCGTTCACGCACCATCTCCGCCAGACCCAGCCCGGTGCGCCCGATACGCTCCAGCAGCAACAGCCAGGGGATCATGCCGCTGTCGCAATAAGCGAACTCGCGGAAGTAGTGGTGAGCACTCATCTCGCCGCCGTAGACCGCGTCCTCGACACGCATCCGCTCCTTGATAAAGGCGTGGCCGGTCTTGCTCTGAATCGGTACACCGCCCGCCTGATGCACCATGTCGATAGTGTTCCAGGTCAGGCGCGGGTCGTGAATGATCTTGGCACCCGGGTGCTTCTCCAACAGCGCGGCGCCAAGCAATCCAACCAGATAGTAACCTTCGATGAATCGACCCTCGGCGTCGAAGAAGAAACAACGGTCGAAATCTCCGTCCCAGGCAATCCCCACATCCGCGCCCTGCTCGCGGATCGCCTCGACGGTTGCGCCACGGCTGTCAGGCAGCAAGGGGTTGGGAATGCCATTGGGAAATCGCCCGTCCGGTTCGTGGTGGACCTTGATGAATTCGAAGGGAAGATGGGGCTCCAGCAAGTCGATCACCAGCCCCGCCCCACCGTTGCCGGCATTGACCACCACTCGCAGGGGCTTGAGGGAATCCACATCCACATAGCCGAGCAGATGCTTTACGTAAGCATTGGCGATGTCCACCTCGCGGTAACCGCCGCGATCGGCGGGTGGCGCGAATTCGCCCTCCGCTGCCAGACGCTCGATCTCCTTGAGGCCGGAATCACCACTGATAGGCCGCGCGCCCTCGCGAACCAGCTTCATGCCGTTATAGTCCATGGGGTTGTGACTGGCCGTCACCATCACCCCGCCGCCGGCCTGCAAGTGGAAGGTCGCGAAATAAACCATCTCCGTACCCCCCAGACCGATATCCAGCACCTCCACGCCACCATCGCGCAACCCGTTGGTCAGCGCCTGGCAAAGCGCCTGCGAAGTCAACCGCACATCGCGACCTACCACCATGGTGTTGGGTTTCAGGTACTCGGCACAAGCCCTTCCGATGCGATAGGCCAGATCCTCATTGAGCTGATCCGGCACCCGCCCGCGCACATCGTAGGCCATGAAACAGTCGAGATGGCTGCCCATCGAATTCACCCCTCCGGCATCTGCGACAAAACGGCAAGGATACCAGACGGGAGTGGGGCTGTCGGTCGTGTGTACGATACCCGCCATAGACCTGAAAGCAGACCAGGGGCCGGCAACTCCACCTCTTAATTTCGCACTGATTGCCCGTAGGAGAGGCATCATCGACGAGGCCCGGCCAACGGTGCTACCGCGTATCGATCTTGATCGCACAAGGGATCAATCTATCGGTTTATATTACATAGCGCCTTGCTTCCCGTGGCACTTGACACATTGCAGTGAGGTGGTCTACTGGACTTGTACGACCCAGTTAAGCAACGATTGGCTTAACTGAGGAAGAGAAGCAATGACGACCCGAAAGAAGTACTCGAAAGAATTCAAGCTGGACGCTGTGAGCCTGGTCCTGGACCAGGGCTATACGCGCAGAGAGCCGGCCAAGAGCCTGGACGTCAATGAGCAGATGCTCGGTCGTTGGGTGAAAGAGCACCGGAACAGCGAGGATGGCCAGGCGTTCCGAGGCAATGGCAAGTTGACCCCGGAACAAGAGGAAATCAAAAGGCTGAAGGCGCAGAACAAGCGCCTTCAGATGGAGAGGGACATCCTAAAAAAAGCGACGGCATTCTTTGCAGCAGAAACGAAGTGAAATACGCGTTCATCACCCAACACAAGAATGCCTACCCGATCAGCCTGCAGTGCCAGGTTTTGGGTGTCAGCCGAAACGGCTATTACCAGCACCGGAAGAACCACGAGGGCAAACCGGAAAACCCGAATCACCAGGAGATGATCGAGTGGGTCCAGGATATCGCGAAGAGTTCGGGCGACACCTATGGGAGTCGCCGCATGAAGAAGGCGCTGAATGTGCTGGGCTACCCAGTGAGTCGCGGAAAAGCCCGGAAACTGATGCGAGAAGCAAAGGTGCAGGTGCGCCACCGCAAGAAATACAAGGTGACGACGAACAGCAATCACAAGCAACCGGTTTTGAAAACCTGGTCAAGCGTGATTTCGACATCGACCGGCCGGACCAAGTGTATGCTGCCGATATCACCTACGTCTGGACCCAGGAGGGCTGGCTCTATCTGGCCGTGGTGATCGACCTGTGCACCCGCAAGGTGGTGGGCTGGAGTATGAGTTCCAGGATGAAGACGCAGCTGGTCTGTGATGCCTTACAGATGGCGATCTGGCGTCGCCAGCCCAAGGCGGGACTGATCCACCATTCGGATCGCGGCTCACAGTACGCGAGCAAGGCATTCCGGCGGCTACTGAAGGCTCACGGCATTGAGGGCAGTATGAGCCGCAAGGGCGACTGCTGGGACAATGCTGTCGTGGAGAGTTTCTTCGGCACGCTGAAGCAGGAGCGCGTGCAGTGGCGGAACTACCAGTCCCGCTACGAGGCCCAGCAGGACATCCTGGATTACATCTCGATGTTCTACAACAGTCGCCGCCTGCATTCACACCTGGGCTACATGAGTCCTAACGACTTTGAACGGCAACTGACAGAGACGAAAAAAGCGGCTTAACTGGGATGTTACAAAACCCTTGATCACGTCAAGGCGCCCTGTTCGAGGCGCTTCGGGAGCTTGGCCGCGACAACTCGACCATCTGCCAACTGGTCGACGTCGGCGTAGCTATTTGTGAAGAGGCAGCCGACAAAATCGGAACTGAACAGATCCACCTGAGGAACGCCACCGGTTGAGACATCCGTCCGATCCGACAACCTGACCCACCAAGCCCGCCACCGAGCGGGCTTTTTCATGCCTGCCCGTCGTGACCCTAACTAGCCTCAACTGCCGACAACCCTCCTTTAACCCCTGATAACTGGAGAGAGTCCACCACCATGAACACCGCCACCGCCGACGCGGGAGGCCGGACACAGAATTTCAACCGCCAAGCCGCCCAACTGGTGCGGCGCCACGGCAAGGACTGGCTGGAGAAGCTACGCCGGCAGGCCGACCTGGGCGACGCCCATTCCATCGGCGTGCTGATGGACATGGCCGAACGGCAGAAGGCCGGGAGTTCGGGACCGCCGGGGTGAGGCCGGCACGTTGACTGGAACGGAGAGCCCGCCTGAGTGCGGGCTTTTTTTGTGGCCGCGGGTACCAGCACCCCGGACTGGAGCCCCTATGTGCCGCAGCTTTGGCCGGGCACCTTGTTGGTCCCTTCAAAGTTGGGAAACCGATTAGGTTCACAATCGCAGGGCTAATATATTGCTAATTTGACAAGAATTAGCAATTAACCCCAAACTGCTAGGGAAATGCTAACTTTGACTAAATTTTCAGTTGAAACACCGATGAAGATCCCCCAAACACCACCTTCCTGGCAGCTGCTTTTATTGGAAACAGAGAACCTCCAACCGATCCTGGAGCTAGATCCGTTGGTGGGGGGGTGCTATCTGCACTGGGACGAGTTACGGCACCGCACTCCCCCGGAAGGTTTGTCGCATGAGGCATGGTGGACGGGGGTACGATTCGCCAGAGAGGGTATGTTGCGATCGCTTCCATTCCAGGACAAGCATGGTAAACCCATCCGGTTTGGTGTGCCGGATCCCGTGCTACGCAGTCTGCACGCCATTGATCAGCGGGCGGCGGGCAATGTAGAAATGGCATCGCCTATTGTCTCAGGTGACGACCGGAACCGCTATCTGGTGAGCTCTCTTATTGAGGAAGCAATAACGTCCAGTCAGCTGGAAGGCGCTGCGACGACGCGCGAACAGGCCAAAGCGATGCTGCGTAGCGGTCGCCAACCTCGCGACCGGTCGGAGCGAATGATTCTGAACAACTATCACGCCATGGAGGCGATTAGGGACATCCGCGACCGGCAATTGACACCGCAACTGGTCTACGAATTGCATCGAATTGTTACTGAAGGGACACTGGACGATCCCAGCGCAGCAGGGCGGTTGCGAAAACCAGACGAGCGGGTCAATGTCGTAACTTCGGACCACGCGACCATACTCCATCAACCACCAGACGCAACGTCGCTTCCACAGCGAATGGATGACCTTTGTCGCTTTGCCAACGCGGATGCTGCTGCCGAAGAGGCGTTCGTACATCCCGTCATTCGCGCCATCCTGCTGCATTACATGCTGGGCTACGATCACCCCTTCGTGGACGGTAACGGGCGAACTGCTCGCGCGTTGGTTTACTGGAGCCTAGCGCGCTCCCGCTATTGGCTGATGGAGTATGTTTCTATTTCGAGACTCCTGAAATTGGCACCTGCGAAGTACGCACGCGCATACCTGCATACCGAGACAGATGGCAATGACACAACCTATTTCATCATTCATCAACTGGACGTCATTGAACACGCTATCAGCGCGCTGCATGAATACTTGGACCGGAAGATAGCAGAAGAACGAAATGCAGAAGCCCTGTTGCGGCATACGCCACATTTGTCAGACCAACTAAACCATCGTCAGGTAGCTCTGCTGACGCACGCATTGAGGCATGCCCAACATGGCTATACAGTGGAAAGCCACAAGCGTTCACACCGGGTCACCCACCAAACTGCGCGAACCGATCTGCAACAACTAATGGATCTGGGCTTACTGGACAAGGGGAAGCGCGGGCGTGCTTTTGTCTTCTATGCGCCGGATGACTTGAGAATGCGTATTGAGCAAGCAGCTAGTTCAACAGCAAGTCGGCATATTCATGCTCCCTAGAGTATACGAATGCAGCGAATTAGTGATCGCCCGATTTGCGCATTCGTAAACGCCCCTCCTCAGCTGCAACACACACGCCGAGTGAGATTGAACCCGCCTCATACAAGCCCGCCGCTGTGCGGACTTTTTCGTGCCGGCAGGGGGCCGGGCCGGATTCAGAAAATTTGCTTACACAGGCGCTTACATTGCGCCAGAACCGGCCGCATTCACGCCGGCCGAAATCCATGTAATTTATTGTTTTTATTTGGTAGGCCCGGCAGGACTTGAACCTGCGACCAAGGGATTATGAGTCCCACGCCCCCATAAACAAAAACAGTGCTTTAGAATCCATTCTTCGTCTTGGGTACCAATTCAGGTACCATCGCGCTATAGTTTCCACACGCGAAACGACGCTAACGCACGCGCCTTTTTAAAGGTGTCCCAAGGGGCTGCCACCCCAAGGGACATCGCCGACCACCCGCTGAGGTACCAGCCGATGGCGACCATTACCAAGGTAACCCGCAAAACCGGGACCGTCTACAAGGCCCGCGTTCGCCGCGAGGGCCAGCCCCAGGTATCCAAAACCTTCACCAACAAGTCGGACGCCCTGAAATGGGCGCGCGCGTTCGAAGTGGACTTGGAACGGGACCATGCCGGCCTGATCCCCGAGGGCCAGCGTCACACCCTGGCTGAAGCCGTCAAGAAGTACCGGGCGGAAGTCCTCCCCGAGCTGCGACCCGAGACCGCCAAGAAGTACTCCGCGCACCTGGACTACTGGGCCGCCGAACTGGGAGGCCCGGCCCTTTCGGAAATTGCGCCCCGCATGATCTCCAAGGCGCGGGACTCACTGACCCAGTCCGGGAAGTCTCCCGCCACGGTAAACCGATACCTGGCCACCCTGGCAAGCCTGCTGACGGCCGCCGTGAAGCGCTGGCACTGGCTCCCGGATTCTCCGATGCGGGGCGTTCGCAAGCTGACGGAAGCCAACGCGGGGACTCGGTTCCTGTCCGAGTCCGAGTTATCCCACCTGTTGGCCGCCTGCGGGGAGTCTTCCAACCCCGATCTATTGCCCGCCGTGCTGCTGTCGGTCACGACTGGAGCCCGCCGTGGGGAAATCATGGGACTCCGCTGGAAAGACCTCGATCTGAAGGCCGGTGTCGTTCGGCTGCGCGTGGACAACGAGACGTCGACCAAGGGCGGTATCCGTTCGCTACCCCTGGTCCCTCAAGTCCTGGAGATCCTGAAGGAACGCCACGAGGCTGCGAAGGAGGCCAAGGTTCGGCCGCTACGGGCAGAAGACGAACTGGTCTTCCCGTCCAAGGTTTCCCGGCACCAACCGATTGATCTGCGGAAACCGTTCGAGTCTGCATTGCGCCGGGCGGGTATCGACCATTTTCGCTGGCATGACATGCGCCACAGCGCGGCGTCCTTCCTGGCCGCCCACGGAGCGAGCCTACTGGAGATCGGAGAGGTACTGGGGCACAAGAACGCGGCAACGACGAAACGCTATGCCCACCTGGTGCAGCAACGAACCGATGATTTAGTGCGGGTGGTGGCCGCGAAGATTCTGGGCGAAAAAGGCGAAGACCGGTGACCAAAGACGAAGCAAGGGAACTTGCCGAGAAGTTTCTTCGGGAGATGTTGGCCTACAACGTGGAACACGAGATTTGGCCGGCCGAAAACGCTGTGATAAGGCGAATGCTTAATCGGCGTGAACCATATTGGCCAGAACTTCCAAAATACTACGCGGCCGTATATGGGCCGCTGCTTACAACCGAAGGAAATCGAGTCATGGAGGCAATGGTCTCCGCCGTCGTTGCCTTCTCGATCAGCAATACTACCCAGCTCAGAAACCAGTTGAAGATAGCCGCTGCGCTGTCGGAAGAGATCGCCCAACATGCAGCCGAAATTGCCCGGCTCATTAGGGAGCGGGTGGAAAATTGCCCTGACGTATCGCAGCCACCGGGATGTCACCCGTTAAACCTAATCGAGCTGGCTGCCGAATGCTCCGGCACTCGGTTCAGGTTCGAAAGCTGGGTAAGACCAGCACTACGGAAGGCCCGATCCTTCGATTCGAGGTACTGGCCGGACATACCTGAACTGTTGGAAGCGCTGGCGAAAATGGAGCTGGATCACCGCCACGAATTGTTGTGCATGCCGTTGGCCGCCGCTGTATATGTGAACCGCGAGTCAGCGGCTGATGTTGTCCGCGTGGTGCTAGCCTGCTTGGACGAACTGATACTGGAAACCAGATACAGCGGTGGCGAGTTGTGCAGGGCGAACCCGGCCGCGCTCAAACTATCCAACGCGGCGATTGCTGCATTCCTGAATGGAACAATCTCGCCGGAACAGCCATTTACGGAAGAAAGCGTACGGAAGCGCCGCAAAGATTACGACACGAGGATTCGCGATTCCCTGTTCGGTATCGAATAGGCAGGCGGACACTCGCCGCCCCAAAATAAATTTTAGTGTCCGGGACGGGGCCGGACACTCGCCCGCACCATGCGCCGTACCGACGCCAAAAGACGCGCGTCATTCATGTAACGACACTTTGAGGCGCAAAAATGAATGCTTCCCCGCGCAAGTGGCGCTCCGTAGCCGCACTCGCCGAAGTCATTAACAACGGAGCTGAACACAAAACCCTGACCGACCATGCAATTCGGCATCTGGTCCGCAAGGCGGATACGAACGGTCTTGATGAACACGTTCGCCGGCTTGGGCGGAAGGTCCTTATCGATGAGAACGGATTTCGGAATTGGCTGGATCGGACCTTGGCCGGCAATAGTCGGCCCGCCTGATGGATCCCGAAAATGATCACGCCCGCCCCGGTGACCAGACCGGGAGCGGGAGCGGGCGCGGATATAGCGATACTGGATGTGCGACCGGCAATCGAGATCATACCGCGCGCAGCTCCGCCAAGCCAAGCCGTGGTGCCTTCCGGCACGATTGGCTTCGCGCTCCCGCAGACTATTACGAATCCGAAGGGCTACGGTTGGTCGGCGCGGGGCCTTGGCGCTCGGGGCTGTGCGTCTTCCACGACGAAACCACCGAATCCCTGCGCGTCAACATCGAACACGGCGGTTATCGCTGTATGGGCTGTGGTGAAACAGGGGGCGATATCCTGGCGTTTCACATGGCGCGCTACGGACTGACCTTCGTCGAAGCCGCGAAGGCTCTGGGGGCGTGGGACGAAGGAGCGGCCGCGCCGCCGCGCCAACCTCAGCCGTTCGGCATGTCTCCCGCCGAGTTGGATGACGTGTTGTTCATCGAGCTGCATGTGCTCTTGCAGTGTGTCTCCCGTCGTCGATCTGATCGGCTCTCCCCGCGACTGGGGCCGATGCCGCCCGAGTGGCGCGCGGAACCGCCCGCTTCTGGCTATTGGCCGCGCGAATTGAAGGCCGCGACCCGCGTCGAGAAATTGTTGGGGGCAATCTACAGTGACGAACTCCGGGGGGTGTCGCCGTGTCGATGAGCCTGGACGAACAGCACCGCCGCTTGGATCGTGTGGCGGAAAAAACGGCGCGGCTGGATTCGGATGAAACACCCAGAGCCGAACGGGCAAACGCAGCTACTACCGGCCAAGTATCCACAGGTGCGCTGCTGGATGAGGATGACGGGCCGTCGCCCCCGGCTCTCGCAAGCGAATCATGGGCCACCCTCGCGGCGCGAGAGTTTGGGCCGGTCCGCTGGATCGTCGAGGACTACCTGCCGCCGGGTGTCACGCTACTCGTCGCGCCACCCAAGGCCGGGAAGTCCTGGATGGTGCTGTCCATCATCCTCTTGGTACTGGCGCGCCGGCCCGTGTGGGGACGGCGCACCTGCGGGGGCGAGGCCCTGTACTTGGCGCTGGAGGATTCGGCGCGGCGACTCCAGGCCCGGACACGGACACTCCAGCGTATCCACGGTCTGGTGGATGACGACATCCGAGGGTTCCGACACGCGCTCGATGCGCCCCGTATGGACCGGGGTCTGGATGCGGTGCTGGTGGACCACATGGACCGCTACCCGGATACCCGCCTGGTCGTCATCGATGTGCTGGCGCGGGTCCGCCGACCGCGCAACCCCAGCGAGGGCATGTACGACTGGGACTACATGACCACCGGCGCATTCCGGGAGCTGGCCGCGCAGTACCCCGCCCTGGCCATCATCCTGGTGCACCACGCGAACAAGTCGGGGGACGATGGACTGACCGCCGTCAGCGGCACCCACGGGCTGGCAGCCGGCGCCGATAACGTGCTCACGATCATGCGGACAGCCAACGGCCCCGAACTGCACATCCACGGGCGGGACATCGCGGACAGCGAGCCGATCCCGCTGCCCCGGGATGAGGCTGGTATGTGGACGCTGGAGTCCCGCGATAGCGCCACGGCCGCGCAGATGAGCGACACGCGGGCGTTGATTCTCGATGCGATACGGGCCGGCGCCGAAACCCCGAAGGAGATCGCGGCAGAGGCGGACCTGGCACAGACGACCGTGGACGCACAACTGCGCCGCCTGCGCAAACAGGGTGAGGTCATTCAGCCGGCGCGGGGAAGCTACGCGCTACCGCCGGATACTGATCCATACGCCCCCCGTACCTACCCCCCCCATATGGATAGTATGGAGAGTATGGGAGGTGACCATATCGCCCCGCCCGTCCATACGGTCCATACCGTCCATACGGGGGGAGGGGTAGAGGATGGTATGGACGGGGAGGCTTTCTGATCATGGATCCCCTCGAAGAGCTGACCGCAGCCGGCCTGACGCTGACCGCCAAGGGTACGTGCCTGATCGCCACTCCCCGTGCCCGGATTACCGACCGCTGTCGCGAACTGATTCACCGGCACAAACCCGAGTTGCTGGCCCTCCTGTCTCCGGGCCCGTTACCCGTTCGCGAGGGGCGGTCAATCGGTCGCTGGCTCGCCCACATCGGCGAGAACGACCCACAGACCCGCGCCGACGTGCTGGCGCAGTGCGAACGGGATATCTCTGCGAGGACTTACTTCCTGGCGCGGGCTGCCGAGGTGCGGCCTGCGGGGGAATGTCGTGGCCGTTGAGTTTTGTCGCGGCCTATCGAATTTGGGCGACCGGCTTTGGGTCCTTCCCCCGAAAAAGCCGGCACACGAGCGCGTAGATCGCGGATTTTCCGCCTTTTTTTGGCCCTATGTGGGGGTGTCCATGTCTGTTGGTGGGTTTTATGCCCTGTAACTGCTGGTTTTCACTTGGTTTTTTAACCCATAGATGGGCGCGCCGAAATAGCCATGGTTTGCGGCGGCTGGCCTATCCGAGATTGGAGGTTTTTTTATGTTCGAGTGCCTGAACAAGCCGGCCACGCAACGCGAGTTCGGCGACCTGATCGGCATCGCAAAACAGAACGTCTCCAAGGCATTCCTGGCGGGCGCCCTGCCGCCCGGCGGGACCCTGCGGGACTGGTTGCTGGCCTATTGCGACCGGTTACGGGGTGTCGCCGACGTGCGGGGCGGCGACGACCAGCGGGCGTTGACTCGCGCCCGGACGGAACTGGCTCTGACCGACGCCGAGGGAAAACGGCGCGCCCTGCTCCGCGAGGCCGACCGCCTGGCGGAGGTGGAATGGGTGCGGGAGGCCCTGGACGGCTGGGAGTCCGTCGGGCTGGCCTCCCTCGCAAAAGCTGAAGAGCGGATGGCTGCCGAACTGGCATCGCGAGGTGTCGAGGATGTCGGGTTCATCCGTGAGGCCCTGCGGGCGGTCACCGAAGAACTGGCAACACGCCCGGCGCCCCTCCAACGCACGCGAGAGGAGCCCGCGCCATGAAGCCCAAACGCAAGGGGCGGTCGCTGCCGGTCTATCCCGTCCGCCTGCATACCCTGGCGGAACTGTTCTGCCTGGACCTGGACCGGCTGCCGGACGGGTCCGTGGGCGTCCGCTTTCGGCGGGGGGTTTCTGCTCAGACGCGCAACCGCGTGGTGAGGCAGTTATTCCCGCCGGCCGCTGGGGCACCCCCGACAAGCTGCCCGCTGCCCCATACCCCCAGGCTACGGACCATAGCGGGTAGGATCGCCCGAAAAAATCTGACTCCATTGGAGCGCGCCCGCCAGATCATCGACGAGATGGCGGAATGTCCCGGCGCGTGTGATCGCCGAGACACCCTGTAACCCCAACACTACCGAGAGGTACCGGAAATGACGAAAGAACTCGACCAAGCCACCGCCGATGTGATGGCTATCGCCGTGAAACTGAAGGCCGCTCGTGATCGCCGCAGGGCAATGACCGAGCGGCGTGAAACGGCTGCCGCCAAGTTGGTTACTGCCGTTGCTGACAAGGACCAAGCCGTAGTCCGCTACGCCACTGGGGAAATTGACGAAACCGAACTGGAGGGCGCAACGAAGTCCGTCCGCCTGCTGGAGGCTGAAATTGAGGGCTTGGACGCGACCTTGACCGCGATTGAGGGCGTGATTGAAGGGTTGGAATCCGATTGCAAAGAACCCGAGGAGCTGGCCCTGCGTAGTTTCTGGGCTGCATGGGAGGAGGAGGCCAAGAAGGCCGAAGCGCGGCTTCTGAACGCGATGATGGAACCGGCTCTGCACGCATGGGCTGCGTACAAGACCCGGCACCACAGAAGCTACGGCGGAACCCTCTCGTTTGCCGAGTACATCGAAAACCTGTGTCGCAAGGCCAACATCCGCGAGCCCAAGTTGGGCAAGGTCCAATTGCCGACGGTGGCCCCGACGGCATCCAATGTGATCTAACGGCGCTTGGCGCCAACGTTTAAGGCGAGCCGCGCGGGGGCTCCCGTCCCTCAACACCTCCGGGGGCGGGAGGCAGCCACCAGCCGTGCGGCTCGCCGCCTATCCCACGTGATGTGCAATTCTGCGCATCGCAAACGTTTAGGCGAGTTGCGCGGGGTCACTACCCGCAGTAACACCTCCCGGAGTGGTGACCGCCACCAGCCGCGCAACTCGCCGCCTCTTCCATGCCGGTTTCCAGGGTTTACCCCTGCGATCGTTGCGATTCTTGCGATCATTGGGGACCTGGCGTACTCTCAAGCTGTCCCCGACGCATCGGGGCCGGGATTACCACCCCGGTTCAGACCAGAAGGCCGAAACCGCTTTGGCGGTTTTTTCGTGCTCGCCGTTTATTTGGCGGGACGTGTGGGGCCGTCTTCGGACGGGCCGGCATCCTTCTGGGCCGGTTGTGGTAACCCCGCACGGACCGCCACCCTTCCCGATTACCACCGGGCGTGGCGGTTACACTTCAACCAGAAGGAGACCGACAACATGACCCAGCAGTCATACCGTATCACCGGCCGCGAACCCCTGGCCTACAGACTGACCAAGGACCGCCACGGCAACCCGCTGGCCACGATTGAAAACTTCCCCGGTTTGCACGCGGACCTGACGCCAGACCAATTGCGGGACTTTGCGCTGGCACTGACCGCAATCAGCTACGAAAGCCAGCACCCGGAAACGCACCTGGGTTCCGTGCCGCTCACGCGGGATGTGCTGATCGAAGCCACCAACTATGCTGACATTGGGCAATCCGTTTTCTCGCTGCTGGGTGCGTTGTTTACCGCGATCCGTGCGGACCTTCCAGACTACTCGCAGGGCAACAAGTTGGCAGCCATCGGGGAAGATAGGTGCGAAGCGTATTGCGCTGTTTTCGAAGGGCAATCGGAGACACTAACCGCCGCACTGAAAGCCGCGTCAAAGCCGCAACGGGAGGGCGAAGCGCGGTGATACCGAGATCCCGGTATCACACGCATCCCTCGCGCGGGGGGCGGGGCCAAAGCCTTGACGGGCTTGGCCCCAAAGCAGGAATTCCCGCTTTGGGGCCAAGGGCCAGTGGCCGGTACTCGCCTCAAACTTGGTGAGTGAATTCACGGTTGACCACGAAAAGCCAAACACGGCATCAACAATCGGGAGATACCGAACTATGGCCTTGGGCTGGATCTTCATAGCGCTTTACGTCGCCACCGCGATTTCCCTGTGGTGGCTCGCTCACCCGTTGGTGACGGTTGTAATGCTGGCCCTACTGGTTCGCTTCATCTACCGCGTGGTCACCGGCAAGGCGGACATGCGCACGGGCGGGGGGACTTGGCTGAACGCCTGGACCTATCGGTCGCCCGAAAGGTAGTTGCCGCCAGACGAAATTAAAAACCGGTAGATCTTCGGTTTTGAATCCAACCAACAAGCCCGCCGCTGTGCGGGCTTTTTCGTGGTCGGGTACCAGTAGGTACCACTTCAGGAAACGCGACTACCAAGCCTGCGCCGGTAGCCGGGTACCAGCGGGTACCAATTTGGGTACCACTTGAGGGCGCGTTTCAGGCGAAATGCGGCTAATCCATGCGCCTTGATGCGAGGCAAGTTGTTGATTATATGGTAGGCCCGGCAGGACTCGAACCTGCGACCAAGGGATTATGAGTCCCCTGCTCTAACCAACTGAGCTACAGGCCCATGGAATAGGGATGAAACCCCGGCTTTTCGCCGGGGTCGAAGAGCTTACTCGGAGTCTAGGAAGCTGCGCAACCGTTCTGAGCGGCTGGGGTGCCGAAGTTTGCGCAGGGCTTTGGCCTCGATCTGACGTATGCGCTCGCGGGTGACATCGAACTGCTTTCCAACCTCTTCCAGGGTATGGTCGGTGTTCATATCGATGCCGAAACGCATGCGTAGCACCTTGGCCTCGCGGTGGGTCAGGCCGGCCAGTACTGCCTGGGTGGCTTCACGCAGCCCGGAGGCAGTGGCCGAGTCGGACGGGGACAGCACATTGCTGTCCTCGATGAAGTCGCCCAGGTG
>JAGRGI010000158.1 GCA_020445565.1 Chromatiales bacterium
TCGATGGCGTAGGCGCGGCCCTTGTAGTGATCCAGATCGGTCAGCAGGTCGGTCCAGACGGTGGTCCAGGTGCCGGTGGAGGATTCCGCGGCAACGGCGGCGGCGGCCTCTTCACGGGGCACTCCGGCCTGCGGGATGATCTTGAAGCAGGCCAGGATGTCCGTGTCTTTCGGGGTGTATTCGGGCATCCAATAGGTTTCGCGGTACTCTTTTACACCCGCGTTATAGCTCTTCACTGCCATTTTCCGGATTCCTCCGTTCGTGTATGACTGGCTGGTCTTGCCCAACGCCAGAAGGGGCGGGCGACCGGGTAATGAAAAACCCTAAGTAAGTTGTGACTTACCTTGGTGGGGCCGAAAGTATAGAGCGGCTTTAAAATAAGAGAAGTCAATTATCATGATCCCTGTAATAAGTTATCCTTTATGGCATACATCGAGTAGCGTCTATAGATGAACGTAACCCTTCGCCAATTGCGGGTCTTCGAGTGTGCTGCGCGGCTGCTGAACTTCACCCGCACCGCCGAGGAGCTGCATCTGTCGCAGCCGGCGGTGTCGATGCAGATCAAGGAAATGGAGGAGAATGTCGGTCTGCCCCTGTTCGAACGCATCGGCAACAAGCTGTTCCTGACCCATGCCGGTAAGGAGTTTCAGCACTATGCGCGAGTGATCTTCCAGCAATTGGACGAGGCGCAGGGGGTGTTTGACGAGATTCGTGGACTGCGCCGGGGACGACTGGAACTGGCCGTGGTCTCCACCGCCAACTCCTTCGCTACTCAATTGTTGGCAACCTTCAGTCAACAGTACCCGTTTGCCAATATCAGTTTGGATGTCACCAATCGCGAGAATCTGGTGCGCATGCTGGAGGCCAACGAGCGGGATCTGGTCATCATGGGGCGGCCGCCGGAGTCGCTGGACGTCGAACTGGCCCCGTTTTTGGTCAACCCGCTGGTGGTGGTGGCGAACCCCTCCCACCCCTTGGCCGGCAAGCGCAATATTCCGGTAGAGGCGCTGAACAATCAGACCTTCGTTATTCGCGAGGCCGGCTCGGGCACCCGCATCGCCATGGAAAAGCATTTTTCCGAGCATGGCGTGAGTTTCGTGCCGGGTATGGAGATGACTTCGGCGGAAGCGATCAAACAGGCAGTGCAGGCCAATCTCGGACTGGCCGTGGCCTCCAGCCATACCTTGGCCCTGGAACTGGAAACCGGTCGCCTGGTGATCCTGGATGTGCAGGGTTTCCCGCTGTTGCGTCACTGGCACATCGTGCACTGCAAGGGCAAGCGCCTGTCGCCGGTGGCCAAGGCGTTTCAGGACTTTGTGCTCAAGGAGGCCGAAAGGTTGTTGCCGGCCCCTGACGGCAAGGCGCCTAAGCGGTCAGTGCCTTGAGCAATGCGGCCAGTGCCTGGCCGCGGTGACTGACACGGTTCTTCTCCTCCGGCGGCAGCTCAGCCGAGGAGCAATCGTGCGTCGGGACGTAGAAGACCGGGTCGTAGCCAAAACCGTTTTCACCCCTTGCCGCTGTCAGAATCCGTCCTTCCCAGGTACCGACAAAGATCAGTGGTGTAGGGTCGGCCGGATGGCGCAGATAGACAATCACGCAGCGAAAGCGCGCGCCCCGCTGTGATTCCGGCACCTCCCGCAAGGCATCGAGCAGCTTGTCCAGGTTCACCTGATCGCTGGCGCCTACACCGGCGTAGCGCGCGGAATAGATGCCCGGTGCCCCGTTCAGGGCGTCCACCTCTATGCCGGAATCGTCCGCCAGGGCCGGAAGCCCGGCGTGCTCGCTGGCGGCGCGAGCCTTGAGAATGGCATTTTCAACGAAAGTGAGGCCGGTCTCGTCGACCTCGATGGGGCCGAAGTCTCCCTGCGGTACCACGCTGAGGCCGGAGGGTTCCAGCAGCTGATTGAACTCCCGCAACTTGCCTTTGTTGTTGCTGGCCAACACGACGCGATGTTGGTTGCCTACCACTGCAAAGCCTCCCGTTGACGCTGAAGGATCTCGTCGATGCCTGTTTGTGCCAGATCCAACATGTAATCCAGCTCTTCGCGGCTGTAGGAATGATCCTCTGCCGTGCCCTGCACCTCGATGAACGATCCTGCGTCATCCATCACCACATTCATATCGGTCTGTGCCCGGCTGTCCTCTGCGTAGTCCAAATCCAGCACCGGCGTGCCTTGAAAGATACCCACGGAAACGGAGGCCACTTGGCCGCGCAGCGGCGATTCGGCCAGACTGCCGGCGCAGATCAGGCTTTCAACCGCATCGGCCAGGGCGACGAAGGCGCCGCTGATGGAGGCGGTACGTGTACCTCCGTCGGCCTGGATCACATCGCAGTCCAGGGTAATGGTACGCCGCCCCAGCGCGTTCAGATCGGTGATGGCGCGCAGGGAGCGGCCTATCAACCGTTGAATCTCCTGAGTGCGACCGCTCTGTTTGCCCGCCGTGGCCTCGCGACGGCTGCGAGTGCCGGTGGAACGCGGCAGCATACCGTACTCCGCCGTCACCCAACCCTGGTCGGTGTTGCGCAGGAACGGGGGCTGGCTGTCCTCCACGCTGGCGGTACAGATTACCTTGGTGCTGCCAAACTCGACTAATACGGAGCCCTCCGCGTGTCGGGTAAACTGGCGCGTGAATCGTACATCGCGCATCTGGTCCGGTGCTCGGCCGCTGGGTCGCATGGGCTTTCCTGGTGGGTGTATGAAGATCACGGCGCGAAAGTATACCGGAATCAGGGTATGCGGAGCCCTGGGGTGCTAACCTTGCCCCAACCTCGACGGAGATAAACATGATCAAAAGCATGACGGCCTTCGCCAGGTGCTCGCTGAATGAGCCCTGGGGCAGCTTGAGCTGGGAGCTGCGCACCGTTAACCATCGCTATCTGGAGATTTTTTGCCGCCTGCCAGAGGAGTTGCGCTCCCTGGAGACGGCGGTACGCGAGGCCGCCGCAAGGAGCCTTAAACGTGGCAAGCTGGATGTCACCCTGCGTTACCAGCCCAATGGCCAGACTCAGGGCGAATTCTCCGTCAACCACGATACCGTCCGCGCGCTGGTGGCCGCCGTCCGTGAGATCGAGACCCACATGGACAGCCCCACCCAGCTGCCGGTAGCCGAAGTGCTACGCTGGCCGGGGGTCCTGGCCCTGCCCGAAGTGGACATGGAAATGGTCGGAACACGTACCATGGCTCTGCTGGAAGAGGCCCTGGCGGAACTGGTCGAGACCCGTGAACGCGAAGGCGGCAATCTGCGCAATCTGCTGCTGGAGCGCTGCGACGCCATGGCCGAACAGATCGCCCTCGCCAAACAACGCCTTCCCCAGGTTCGTCAAAACATCCGCCAACGCCTGCTCGACCGTCTCGGCGAACTGCAACAGGAATTGGACCCCAACCGCCTGGAGCAGGAGTTGTTGTTGCTAACCCAAAAACTGGATGTGGATGAAGAAATGGACCGCCTGGAGTCCCATGTCGCCGAAGTCCGCCGTGTCCTCAATCAGAATCAACCGGTAGGCCGGCGCCTGGATTTTCTCATGCAGGAACTCAACCGCGAGGCCAATACCCTGGGGTCGAAATCCGCAGATGTGGAGACCACGCGGGTGTCGGTGGAGATGAAAGTGCTGATTGAGCAGATGCGGGAGCAGATACAGAATATAGAATGATTGTTTTACCGCGCATCCCAAGGTTCTCGGAGTACTGGTGTCCGATCACATAAATTATCGCGTGTGTTTTTGATCCGACTCCCGACTGCTTCACGCTTCTTCCACACAGCAGGCCGAGGGGAAGAGCACGTTCGGGTGCTTGTTAAAGCCAGTCTTCGTTCTTCCGGTGAATGCGGCCCTCCTGGTCGCCTCGGACGTGCAGCGCTGGGAAGATGTCTCTGGACCGATGTTCCATTGCACGTCAGGCTTGGAGCCCACGACACCGTTCTCGGTTATAGTGGCTGTTTGTCGATACTGAACATTTACCCACCATATCCAGACGCCATGCCGATAACGGTCTATGTCCTCGCCATTTGTCAGGCGCTGATGTTGAGCAGCACCACCCTCATGGTCACTGCCGCCACGCTGGTCGGATTCGCCCTGGCGGAGGACAAGGCGCTGGCCACCCTCCCGCTGGCGATTCAGTTGTTGGGTACCATGGCCACCAGTATTCCCGCCTCATTGTTCATGGGCAGATTCGGACGCAAGGCCGGGTTCCTGCTGGCGGCAGTCATTGGCATCCTGTCCGGCGGCATGGTCGTGTTTTCGATACTTCAAGGCTGGTTCTGGGGGTTTTGTGTCGGCGCGGCGGGCATCGGTGTTTTCAATGGGTTTGGAACGTATTTTCGATTCGCCGCCGCCGATGGTCTGGACCTGGCCCAACGGCCACGGGCGATCAGTTACGTTCTGGCCGGTGGCGTCATCGCCGCCTTCATTGGCCCCAACCTGGCGAATTACGGGCAGAACCTGATTGCCGATGCCCGATTCGCCGGCAGCTTTTTGTTTGTGATCGGTTTGTACGCCATCGCGCTGCTGATACTGGCCTTCACCCGTTTCGCGCCGGTTCCGCAACATGAGCGCGGACACGGCGGCCGGCCGCTGGCGGAGATCGCCGGTCAGCCTCGTTACATCGTGGCGGTGATCTGCGCCATGTTCGGCTACGGCATCATGACCTTGGTGATGACCGCCACACCCCTGGCCATGGATCATCATCATCACGTCTTTTCTGATACCGCCTTTGTGATTCAATGGCATGTGCTGGGCATGTTCGCACCCTCGTTCTTCACCGGGCGGCTCATAAACCGTCTGGGTGTTGTGCGGGTGTTGCAAATGGGTGCTCTGCTGTTGATCGCTTGCTTGGCCATCAACCTGCTCGGCACCAGCGTCACCCACTTCTGGATTGCCTTGTTCGCTCTGGGTGTGGGTTGGAACTTCCTGTTCATCGGCGGTACAGCCATGCTTACCGAGACCTATAGGCCAGAGGAACGTGCCAAGGCCCAGGCATTGAATGATTTTCTAGTGTTCAGTGCCACCTCCGTGGCCTCCTTGGGTGCTGGTGCGCTATTGCATGCCTGGGGCTGGCAATGGGTGAATCTGGCGGTGATACCTTTTGTGGCGCTCATTTTGGTGAGCCTGGGCTGGCTGTTTCTTGTCGAACGGCGGTTGGAGCTTGTTGGTGCTGCCCAGGGTGGGGTGGACTGAAGGCGAGTGGCCAAGCCCGAACCATGATGAGGCCAGTCGCCCATTTTCTGCTGGTTCTTTTTCTCGGCTTGGGGCTGTCGGCCTGCAGCACGATCAAATTCGGCTATGACCAACTCGATTGGCTCATACCTTACTACACGGGTGATTATCTCGACCTCAACGCTGATCAGGAAGCCTATCTGGATAGGGCGGTCGGGGACCTGTTGGTTTGGCATTGTGGCGACCATCTGGGCGCGTACGCCGAATTATTGCGTGATACCAATCGGGAATTCCTGCGGCGCGGTATGGATGAGGCGGCATTCAACCGGTTCGTGGACAGGCTGGGAGTCTATTGGAAGGAAATCAAACGCAAGGTCGCGCCAAACGTGGTTCATCTCCTGCTCTCGTCCAATCAGGATCAGATTGACGAATTTCTAGCGCGTCTGGCGAAAGAAAACGAGGAGTTGCTGGAGGAATACCAGGAAAAGACCGAACAGGAACAGCGCGAGGAGCGGCTGACATTGGCAACCAAACATCTTGAACGCTGGTTGGGGCCACTGCGTGAAGACCAGAGAAAGGCGGTAAAGGCATGGAACTGGCAATTTGTGCCGTACGGGAGGATGCGGGTCCAAGCCAGAGAGGATTGGCGGCAATCAGTGGGTGAATTGCTGCAAAACCGGGCTGACCGGGTCGCCTTTGAGGCCGGATTGACGCGCTTGTTTGTCGATTCCGAAATGCGATATTCCATACGCTATTTGAGGATCATCGAGGCAAACCGCAGCTTGACCGTGCAAATGTTGGCCGAAGTGACGCGGCTGATGGGCAGGGATCAGATCGAGCATTTGGTCGGCGAGGCCGGAGCCCTTGCCGATGATCTGGATAGCCTGGTCTGCCGGGATTCCTGAGAGTTTACGGACGGCGGTGTTGAGCCGGACTTCCGTCACCTGATTAACGCAAATTAACGCATGACGCCCGCCTCGGGGCGTCAGCGTATTGCCTCTACCCGGCTACCGAACGGTTAGTACGTCGCAACAGGCCGACTGCAACAGAGGGGCGGCCGTCGAGCCGAACAGATCTGCAAAGCCATGACGCACATGAGCGCCGACCACGATCAGATCGGCTCTTTCGCGTTCTGCGACTCTGCTCAGCTCGACCTTGGCGCGGCCGGATACTACCAGGGTGGTGAAGTTCGTGCCGGGTGCCTCTGCATCTACCAGCTCGTTCAGACGCTTGCGGGCCGATTCGATCAGCAGTTCTTCGTTGTCGTCCATTCCCGAAGCGCTGAATTCCTTGTTGGCTGTGCCGCCCGAGTCCACAACAGTGAAGAACATCAGATTCGCGGAGCATTGTTGCGCGATGGCGCTGGCACGCCTCACCACGGTTGGACTGTGTTCGCCGAAGTCTATGGCCGCCAGGATTTGTTCGTAGACTGGCATCGTCGATCTCCGTGAATTTGGTAAATAATTGATTTCCAGCCGAATCATGGCAGAGGTTCTGCCGGTCTCCATTCCACCTCAGGGGCAATTGTGCACCGGCTTGGCGTCTTGCGCTACGTGCTTAGGCGCGCCTTACTCTTTCACGGTGCAGCAATGCTTGATAACCCTAAGGTCGAGGTCATTCAGTGTGACGGTCCCGTTCAGGATTTGAAGCTAATTAATTAATAAAAACAAATTGTTGAGAAATATTTTATCGGCACAGGCAGAGATCCGCTTGACGGGACGGTTCGTGCGGCCGCCCACGTTTCGGGTATAGACAATATTCAAACGTCCTTGTCAGGCGAACATCGCTTCCCAGCCAGGGAGGGTTTCAAAACGCCGTAACCACTTCACCACTGCCGGATAGGGTTCCAGGGAGAAACGGCCCTCGTCGGCCAGGGAAACATAGGGATAGCAGGCGACATCGGCGATGGTGGGATGGTCGGCCGCCAGCCAGTCGGCATCGGTCAGCCGCCATTCCATCGCCTCCAACCCCGGTCGAGCATCCCGGTGACATTGATCCAGGTCGAAGGGTCGCTTGAACAGCACGCTGATGCGGGCACGAGCCAGGCCGTAGAGCAGCTCGTTTTCGGATACCGCCAGCCACTGCATCACCTGTGCCTCGCCCAGCGCGTCGTTGGGCAGCCAGCGCTCATCGCCGTAGCGACGTGCAAGGTAGACCAGGATGGCCATGGAATCCCAAATGATGATCTCGTCGTCTTCCAGTACCGGGATCTGGCCTCGCGGGTTGAGACGTTTGAATGCCGGTGTTTGCGTTGCTCCGGCTGTGCTGTCGGTATGGACGCGCTCGTAGTGCAACCCCAACATCGACAGTAACAACCGGATCTTGTAGCAATTGCCGGAGCGGTCCAGATCGTAGAGTTTTCGTGTGCTCATGGAAGCCTTTGCCTTTGCGGTTTGTTGCCTTGGATCGCACTTTTTCTCTGGGCCGATTTCGTCATGCTCTCCCGGCTCTGGCGGCCTGCGTCTTTCCACCATAGCCCCAGTTTTCCGCCGGAATTTCATGAATCACGATATAGCTGGCCTCGGCAAGCTCTCCCAGGGTTTCCACCAACAGGATGTGCATTCTTTTCAGAAATTCGGCTTTTTCCGCGCTGCTGTTGGTTCCAACCGTGATTTCGGCCCTCAGGTGAGCGGTCGGCTTGGCGCATGGCGTGCCGCCGATGGTCCATAGTGCAGTGTCGCCGGTAGCAATGCGGACCGCAGTGACTTCCTGGCGTTTGCCCATCAGTTCCACCATTGCCTTGGTGATTCCGTCGGCGAGAACGGTGGCTTGATTCGCGGTGGGTGCGGGCTCGATCTTGACTTCGATATAGGGCATGGCGGCTCTCCACGTCAGATTTGAGAAAAGCCTAGGCGCGGAGCTATGATTTTGGAAACGAATTATTGGAATGATATCTATCCATGATATGAATATATCACCCCGCAATCTGGAACTGGACCTGCTGCGTACCTTCGTGGCTGTCGTGGATGGCGGCGGTTTCACCCGTGCAGCGCTGCGCCTGCATCGCACCCAGTCCACCGTGAGCCAGCAGCTCAAACGTCTGGAGGGCAAGCTGGGTGTGCCGTTACTCACCCGCGATACCCGCAACCTGGTATTGACCGAGCGCGGCGAGCTTCTGCTCGGCTATGCCCGGCGTCTGCTGGCCCTGAATGACGAGGCGTTGTCGGCTCTGGCGCAGACCCATGTGCGCGGACGGGTGCGCCTGGGCTCGGCCCAAGAGGTGGCGGACGGCGGGTTGCCGGATCTGCTGGCACATTTTTCGCGCCTGCATCCGGGGGTGGCGCTGGAAGTGCAGGTGGACGCCAATCTCAAACTGCGTGAGCAGATCGAACAGGGGGAACTGGATCTTGCGGTGATATTCCAGGAGCCAGGACAAACCCTTAACGGGGGTGCCCGGAGTGAGCTGATCGAACGCCTGCGACGGGTCTGGGTCGCTTCGCCGACCTTGCAGATCGAGGAACACCAGCCTTTGCCCTTGGTGCTTTCGAAGGCCCCCTGCGTATTTCGAAATGCCGTGCTCAGCGCTTTGGATGCGGTTGCCCGACCTTGGCGCATCGTACTGTCCACCACCAGCCTTTCGGCCATGCGCGCCGCGCTGCGGGCCGGACTCGGGGTGGGGGTACGCACGAATCGTTGGCTGGAGGCCGATCTGCACATCATCGAGTGGGGTCTGCCGCCCCTGCCGGAGGTGGATCTGGTCTTGCTGAGCGCCGCCGATACCGCTGAGCTGCCGGTGGAACGCCTGCGGGCCGCCCTGCGTGGGGCAATGGCGTCCTGATTCGCTCTTTCAGAACATCAGGCGACCGACAAACGTCTGCTCGGGCAGTTCGCTCGGGCTCAGGCGGTGCACGCGCCGATGTGCAGGGGGAAGGTACTCGGAAAGGACGCACATCGGCACGAGCAGCGGATTTGCCCATTCGGTGGCCAGAAATTGCTTGGCCCATTCCTGAATCTGCACGCGGGTCTTGGTCACCAGCAATGCCTCCACATTGTTGACGACCGCGGGGCGGGCTTCGGCCTGCTGGGTGAGAAAGGCGTCGAGGCTGTCGAGTGTGATCTGGTCCGCGTCCCATCCCTGCGGCATCATCACCTGCGCCCGGAAGTCGATCGGTGCGTAACCCAGCCGATGCGATAAGGTTCGTATCAGATCGGGGCGATATTGGGGGAAAAGCAGCAGGAAGCCGCCGTGATTCCCCTGTGAATCGAGAGACGATTCGACATCGCTGATCCAGTCGTTTTCCGGCATAGTCTTACCCTTTCCCGGTCTGGGGCGGTGCGGGTGGCAAAATCGAGGCGGCTTTTGTCATTGATCGAAGACCTGATAGAGCAGGCGCGAATGGGCGACCTGGCGACAGATGTTGCATAGGGTCTGATCCTCCGCTTGCGTCCACGGCACGGCAAACGGCGCGCCGCAGGAGCGGCATTTTTTGCGACGCAGGGCGACGAAGGTCGTTTCCGGTACGCTCCACGCCTTGACGGATACGGCCTGGCGATCACAGACGTCAAGGCAGATTCCACAGCCGGTGCAGCCGTCGGGGTCGATTCGATAGCCTGGTTCGGCCGGGTTGTCGATGCCCGCGTCGACCAGCGCCTGATGGGGACACAGGCGCACGCAGGCGCCACAGGCATTGCACGCGGCGGCGTCGATTTGCACGC
Source organism: Chromatiales bacterium (assembly GCA_020445565.1). Classification (GTDB taxonomy): domain Bacteria; phylum Pseudomonadota; class Gammaproteobacteria; order JAGRCI01; family JAGRCI01; genus JAGRGI01. The sequence goes on from JAGRGI010000158.1 coordinate 9,809, forward strand.
AGAAGGCGGCCAGTTGTCCGGGCGTCCAAGCGGGCAGACGACGCTGGGTCTGCGCGGGGTCGGGCATCGATTGGGTAGGGTCCAAGACCGGTTCCGCCTCTGCTATCAGGGTGGCTGTGCCGAGGCGAAAAAACTGCCGGCGATTCATCGACGGGGCCGGTTCCGGCTCCGCGCCGATGCGAGCCATCCTTCCCCATTCGCTCGCTTGCAGCGCTTGCCGGTTCATGGTTGGCAGGCCACGACTGGCAAGCAGCGCGTTCAAGCCGAGAAGGCGCTCCGGCAATCCATCGTCGCTGTTTCGCTCGCACTGTCGGCAGTCGGCAGAGCAGGTCAACAGCGTTTGAATCCCGCTGGTGTAATGGGCTATCAACGTGGCAACGCCGATGGCGTGCAGGCAGCCGATCCTGCCTTCGCCGGTGTGAACCGGGGCCTCGGCGCAGGCGTAGGCGGCTATCTTCTTCTGGCCGTCCTGACGCAGCATCGGCAAGCCGCTGTAGTGGATCGCCCCCTCGGGACAAGCGGCCACGCACAAATGGCAGCCGTCGCAACGCTCGGCATCCAGGGCAAGGTGTTCATCGTCCAGCGACCAGGCGTCCCGCGGGCAGGTGTCGACGCAGGCCGAGCACTGTGCCGTCTCGACCAAGGCGTGCACGCAGCGCTCTCCGTGGATCTCGGGGATACGTTCCACCTCTTGCAGGGCCTGTCTCAGCCAATCGCGCAGGGAACTCATTGTGGTGGGTTCCGGTTCCAGGTCTGGACACAGTCGGAAGGGCTTACCATGAGGGCGCGGACCCGGGAACGAATTTGCTCGTCGGTAGGGCGACCTGCACGCCGGGTTTCATGCGCTTTTCGATTTCTTCGGCGCTGGGGCGGGGCGTTTCCAAAATCTCGGCCAGCAGGTCTCGCAACTCTTCCACATAGGCGGCCGTGAGGGCGCAAAGTCCGGCATAGAACGGCGTGGCGCAGCGTGAGGCGACTCGGGCTGCGAAGTCGGAGACCCAGCGCAGCAGGTGCTCATCGAGAAAACGGGCGATTTCTTCGAAGTGTTCACCGGTTGCCAGCAGATGCGACACGAATTGGAGCTGGAGTACGATGTGGTCGTCCGAGCGTTTGCGCCAGTCGCGCGTGGCCAGTTCGTGGCGACTGTAATATTCGCGCACCTGGAACATGGCTTCCTGCATCGCCAGCCCCTCTTCGTCGATCCATACCGATTCGCAGGGCGAGGCGCGCAGCGAATGGTTCAGGTAGATCCCCGCATAGTCCGCGGCCAATTCGTCCAGGTCCGCCGGACTCGGGTCCGGTCCCAGGTGGGCGAGGCCGGCGTGAAACAGTTCTTGCGCCTCTCTGCCCCGTGCCGACACCAGGGCGAGTTGCAGGACGGACTCGTGTTCGACATCGTCGATCAGCTTGAGGATGACCTCCGCGTCCAACTCGGCATTGTGGAGAAACGCCAGTGCCAGGGTATCGCGGGATGAGGCCGCCCGGAATGCATCCAGGGCGTCCCCCATACCGCCGGGTCCACGGCTATCGAACTCGGTGTAGCTCATTCGACTTTTCCCTTGCTGTGCGGAATGAAGGCGATAGATGGATTGGTGAGGGTCGGATCGGCAAAATTCTTCACGGCGCGAACCGGCGTTTCGTGGGGCGCGATCGCCTTGGTGTCGTAGACGCCCTGGCGCAACTGGTTGATGTCCACCAGATCCAGAACACGCATCATGCAGCCCATCACGCAGTAGGGTTTGCGTCCGGCATCGATCTCGTCCACGCACAGATTGCATTTTTTGACGATGCCTTCCTCCGGGTCGTATTGCGGTGCGCCGTAGGGACAGGTGGCCTCGCAGCGTCGGCAGCCGATGCACAGCGTGGAATCGATGTCGACGATGCCGTCCTTCTGACGTTTGAAAATTGCCCCCGTCGGGCAGGCGGGAAGGCAGGCCGGCTTTGCGCAGTGATTGCAGGAGATGTTGACCTTGTAGGCGTACACCTCCGGGTAGCTTCCTCCCTCCACGTACTGCACGCGGCGAAAGCGCGGACCTGCCGGCAGGCCGTTTTTGTCCTTGCAGGCGATCTCGCAGGCGCGGCAGCCGATGCAGTCCACGTTGTTGTGAACGAAGCCGAGCTGCGTATCCGGAATGACAGGGGTGTAGACCTCTTTTTTCCGGCGTTTTACCGCCAGCTTGACCTTTGCCTTTTTCTCTTCATCAAGTTTCATGGCCATTGTTGACTCCCCTGACGTTCAAAGGTCGCGACGGAAAACGTGAGCGCGCGAAGTCGCCAATTGATCCCAGCCCGGACGGTGTTCCAGATGGGTCTTCCTGATGTCGCACAACACGGTGTTGTACGCGAAGGCACCGGCGGGGCTGGGTTCGTCCAGCGTGAGGAAATCCGGATTGCCTCCACGATCCACGCCGTTTTCGTCCAGATCCATCCAGGCGCCCTCGTAAATCACGGCAACGCCGGGCATCAGACGCTCGGTCACATACACCGGCACCACCACCTTGCCGCGCTCGTTGAACACCTCCACCGTATCGCCGGTCTTGATCCCCAGGCGTTTTGCGTCCGCCGCGGCGACCGTGATTTCCTGCTCATAAGTCTCACGCAGCCACGAGCAGTTGTTGAAGATTGAATGCGTTCGCCAGCGTGGGTGTGGCGAGATCAGATGGAAGGGGTACTTCGCTGTCTTGGGGCTGTTCAGCGATTCCCAGGGCTCGATCCACTTGGGAATGGACGGAATATGGTAGCCGTAACGGGTGCGCGTCCAATCGGCGATCTGTGCCAGTTCCGTGGACAATATTTCGATTCTTCCCGACGGGGTGGTGAAAGGTTTGCCGTTCTCGATCTGCTCGCGGAAGGCCACATAGGGCTTGTCGAAGGTGAACTTGTAGACCCCGCGTTGTTTGAACTCGTCCCAGCTCATGTCCACATGCTGGTGGTGCATAACCTTTTGTTCCCACCACTCCCGCAGATAGGCCTCGTCCACGGCGTCGGGGTTGTCGAAATAGCTGCGGTCCGCCTTGGGGTTGTAGGTGCGTCCGAAGATCTCTCCCTTGCCGTCTTTCTCGCCGATGCGATAGGCCAGTTCGGTGAAAATCTGAAAATCGGTCTTGGATTCACCCAGGGGCTCGATCACTTTCGGGCGGTGAATGTAGTAGTGGCCCTTGTACCAGGGCAGGGCCACGTCATGGCGTTCGAAGTGGGTGGCCACGGGCAGCATCACATCGGCCCACAAACCGGAGGGCGTAATGGTGGAATCCATGCATACCACCAGTTCCAACTTTTTGATGGCCTGGATTTCCTTGTTGACGTTGGTCAATTGATTGAACCAGTCCGACCCCTGCCAGAAGATTCCCTTGATGTTGGGAATCATTCCGTCGGTGTTGTCACTGCGCGGCCAGCAACCGATCTCTTCGCGGCTCACGTTGGGATAATTGAGGACGCAATGGGCCCAACGGTCGGATTTGATGGAGGCGAACCAGATGTTGGCGTATTGGTCGTAGGGGTAGGCCACGGACTCGGCGTGCCAAGCCTTGCCCACACCCTCGGCGCAGCCCCCGAGTTTGCCGATGTTGCCCGTCATTGCCTGCAAGGCGGCCGCCATGCGGTTGTACTGCTCGCCGTAAGCGTTTCGGCCCGGCGCCCAGGATGCCTTCAGCGCGGCCGGTTTGGTGCGGGCATACATATCGGCGAGTTTCTTGATGTCGTCGGCCGGCACGCCGCAGATGGCCGATGCCCATTCCGGCGTTTTCGCCACGCCGTCATAGGTGCCGAGGATGTAGTCCTTGAAGTTTTCGTTGCCGTTCGGTGAGTTCTGCGCCCAATCGGGCATGGTGCCGGCGTCCATACCTAGCGTGAAACGGTTGATGAAGTCCTGGTCCTGAAGGTTGTTGGCGAAGATGTAGTGGGCCATACCGGCCAACATCGCCGCGTCGGTATTGGGTTTGATGGGGATCCACCAAGCGTCGTAGGCGGCGGCGGAATCGGTGTACTGGGGATCGATCAGTACAAACTTGCAGCCGCGCTGCTTGGCCATGCGCAAGTAATAAAACGTGTTGCCGCCGTGGAAGGTATAGGCCGGGTTCCAACCCCACATGATCATCAGCTTGCTATGGGCGTAGGTGTCGTCCTCGTTGCCATCCTCGATCGTGCCGAAGGTCCAGCGGGAGCTGGTGGTGGTGCCCTGGTAAGAGGGTACCGACCAGGAATTGGTGCGGCACGCGAACATCCCCAGGAAGCGGCCGAGCAGCCCTTCGATCTGGTCTGACTTGTGTAAAACACCGTAGGAGGCACCTGCGTAGCTCTGGTCGAGCAGCGCTGTCGATCCGTATTTATCCTTGATTTCGATCATCTTCCTGGCGATGTAGTCGAGCGCCTCATCCCAGGAGAGGCGCTTGAATTTACCCTCGCCCCGTTTGCCCACACGCCCCATCGGGTACAGCAGACGTTCGGCAGAATACAAGCGCTGACGATAGGAGCGCCCGCGCAGACAGGCGCGGAGCTGTGGCTCTTCTTCGGTGTCCTTGCCGAAGTGTCCATTGGCCTGGTAGCTGCCGTTGTCGGTGGACAGGCGGACGATGACGTCGCCCTTTTTGTGGGCGACCAGCATATGCCGTGAACCGCAGTTGTGGGCGCAGGAGGTGACCACCGTTTCCAGTTCGTCGTCCTTGGGATAGGGTTCATAGGCGAATGCCTTGGCCTCCTTGGCAGTCCTTGTCTCAATGAGTCCACCGAGCCCCAGGGCAGCGGCGCCTCCGGCGGTGGACTTCATGAAGCTTCGCCGCGTGAGGTTCAATCGCGAAGTAATGTGATTGCTGATGTCTTTTGCGCTCATGACCGGTTTCCTCTACAGGGCGAAGTCAATTCGGGGTCGCGAGAAAGCGAGCCGTGGATTCGGTGGGGCGGTTCTTCGCCCAATCGGGGATCTCGGGACCCGCGCTTGGCCAGGCATGACGTGGATAAGGGAAAGGGATGTCGTACCATGCCCTGCCGCCGTGACAGCCGAAACAAACGTCTTTGCGACTCTGCGCCGCGTCTTCGATTGCCTGAGGTTTGAGGAAGTTGACCTGATGGCGATGGGTGCGGATTGCTGCGTGGCAGGTCAGGCAGTCGAAGTTGAACAGATTTCCTGTTTCTCGCCAGTCGCCCGGAGGAACCCCCATGATCTGGGCGTCGTATTGCCCGTGACACATCAGGCAGAGGGTCGGATCGACATGCTTGCGCTGGGTGAGGGCGGTATCGCCGTTGGCCGAGGAATTGGCCGTTTCTTCTCGCGGATCGTTGCCCTGATGGCAGGTATTGCAGCGAAGATCCATGACCTCTTTTGCATAGTCCGACATCAAATGGCGTCGATGAAAGGTGTCCTGTTCACCCTCATAGGTATCCAGGGTCTGATACCAGGCCAGGGCGTCCTCGGGCAGCAGGCCGGCGGGGGATCGTTCCAGCACTTTGCGGTCGATGATCTCCTGGTGACAGGTGAGACATTGCTCATTGCTGGCGGAATCGATGGCCGGCTTGAAATGTATCGGGTCCCAGCGTGACGCGTTGTATTGCAGGTTCGCGTTTGACGATTCCGCCTGCGCGAGGGTGATCACGCCGAGCGCCAACGTCGCGTGTACGATCACTTGACAGAGCTTCATCATGGGCTCCCTCACAGAGTCATTTGCGGGTAAAAAGGGGGCACATTGCTGTGCCCCGTAAGACCGGAATCGGTCAATTCTTCGGCGGATTCCACTCGGCGGTCATTCCGGACATCCCGTCCATGCCGGACATGCCTTCCATGCCCGACATGCCACCCATGCCGGACATACCGCCCATGCCCGCCATACCGCCCATCCCGGACATGCCGCCCATGCCGCCCATGCCCGACATCCCGGGCATGCCGCCCATCCCGCCCATCCGCGTCATACCGA
>JAGRGI010000159.1 GCA_020445565.1 Chromatiales bacterium
GCGTGATGCCGACCCGCAATGCCCGTAACGGACATCTGTTCACGCGCGATGGTGTGATCCGCATCCGCAACGCCCGTTACCAGTTCGATACCGGTCCACTGGACGAGGAATGCGGTTGTTACACCTGCCGACATTACAGCCGCGCCTATCTGCGTCACCTGGATCGCAGCAATGAGATTCTTGGGGCGAGGCTGAATTCCATTCACAATCTGCACTATTACCAGGATCTGATGTCAGATCTGCGATCAGCCATCGCCGAGCAGCGCCTGGATGCCTTTGTGCAAGGATTCTACGAGCGGCGCGAGCAATCGGCGCCTACTGTGGCATAATGGCGCCCGCGTGCGGTTTGGCCCGCCGTGCGGACTGGGCCATCGGGCCGAAAGTCGTGTCGCGATATGTCGCGCGTCGTGAATTCATCTCGTCGTTACGCCCCAACGGAAGGCTGTTCCATTCCCACACCCGTCGGTTATCCGCGGCTGGGATCGGACGCGAGTCCATTTTGTCGCGTGCGCCCGAATCACTCTCTAGTCGGAGTACATCGATATGAGTTTCTTCATCCAAGATGCCATGGCTCAAGCCGCCGGTGCGGCGGGACAGCAGCCCAGCCTGATCGAGGCCTTGGCGTTTCCCGTTCTTCTGATCGTGGTGTTTTATTTCCTGCTGATCCGCCCACAGCAAAAAAAGGCGAAAGAACATACCGCAATGGTGCAAGCCCTTGCCAAGGGCGATGAGGTGGTTACCGGCGGCGGTCTGTTGGGTCGGGTCGTCGAGGTTTCTGACGACTACATCAGTGTCGAAGTGGCCGAAGGCGTGGTTGTCAGGGCGCAGCGTGCCACCATTGGCGCCACCCTGCCGAAGGGAACCCTGAAAAGCGTCAACAAGTAGTCGGCATCCGGGAGCGGTGCACCGAATATGAACCAGAACGCATTGTGGAAATATCTCTTGCTGGCGGTGGTTGTCATCGTCGGTGCCCTATATGCACTGCCCAATCTCTATGGCGAGGACCCGGCGGTGCAGGTTTCTCCCCGTAGAGGGGGATTGATCACGGAAACCACCGTGACCAACATCAAGGACGCCATGAAGGCGGTCAAGATTGAATATAAAAACCTGGAACAAACGGCGGATCAGGTATTGATCCGGTTCCATGATACCGAGGCGCAGCTGGAAGCCGTTGACGAGATACAGAAGGCCGTCGGCAACGACTACCAGGTTGCCTTGAATCTGGCGGCTTCAACGCCTGACTGGCTGACGTCTTTGGGGGCGGAGCCCATGTTTCTGGGCTTGGACCTTCGCGGTGGCGTGCACTTCCTGCTGGAGGTGGATATGAATGCCGCAGTCTTCCAGGCGGTCGAACGCTACACGGAAGATCTGCGTGGATTGCTGAGAGAAGAAAAGATTCGCTATGTGGCCGTGACCAAAGAGGGTGACAGCGTACGGGTGCGTTTCCGTGATGCGGAAAGTCGCGACAGGGCGGTAGAGAAGATCGCCGACGAGTTTCGAAGCTTGAACGTCGTGCCGGACGATGCAGGTGGCAGTTCTTCGCTGCTGGCGACCCTGCAAGACTCCGAGATACGTCAGGTGAGGCGCTTTGCGCTGGAGCAAAACATCACCACCCTGCGTAACCGTGTCAATGAACTGGGGGTTGCAGAGCCGCTGATTCAGCAGCAGGGCGACAACCGGGTCGTGGTCCAGTTGCCGGGTGTGCAGGATACCGTGCGTGCCAAGGAGATTCTTGGCGCTACCGCCACGCTGGAGTTTCGCTTGGTGGATGTGCAGCACGACCTGTCTGATGCGGTCAACGGCAAGGTGCCGGCCGGTTCGCGCCTGTACAAGGATCGCCAGGGAAGTCCGGTGTTGCTTCAGCGGCGCGTGATCGTCACCGGCGACCAGATCATTGATGCCGCTTCCGGTATCGAGCAGCAGGGCGGCACGCCCGCCGTGTTCATTACCTTGGACGGCAAGGGCGCCCGCAAGATGAGCAATATCAGCCGCGACAATATCGGCAAGCCGATGGCGGTTGTGTTCATCGAAAACAAATCCGAGACCAAATGGGTGGATGGCGAACCGACCAAGAGCAAGCGCAAGGTTGAAGAGGTAATCAACGTCGCCACCATCCGCGATCATCTGAGCAAGCGTTTTCAGATCAGCGGCCTGGACAGCCCTGAAGAGGCGCGCGACCTAGCCCTGTTGCTGCGCGCTGGCGCCTTGGCTGCGCCCATGGACATCGTCGAAGAGCGTACCGTCGGCCCCAGCCTGGGGCGTGAGAATATTGAGCAGGGTTTCCGCTCTGTGATCATCGGCTTTGTGGCCGTGCTGGTAGTGATGGCGATCTACTATCGCGCCTTCGGGTTGGTGGCCAACCTGGCCCTGACCATGAATTTGGTTCTGATCGTGGCGCTGTTATCCATGTTGCAGGCCACACTGACCTTGCCGGGCATCGCCGGTATCGTGCTCACTGTGGGTATGGCGGTTGACGCCAACGTGCTCATCTTCGAGCGAATACGGGAGGAGCTGCGCCTGGGCAACTCGCCTCAAGCGAGTATCCACGCCGGTTATGAGAAGGCCTTTTCGACAATTGCGGATGCCAATATCACCACATTGATTGCGGCCGTGGTGTTGTTCAGCTTCGGAACCGGGCCGATCAAGGGCTTCGCCGTTACCCTGAGTCTGGGTATCGTAACGTCCATGTTCACTGCGATCTTCGGCACACGGGTGGTCGTCAACGCCATCTTTGGTGGCAAGCGCCTGAAGACCCTGTCGATCTGAGTGGAGTGCTAAGACCATGAACATCTTCGGAAACGATACCAGGATCGACTTCCTCGGCAAGCGAAAGATTGCCACCGTTTTCTCAGCCACACTGATTGTGATTTCTCTGCTGGCTCTGGCGGTCCGCGGATTGGCTTTCGGCATCGATTTTACCGGCGGCACCCTGATCGAAGTGGGCTATCCCGGTGCTGTGGAATTGGGTGAGGTACGTGATGCACTCAGCGGTGCGGGTTATCAAGATGCCACGGCACAGCATTTCGGAACGTCCAAGGACGTACTGATCCGCCTTGCCCCACGAGAGAAGGAAGCCAGCGCCGAACTTAGCAGCAAGGTAATCCAGGCACTACAGGGTGCCCACGGGGCCGAGGAAAAGCTGGATCTTCGACGTGTGGAGTTCGTCGGCCCCCAGGTGGGTGACGAACTGACCGAGGACGGCGGATTGGCGATGCTGTATGCCTTGATCGGAATTCTGATCTACGTTGCGATTCGGTTTGAGTACCGATTTGCCCTTGGTGCGGTAGCAGCCCTCATTCACGACGTAATAATCACTCTGGGCTTTTTCTCTGTGACCCAGATGGAGTTCGACCTCACGGTGATGGCTGCGGTACTCGCAGTGATCGGTTATTCCTTGAACGACACGATCGTCGTGTTCGACCGGGTGCGGGAAAACTTCCGGAAGATTCGCAAGGGCACGCCGGAAGAAATTACCAACGCATCCTTGAACCAAACGCTTTCACGTACAGTGATGACTTCGGCAACCACATTGGTGGTGCTCTTTGCGCTGTTCGTGTTCGGTGGCGAGATCATTCATGCCTTCGCCACGGCATTAATTGTCGGCATCGTGATCGGCACTTATTCCTCGATCTATGTCGCCAGCGCCGTAGTGCTCGCCATGGGGGTCAGCAAGGAAGATCTGATGCCGGTGAAAAAAGAAGGCGAAGTCGCCGACGATCGTCCTTGAGGGTTGGGGTGGCAAACCCAAATTATTAACCTATTGCTGGCATCGCGGGCTCTGGCGCTTTACAAGCGAGCAGCTGCTGCTGGCCGGTGTCCCGGCGGGACAAGTCCCGCCCAAAATCGGCGCCGGGAATTGTCCTGGCCCGGCGAAGTGAAAAAGCACGTCCGTGCCGTTTGGGTTGCGGGCAAATCCGCAGGAGGACCCCATGACTCAATTCAAGATTGCCAGCGTTGCTATTGCGCTGCTCCTTTCCGTGCCTGCCGTGGCGGCGGATAGGGACAAGGCAGCGGCCATCAAGGGCGCGGGCGCCCAAAGTTGTGAAAATTTCGTAGCTGCCCGCAAGGAAAAGAAGGAACTTTACGGTATCTATGTGTCCTGGTTGCAGGGGATGTTGTCAGGTTACAACTTGATGGCTGCCGACACTTACGACATTGCTGCCTGGCAGACCCCGGAGTTGATGGCCTACTTCCTGGACCAGTTTTGCCAGAAAAATCCAACTATCCCCTTTGGTCAGGCGTCATCGGAGCTGATCAAGGCGTTGGTCCCCATGCGGGTGGAAGAGCGTTCGGACATCGTTACGTTCACTTCTTCCTCCGATTCCAAGGTCCAGATTCCCATCTACAAGGAAATCCTCCGTCGTGTGCAGCGGGAGCTGGCCAAACGCGGGCACTACGATAGTGTCGCCGATGGCATCCCTGGTCCCAGGACCGAACAGGCATTGAAGGATTTCCAAAAGGAGCGGGGAATTGCCGTCACTGGCATACCGGATCAAGTGACCCTGGTTCTGTTGTTTGAGCAGAAAAAATAATACATCGACTGGCAGAGCCTTCTCACGCGTAGCAGCGTGCTGCCGCGCAATAAGACATTAGTTATCTATTCGGAACGCCGCTGGATTTCAGCAGCGTTCCGGGGGGCTTACTTCTGTAAATATGCATGAATGCTTCTGCGTAACCTGACTGTATCCTCTGCGGAGCAGGCACGATTAGGGCGGTGCTGGAAGCACCGTTCGACAAACGGCGGTGCATTCAATCGAAATTTGTATGGAGGCGCGGCCCGAGCTTCTATTCCATTTGCTCTGCTACAGTACTGTCCGATACTCAGCGTACCCTGCGAATTTCATCCATCGGATCACTCTCGTCCACGTCCGGATACGTATGTGCCGGACCACTGCCGTCGACCTCCTGGCCGTGTTCTGCGCGCCGATTGCCTACCAGAGTGAGGATTGCCCAAACCGATGAGATAGCCCAAAGGATCAGACCCAGAATCACTACATAGAGATTGACTTGGGTCCCTACGGTTGGGCCGCCGTTCAGTCCATAGGCGATGCCGACAATGCCGGTTATCCAGAAAACGAAAATCGGAGCGGCGCATCCCCAGGCCCGACAAAACAGCGCGACCGCCAGGGGTGGCACGACCAGGGAGAGCAGGATTTGGATCATGAGTTTGTTGGTCCGATGCGGCTACAGCCAAACGCACGGCATGTAATACCACATATCCCGCTTTCCCCCAAAGGTTTTTGCGCTCGGGAGATTGGGTTTCGGCCGATGGTCCGAGGAGTCAGGCGCTTGCTGGCGTTTACCGTTCTTCGCAGTGGCAGTCCCGACAGAACCCGGCATCCTTCGGCAGTAGGGCACATAGACCCCGGACCATGGGGGAGGTCTCTTGCAAGAAGGCAAATGCCACGGCGGCCGCGAATAACCACCAGAAGGTGTATTCCACCCACGGCTGGTAAACCAAGCCGTCAACGCCGTACAGGAATACCGCTCCCACCGCTAGGATTGCGGCGGCTACGATGCAGACCAACATATTGAACACGGCGCACCTCCGCGTTTTCGAATATGCGGGTATTAGAAAATACTGTTTATTTTCCTGCCTTGATCTGGGTTCCGTTCAACGCGTGGTTTTCGGCTCGCTCATATCGAATCTTCAGTCAATCCCGTTGAAGCGGGATCACTAGCTAACTCTTGAAGCCCAGTGCGTCCAGGCGTGCCCTCAGGGCGGAGCGTCCAGCCGGAACCACCACACGCAGGCTGTTGAATTCGCGACGCGGTGGATATTCGCGGCGCAGGCGATCAAATCCGTTGCCCGGATTGGTTTGAACGGCGATCCGAAGCCGGGCGTCGTCCTGGCGGGGATCGTAGAGGGCAAGCATGGCGGTCTGGATCACCTGATCGTCGTCTGCGGTGGGACCGAAACGCATCTCGCCCAACCAGGATTCGGGTAGAACCTGATCCGGCGACCAGCTTGGCGCCGCCCCAAGGTGAGCACAGGCGGCTCGGTAGATGAGTTCTGTGCCGCGTACCTTGCCGTCAAGGCTATAGCCGGCGATGTGTGCCGTGCCGATTTGCACCCTTTGCACAAGTCTTTCATCGATATTGGGTTCGTTGGCCCAGACATCGAGGACCAGGTTCAGCGCTTTTCCGGTATCGAGTATCTTGCTCAGCGCGGCTTCGTCCACCACGGAACCACGGGCAGCGTTGAGAAAGATGGCCCCTTCGGGCAGGGCTTCGAAGAAGTCGTGATCAAGAAACCGCAAAGTGGCGTGAGGGCCGGCAGTGGTCAAGGGAACGTGCACACAAAAGGCGTCGCAGTCCAAGCATTCGTGGAGTTGGCGATAGTCGTAGTCCGCATCCAGTTCGGAGCGGGGCGGGTCGTTGACCAGACATTCCACGCCCAGTGCTTCCAGGCGATTGAATACCCGAGAGCCCACGTTGCCACAACCAATGATTGCTACGCGCAGGTCCTGTAGGACCCGACCCTGCCGCTGGGCCATCAACCACAGGCTGGTGACGACATACTCGGCGGCCGATATGGCGTTGCTGCCGGGGGCGCTTGCGAAGCCGATGCCTTGCTGTGTCAGCCATTGGGTCGAGACATGGTCGACACCGATGGTGGCGGTAGCCACGAATTGTACGTTTGAGCCCGCCAACAGTGCTTCGTCCACCCGTGTTACGGAGCGTACCAGGAGCATATCGGCGTTACCGAGCTGATCGGGTGTCATTCCGCGACCGGCAATGGTCCGTACCTCACCAAGGCTGGCAAAGGCTTCTCGTACGAAAGGGATATTTTCGTCGGCTAGGATACGCATGGGCGGCGCGTGTATCGGCTGTAAGGGAAAGCCGATGAGCATACTGCGCCACCGCGAATGCGTCCATGGTGAAACTACCGATGCGTACCGTAACCGGCCGCTTGAGTCACACTTTCGGGCAGTGTTGGCAGATCTGCCCCCGACAGGGCATTGGGGAACAGCGGGCTGAACCAGATATATCCGATCATCAGGAGAAGCAACAGAGCGGATACAGCCCACTGGCGGCCTGAGCTGTGTTGGTGTTGCATTGCGTCACCTCGTTGTTGGCGATCGTCGCCCCGTTAAGGGGGACGTAGGTCTCAATCGTTCTGTGATGACCTAAGCAAAACGAGGACCAAGGCGCTTGTTTGTCGGTGACTTTTAAAAAAAGATTAAAATTACAAATGGTTGTGAAGTTTGTCCTTTGTAAAGGGTCGATTCGATCTACCGATGAGTAGACCAGGCTGACAGTCTTGTCATGTCAGTTTGGGCGGCTCTTGTTGCCACGGATGGCCAATGGCTTAGCGCTATGGTTAGCGGAGAATGCACCGTTGTCGGCATCTGACTTGGAAAAGCGTTCTTCACTGACAAAAGTCAATCGCAGTCGGGTTCCGGTTCTTCGTCGGTCTTGCGCTGTTTTTCGTCTGTCGGTGGATGGGTTGTCTTGGAGACGCCTTGAGCCAAGGCGTTAGTACAGATTCCCGCAGTAAGGTGGCAGCTTAATAGGGCAATGAGTAATGCGCGCGTCATAGCGTATTAGTCCCGGAAGCGGCGTGTGAGGTCGGAATAGGCATCGATGCGCCGGTCGCGAAAGTAAGGCCAAAGTCGCCTTACCTCTTCGGTTCGGCCCAGGTCGATATCGGCAATCAACACCGTTTCATCGTCCGTCGAAGCCTGGGCCAGCAGTTCCCCTTGGGGGCCGGCAATGAAACTGCTGCCCCAGAATTGGATGCCGGGTTCGGCCCGGTTGGGATTGGGTTCGAAGCCGGTACGGTTACAGGACAGCACAGGTAAGCCATTGGCAATGGCATGCGCCCGTTGAATCATGGTCCAGGCCTGCCGTTGGCGGTCTTTCTCTTCTTCCGTATCCCGTTCGTCCCAACCTATGGCCGTCGGGTAGATCAATAGCTCCGCTCCGGCCATGGCCATCAGCCGGGCGGCCTCCGGATACCATTGGTCCCAGCACACCAGTATCCCCAGTCGTCCTACCCGGGTTTCGATGGGTTCGAAGCCCAAGTCTCCTGGGGTGAAATAGAATTTTTCGTAGTAACCGGGGTCATCGGGGATGTGCATCTTTCGGTAACGCCCCGCCAGACTGCCATCACTGTCCAGTACCGCTGCGGTGTTGTGATACAAACCAGGGGCACGTCGCTCGAAAAGGGATGCAACGATGACCACGTCCAGCTCCGCCGCCAGGCGACCTAGGGATTCGGTACTCGGACCTGGCACGGGTTCGGCGAGATCGAACACCGCCGGGTCTTCGGTCTGACAGAAATAGCGGCTGCGATGCAATTCCTGCAGGACCACCAGTCGGGCACCGCCGGCGGCGGCTTCGCGAACAGCTTGCTGACTGGCTTCGAGATTGGCTTTCAGATCATCGCCGCAACGCTGTTGTACCAGGGCCACGCTGAGTGTTCGCTGGGTCATCTGGCTACCGCTGCCGGGAGTTGCATGGTGGCGCAATGCACGCTGCCGTATTGCCGAATGAGAGGCAGGGCGTGAATCGGGACGATGTCTCGTTCGGGAAAACATTCGGCCAGACGCGACAATGCCAGATCGTCGGCCGGGTCGTCGTACACCGGAGCGAGCACCGCGCCGTTGATAATCAGAAAATTCGCGTAACTCACCGGCAAGCGTTCCCCCTGTTCGTCGAAGCGGCTGCCGGGCCAGGGCAGGGCGATGCAGCGATAAGGTGCGCCAGATCGGTCGCGAAACGCCAGCAGTTCCTTCTCCATTGCCTGCAAGTCGGAAAAATGGGGATCGGCCGGGTTGTCGCAGCCGACGTAGACAATGGTCTGCGAATCGGTGAAACGGGCCAGGGTATCCACATGTCCGTCGGTGTCGTCGCCTTCCAGGTGGCCGTGGCGTAGCCAGAGAACCCGGTCGCAGCCGAGTCGCTGGGCAAAGATCTGTTCGTATCCGGCTTCGGACATGCCCGGATTCCGGTTACCGTGAAGCAGGCAGCCGGTGGTTGTCAGCAGGGTTCCTTCCCCATCGGTGTCGATGGCACCGCCCTCCAGCTCGGTATCCAGCTGCTCAATCGCAGTAGGGCCGAATGCGCCGGAGGCATGCAGGTTGTGGGTGGAGGCATTGTCCTTGGCGGAATCGAACTTGCCTCCCCAGCCGCGAAAGTGCCAGTCCAGCAGCTTGGCCTGCTCGCCCTGGGACACGGTGATAGGACCATAGTCCCGAATCCAGGTGTCGTTGGTCGGGGCGTGCAGAAAGCGCAGCCGGCGCGGAGACAGATCGCGAAGCAGACCATGGACATGGATTTCCAGGGTGCGGTCGGGCACCACTATCCACACTGGTTGATAGCGGGCAATGGCGGTGGCCATGGCCACATAGCAGGCTTCGGTTTCACGCAGCCAGGGGCGCCAGGCGGTATCGGCCCGTGGCCAGGTCAGCAGTGTGGCCGCCTGGTCTTCCCATTCGGCCGGAAAACGGGGTGTAGCCATCGAATGGATCAGCGCAGGATCACGGTATCGAGTACCTTGTTGTATTCGAAGTACACGATGTAATCGCCATAATACCAGCGGGTGATCGGCGGCTTGCCTACCGCCGGCGCCTTACGCAGGGGTTCACCGAAGCGGGTTTGCACGCTCTGCATATCGCTGCCTCGACGCGGGCGCAGAATGCCAGCGCTGTTGTTGGGTGGTTCGGCGCGTATCGCATCGATCAGCAGCAGACTCCCTGCCTGGGCGTCTGCGGCCAGCAAAACCGAGATCAGAATCAATGCACGCCGCATGCGTGTTCCCCTTGGTTTTGGGATGGTAGACTGCACGGGACCGTGGCCGGGAACCACCGGATCGCGAATGCTGGCCCGATGTTCGCCCGTCTGCGCCCCGCTACGGCAATGATAGCACCGCACCCTCAGTGGCCCAACGAGACCAAGGTGCACTGGGAGTCAGCTGGATTGTGGGGACCGTGGCGACACGCTTGCGCAGTGGATTCTTCAACGTCCGACCGGCTCCGAGTACATGTTCCGTCCCATACCCGCCTATATCGGCCTGCGCTATACCCGCTCGCGGCGACGCAATCGCTTTGTTTCCTTCATCTCGTTGATGTCAGTGATCGGCGTGGCCCTGGGGGTGATGGTGCTGATCGTGGCCCTGTCGGTGATGAATGGCTTTGAGGAAGAGGTTCGCAACCGCACCTTGGGGTTCATGGCCCATGTGATGATCTCCGGGCCCGGCAATCAGCTGGATGACTGGCAGTCGCTGGCCAAGGAACTGCACGATGCCCCCCATGTGCTTTCCTCTGCTCCCACAGTGGAACAGGAAGTCCTGCTGAGTCGCGCGGGACGCGTGCAGGCTGTGGTGGCCCGCGGCGTATTGCCGGAGGCGGAGGCTGCGGTTACCGACATTGCTGAACGTATGCGCAGCGGTTCGCTCAACGACCTTGCGCCCGGCGGCTTTCATCTGATTTTGGGCACGGCCTTGGCCCGCATGCTAAAGGTTGAGCCCGGCGATTGGCTTACCCTGGTGTTGCCGAAGGCCAACACTGCCGGGGGTGATGTGTTGCCGGTTTTGCATAGAGTCACCGTCAGCGGGGTGTTTGATTCAGGTATGAAGCAATTCGACGAAGGTGTGGTGCTGATGCACTTGGCGGATGTCCAGACCCTTTGGGGCAAGGGCGGTGCGGTGCAGTCAGTGCGCCTGCGTCTGGACGACCCTTTACAGGCGCCTGCCATTGCCGTCGAGATTGCCCATTCCCTTCACGGCGGTTACTGGGTCAGCGACTGGACTCGCCGCAACGTCAACTTTTTCCGCGCCCTGCAAATGCAAAAACGCATGATCTTTCTGATTCTGCTGCTGATTGTCGCGGTGGCGGCATTCAATATCGTGTCCACGCTGGTGATGGTGGTGCGGGACAAGGAGGCGCAAATCGCGATTCTGCGCACCCTGGGCATGAGTTCGGCGCGCATCATCGGCATTTTCGTGGTCCAGGGTGCGGCCACCGGTCTGTTGGGTACCCTTGTGGGCGTCGTTTCCGGTGTGTTGGTGTCTGTCTATCTGAGCGATATGGTGTCGGCTGTGGAGCGTTGGTTCGCTGTGGATCTGTTTGAGAAGAGTGTTTATTTCCTGAGTGAATTGCCGTCCCGCCTGGTATGGACTGACGTGGCCACGACGGCAGCGGTGGCGGCCTTATTGTCCTTGCTGGCGACACTCTACCCCGCCTGGCGGGCGGCCCGGGTGCAGCCGGCCGAGGCGTTGCGCTACGAATGATCACGATTCACGGTCCGTACCACCGCCGATGATTTTTCCACAGCCATTGGTCGAGGCCCGCCTGCTGCGTCGACGCCAGCGTTTTCTGGCCGACGTGGCCTTTGCCGACGGTAGTCAGGCGACGGCCCATTGTCCCAATACCGGCTCCATGCTTGGTTGTGCCGAGCCCGGTTCCCGCGTCTGGTTGAGCCGTAGCGACAACCCGAAGCGCAAGTATGCCCATACCTGGGAACTGGTGGAGGCCGAACCCGGCGTGACGGTCGGCATTCATACCGGTCGCAGCAATGGCCTGGTGGCTGATGCCATCCGTGCTGGCATGCCGACTCCGCTGTCGGGCTACCCGCGTATCGATCGTGAGGTTCGCTATGGCCGCGAAGGCAGCCGCATCGACCTATTGCTCAGCGGGGAAGGGCAGCCGGATTGTTATGTGGAGGTAAAAAACGTCACCGCCGCCGTCGAGAACGGTGTGGCCTTGTTTCCCGATGCCCGAAGTGAGCGGGCCGTCAAGCATCTGCGTGAGCTGATGGGGATGGTGGAGCAGGGCTGCCGAGGCGCGGTGGTGTTCTGCGTGCAGCGGCTGGATGTGTCGCAGGTCCGTCCCGCCGATGCCATCGATCCGGCCTATGGTTCAACCCTTCGCCGCGCGCTGGCGGCGGGAGTGGAGGCTTACGCCCTGCGCGCCAGGGTTTCCCCCGCGTCGATCGAATTGGAAACGCCGATTCCGGTGTTCTGTCCCTGAGCGAGTCCGGCATGTTTCGACCCCTGGAAGCCTATATTGGACTGCGTTATACCCGTGCCCGTCGGCGTAACCGGTATATCTCCTTCATAGCCGGTAGTTCCATGCTCGGCACCGCCCTGGGGGTGTTGGCCCTGATCACCGTGCTCTCGGTTATGAATGGTTTCGAGCGTGAGATTCGAGACCGCATGCTGAGCTTTGCTTCCCATGTGACGGTGAGCGGAAAGAATGAGGAGCTGGCGGACTGGCGCGAACTGCTGCCGGGGCTGCGGGTCGAACCCGGGGTCGAGGGCGCAGCCCCCTTTGTTGAGATGCAGGGTATGCTCACAGCCGGCTCTGCGGTAAGTGGCGCATTGGTGAGGGGCATCTTTCCTGGGGACGAATCCAGGGTTTCCGCCGTCACCGGACACATGAAGGCGGGCTCCCTCGATGATCTTCGATCCCGAGGCTGGGGGATCATCCTGGGCGCCGAGTTGGCCCGTGCCATGGGGCTTTACCTGGGCGATCAATTGCAGTTGCTCACGCCCCAGGCGCAGGTCACACCAGCGGGTATCCTGCCGCGCATGAAGCGCTTCACCGTGGTGGGTATCTTCGAGATCGGCATCAATGAGTACGACCGCCATCTGGCCTTGATACACGCCGAAGACGCCGCCCGGCTGTTGCGGATCGGCGATGCGGTCAGTGGAGTGCGTTTGAGGCTGGGCGATCTTTTCACCGCCCCGCAGGTCAGAGCTAGGCTGCAAAGGGAATTGGGTAAAGAATACCGCGTCTCCGACTGGTCCCTGGACCATGCCACCTTCTTCAGCGCTCTGCGTCTGGAGAAGCGCATGATGTTTCTAATCCTGCTGCTGGTAGTGGCGGTGGCGGCCTTCAATATCGTCTCCACCCTCATGATGGTGGTCACCGAGAAACAATCGGATATCGCGATTTTGCGTACCCTGGGAATGAGTCCGGGAGCGGTGACGCGGGTGTTCATCGTACAGGGCTCGGTGTTGGGCATTGTCGGCACCCTGCTCGGCACCCTGGCCGGCGTCCCCTTTGCCCTGAATCTTGAAACCATCGTGCCGGTGTTGGAAAAAACCTTTGGTTTCCATTTGTTTCCGCCGGATGTCTATTACATCAGCCAGGTTCCCTCCCAGTTGCAATGGAGCGATGTCGCTATCGTCGTGGTCTGTGCCCTGGCGCTGAGCCTGCTGGCCACCCTCTATCCCGCCCGCCGCGCCGCGAGGGTGGAACCCGCCGAGGCCCTGGGATATGACTGAGCCCGTACTGAACTGCCAATCGCTCACCAAGCGCTATGAACAGGGTGAGCTGTCCGTGGAGGTTCTGCGTGGGGTGAACCTGCAAATCGGGGCCGGAGAGCGCGTTGCCATCGTCGGCAGCTCAGGCTCCGGGAAAAGTACCTTGCTGCACCTGCTGGGCGGCCTGGACCGTCCCGACGCGGGGCAAGTGCGGGTGAACGGTCAGGACATCCATCGCCTGAGCGCGCGTGCCCAGGGCGAGTTGCGCAACCGGGCGCTGGGGTTCGTCTACCAGTTCCACCACCTGTTGCCTGAGTTTACCGCCCTGGAAAACGTCGCCATGCCCCTGCTGATTCGCGGCGAAACGGTGGAACAGGCCCGTGAAAGGGCGGAGGACCTGTTGTTGCGGGTCGGCCTCGGGCAACGGCTGGGACACAAACCGGCGGAGCTTTCGGGCGGAGAGCGCCAGAGAGCGGCCATCGCACGGGCACTGGTCGGCAGTCCCGCTTGCGTTTTGGCCGACGAACCGACGGGCAATCTGGATCCACGCATTGCGGCGCAGGTCTACGAGCAGATGCTGGTCCTGAACCGGGATGTGGGCACGGCGTTTGTGGTGGTTACCCATGACCGGGCTCTTGCCGAACGCATGGACCGGGTATTGCGGCTGGATGATGGCGTATTGCAGCCGGATTAGGGTTTTGTCGCCTCGCGCAACTGGGAAGCGCGGCGATGGCGCCATTGGCGCACCATGTACCAGCGCCAAAGCAGACGCACGCTGACGTAGCCCAGAATCGAGCTGATCGTGCCGGCGATGAAACAGCCGAGCAGGAAGGGTTTCCAGATGATGTTCAACTCGTGGGCGAGCCATTCGGAACTCAGCTCGAAGCCGTGCAGGGCGGGTGGCTGCCCCAATACCCAGCAGCCCAACAGGTAACAGGAATAGAAGATCGGTGGAATGGTGATGGGATTGGTTATCCATACCAGGGCCACTGAAATGGGCAGATTCACCCGCAGGGGAATGGCGCCAATGGCTGACAGCACCATCTGAAACGGAACCGGCACGAAGGCCATGAACAGGCCCAGGGAGAAGGCCCCTGATACGGAGCGTCGATTCAGGTGCCAAAGGTTGGGGTCATGGAGCAGGGTTCCCAACCAGCGCAAGTGCTTGTGCTCGCGGATCAATTGATCACTGGGCATAAACCGCTTTATGAGCTTTCTTGGCATACACGCCTGGTCAGGTAAACTGTCGTGATTATTGATCCGATCCCCGCCGGGTAATGGTAGCCCAGCCGCCGGGTCGGCGCCCGATTAGACCATGGATTCGATTCAGATTCGCCTTTTCCAAGGAAAATACAATCGCGATCAAATTCGTTCATCGTCGATGCGCAGGTCCAGCCCTCCCTGGGCTGCGTCGTTGCTTTGCTCTGACGCCTTTCGGGTTGCCTCCGGTCGGCGCCGTTCTCCTGGCATTTTGCCTGGCGATCATTGCGATTCAGTTTCTGCCGGTGGCTGTGCCGGGCGGGTCCAATACCTGGGTAGGTGTTTTGGCGCTGGCAGCGTTTTCGGCATGGCGACGTCATTGGCTGCTCGCCAGCGTGTTGCTGGGCCTCGCCTGGGGCGGCATCGATCGTTGGCAGCAGGCCCGGGCAGACCTTGATCCAGGTTGGGAGGGCGTGAACCTGATGGCGGTCGGGCGGATTCACGATCTGCCGGAGCGTCGAGACCGTTCGGCACGTTTCTACCTGGCGGTGGAAAAGCTTTACCCGGTGGGTGAACCTCACAGATTCGATGTTTCTCCGCCGTCGCTGATTCGCCTGAGTTGGCACGAGCCCGAACAATGGCCCGCCAGCGGCGAGCGCTGGCAGTTCGAGGTCCGGCTCAAACGACCACGCGGTTTCGCCAACCCCCACGGTTTTGACTACGCCGCCTGGTTGTGGGGCAGGGGAGTGCGGGCCACCGGCTATGCACGTCGGGATGGCACGCATGTTCGATTGGCCCCGGCGCCTGTTGGTATCGACCGCCTGCGACAGACAATAGCCGACCGGTTGTCGGAGCGGGAGGGGGGACTTTTCACCGCCATGGTTGCAGCCCTGGCTCTGGGCGATCGCAGTGGTCTTGGTCAGGATCACTGGCGGGTACTGGCTGCGACGGGTACCAGTCACTTGTTGGCGATCTCCGGATTGCATGTGGGTCTGGTCGCCCTCTGGGGTGGTTGGATCGTTGGGCTGATCGCCACTCGTCTGCCCCTTAGGTCGCGGTCCCTACCAAGGCAGCAGGCGGCTGCCCTTGGCGGCCTGCTGTTTGCCGCGCTTTACGCCGCTTTGGCGGGTTTTTCCGTTCCCACGCAGCGCGCCCTGATCCTGGTTGCCGTGGTGGCGCTGAGCCTGGGGTTGCGGCGTTCGCCGTCGCCGATGCGGGCCTTGCTCCTGGCGCTGACCGTGGTATTGGCATGGGACCCCACGGCGGTATTCAGTGCCGGCTTCTGGCTATCTTTCGGCGCCGTCGCCCTGATCCTTTACGGCATGACGGGACGTCTGCGGGTCAGCGACTGGTGGTGGCGCTGGGGAAGGGTGCAGTGGCTGGTGGGTCTTGGGCTGACACCGGTATTATTGATGTGGTTTCAGCGCGTGTCATTGGCGTCTCCCCTGGTGAATCTAATCGCCGTACCCGTCGTCGGATTGCTGGTGGTGCCCCTGGTGCTGGCCGGAGGCTTGCTGATGTTGCCCTTTCCGCAGTTCGCCGACTTTCTGCTGGACGTTGCCGAAGGCGTTCTGAAGGGTCTGTGGTGGGGCTTGCAGCATGCGGCGAACTGGCCCGGCACAGAATGGCTATTGCCTGCCATGCCTTGGCCATTGCTGCTGGCAGCTGGCCTGGGTGTTGCGTGGCTATTGTCGCCCAGGGGCTGGCCGGGTCGTTGGCTGGGCCTGGTGGCCCTGCTGCCGGTATTGCTCTACCGGGCGCCGCAACCGCCGCCCGGCGGTCTCTGGCTAACGCTGTTGGATGTGGGGCAGGGCCTGGCCGCCGTGGTGCGTACCCACGGCCATGCGCTGGTTTATGATACCGGCCCATCCTACGGTGGCGAGTTCGATACGGGTTGGGCGGTGGTGGGGCCCTATCTGGATGCCACCGGCATCGGCCGGGTGGATCGTCTGGTGATCTCCAACGGGGATCGCGATCACGCCGGTGGTGCCGAATCCCTGGTGTCTCGCTGGTCGGTGGCGGAGGTGATCAACGGGGCGGACCCGGCCCGTTTTCACTTGCCGGGAGACCGGCCCTGCCTGGCGGGGGAGCAGTGGACCTGGGATGGCGTTCGTTTTCGCTTCCTGCATCCGCCGACGGTGGATGCCTTTCGCGGCAATGACCGATCCTGTGTGTTGCATGTTCAGGCCGCCGAGGGTGGCAGTTTGCTGTTACCGGGTGACATCGAGGCCAGGGCCGAGCGCAGCCTGCTTGCGGCCGGTCCCCTTCCCAAGGTCGACGTGCTGGTGGTCCCTCACCACGGCAGTCGCAGTTCCTCGACCGCACCGTTCATTGATGCCGTGTCCCCGCAAATCGCGCTGTTCGCCACCGGTTATCGCAACCGCTTCGGATTTCCAAAGCCGGACGTGGTGCGTCGTTACCGCGACGCCGGGGCCGCGATTTATACCACCCACGAACAGGGTGCCGTCGAATTGCGCTATCGGCCGACAGAGGGCTGGGGTAAGCCGATTCTGTTCGGGCTGCGTCGTTCGGGCCTCTGGTATCCGCGGGCCAGAGAGTGACTTGCGTTGTCGCCACGTTCCTTGGGGATGGGTATATAGTATTGCTGAGTACCTTGAGAACAAAAACGATGTGGGAACGGCGGGTGACCGCCTTGCCGTCGACTTTTACGCATCCGCTCAGAGGAAATTACCGTGTGGGAACTGGTCAAGGCCGGTGGCTGGCTGATGTTGCCGATCATCGCATGTTCCATCGTCGCGATGACGATCGTCGTTGAGCGCCTGTGGGCGCTACGCCAGAACAAGGTGACCCCGCGCCACCTTTTGGCCAACGTCTGGCGCTTGGAGCGCAAGCGTATGCTCAATGCCGAGCAGATCGCCGGTATTCGCGCCGGATCGCCCCTTGGCCGCATCTTGGCCGCCGGTCTGGCCAATCGGCATCACGCCAGGGAGATCATGAAGGAGAGCATTGAGGAGAGTGGTCGTCAGGTAGTCCATGAGCTGGAGCGTTACCTGAATACGCTGGGCACCATTGCGGCGATCACCCCGCTGCTGGGTCTGTTGGGTACGGTCATTGGCATGATCAAGGTATTTACCGCCATCACCACCGCCGGGGTCGGCGATCCCACCGTGTTGGCCGGGGGTATCTCCGAGGCCCTGATCACCACTGCCGCAGGTCTCGCGGTGGCCATCCCCAGCCTGATGTTCTATCGCTACCTGCAAGGCAAGGTGGATGCCTTGGTTATGCGCATGGAAGAGGAGGCGCTCAAGCTGGTAGAAGTGATGCACGGCGAGCGCGAGGCGGAATACACGGAGACCGAGGCATGAAGCTCGCTCGCCGCCGCAAGGAAGAGCCCCAACTCAATATCACTCCCCTGATCGACGTGGTTTTTCTGCTGCTGATCTTTTTCATGGTGTCCACCACCTTTGACAAGGAAAAGGCCATCGAGATCGAATTGCCAACCGCTTCCTCCAGCGAGGAGATCAAGGATATCGAAACCCTGGAGATCACCATCGACACCGACGGTCGCTATTTCGTCAATGACGCCGAGGTGCTGGGCGAGCGGGTGGAGACCCTCAAGCTGGCGATACGCAAAGCGGTAGGGGATCGGGACAATCTGCCCGTGGTCATCAATGCCGATGGCCGTGCCCCGCATCAATCGGTCATTGGCGCGCTGGAGGCCGCCGGGCAACTCGGCTTTACCGCTGTCAGCTTCGCCACCCAACCGAAACCCGAGAAGGACTGAGACGCGCAGTGAATCCGCCCGCCGGATGGTACGGTTCTCCGGGTTGGCTGTGGTTGCTCTTGCCACTGGAAGTGCTCTTCCGTGCCTTGGTCTGGTTACGTCGGCTGCTGTATCGACGTGGCTGGAAGCCAAGCGCGCGCCTGCCGGTGCCGGTCATCGTGGTGGGCAACCTGAGCGTCGGCGGCACCGGTAAGACGCCGTTGACCATCTGGTTGGCTGAACGGCTGTTGTCCGCCGGCCATCGCCCGGGGATTGTCAGTCGAGGTTACGGTGGCCACTCACCCACCTATCCCCTGGAAGTCACGGGGCAGAGCGATCCTGCCCAGGCCGGTGACGAACCGGTGCTGCTGGCAAGCCGGACGGGTCTGCCCGTGGTGGTCGGGCCGGATCGGGTTGCAGCGGCCCGCCATCTTCTGCAAGCGCACGATTGCGATGTGATTCTGGCGGATGACGGCTTGCAACACTATGCCTTGGGTCGTGAGCTGGAGATCGTCGTGATCGATGCTGCCAGAGGATTGGGGAATGGCCATTGTTTGCCGGTAGGGCCGCTTCGCGAACCGCCTTCGCGTTTGCGGGAGGTCGATCTGGTGGTTTGGCAGGGAGGCAAGGATCCGGTCTCTTTCATCCTGGAAATCAGTCGTGCCCATCCCTTGAAGGCTGAACTCGCTAGCCGTGACCTCAGCGATTTTACTGGTCGCAACGTGCATGCCGTGGCGGGCATAGGTAACCCGAAGCGATTCTTTGATGCCCTCACGACATGCGGTCTGCGCGTTCGGGAACATACCTTTGAGGATCATCACGCCTATCGCCCCGAAGAGTTGCGGTTCGCAGACCAGGATCCCGTGCTCATGACGGAAAAAGATGGCGTAAAATGCAAGCGATTTGCCCAAGACCATTGGTTTACCGTCCCGGCCCAGGCCCGGCCTGCCGCTGCCCTGGTATCGAATATTGAACGCCTCCTTGAGGCGGTAATGTCAAAACGCGCTCAATCGCAGGAGTCATCCGATGGATAAACGTCTGCTGGACATACTGGTGTGTCCCGTCTGTAAGGGGCCCCTGGTCTACGACAAGGCCGCGGCGGAACTGATCTGCAAGGCCGACAG
Organism: Chromatiales bacterium; assembly: GCA_020445565.1. GTDB lineage: Bacteria > Pseudomonadota > Gammaproteobacteria > JAGRCI01 > JAGRCI01 > JAGRGI01. The sequence continues at coordinate 19,262 of JAGRGI010000159.1, forward strand.
GCTGGCCTACCCGATCCGTGACGGCATCCCCGTGATGCTGGAAGATGAGGCCCGATCCCTGACTACAGAAGAAAGGCAAGCCTGAGCGTGGACTTCAAGGTGGTGATCCCGGCCCGCTACGCCTCAACCCGACTGCCAGGCAAGCCTCTGCTGGAGATCGGTGGCAAACCACTGCTCGCCCATGTCGTCGACCGAGCCCGTGAGAGTGGTGCCGAAGAGGTGGTTGTGGCCACTGACGACCAACGCATCCATTCGGTGGCCAAGGCGCTGGGAGTGGAGGTGATGCTGACATCCACGGACCACGAGTCGGGCACTGAACGTATTGCCGAAGTGATCCGGCGCAGTGCTTGGCAGGCCGATACCTGCGTCGTCAATCTCCAGGGTGATGAACCCTTCATGCCGGCAAGCCTGATCCGCCAGGTGGCGGACGATCTGCTGGTGCATGCCAAGGCGCCCATGGCCACCCTGGCTACGCCGATTACTGAGCCGGCGGCGATTTTTGACCCTAACGTGGTGAAGGTCCTGCTCGATGGTGAAGGCTATGCCATCTATTTCAGTCGCGCCCCTATTCCCTGGGATCGGGAGTGTTTCCCCTTGCAGCCTGGGGATGAGGCGCCCGAAGGCTATCTGCGCCATATCGGCCTGTACGCCTACCGCGCCGGTTTTGTGGACCGTTACATCGACTGGCCGGCCTCACCTGTCGAATCGGTGGAACGCCTGGAGCAGCTGCGCGTACTGTGGCACGGCGAACGGATTCATGTCAGCGTCACCGAAGAGGATACCGGCGTGGGTGTCGATACCGCCGAGGATCTGGAGCGGGCAAGGAAACGGGTCTGAGCTGTGGCTCCGCTACCCCGACCCTTCGCGGGTCATGCGCGATGTACTGGATAGAGATCAAATCGATTCGCAGGCACCCATGCTCAATGGCTTCGGCGTCATCCATTTCGGAAATCTTTGTAAGGCGATTCGTACAAAACAGGCTGGTCCATTTCTCCGAACAGGATTGCCTCGCCTTATCTGTATGAATATCAAATGATTGTTCTGCTTGTGGGTGTGTGCAACCTATGGTGCGCGTGGTCCGCTAAATAGTTCCAGGCTTGTTTGATTTTGCAGACGTAGGCAACATTTCAACCGTGGGGCGCGGAAGCCAACTCAGGATTCTCAGGGACCAGGTCGGAAATGGAGAGCCGCGGGGCAAGGACGCCTTAGGCACCCGCCGCGTCTTCCCGTTCCCCGTCTTGTGTCCAAATCCTGCCGACGCAGTCAGAATCAATAAGTTCCCTCCCAGGCCCGGGGCTGGCACTCTCACTGCGGGATGCTACTGTTTAGCAAAGGGCGTATTTTTTCGTCCGTCACCCGTGCCCTGCCAGCCATGGAAAAGTTTCTCGACGTATCCCGCGCCGCCCGGATGGCCGGCGTAACCGTGGCGGAGATTCGCCGCAAAGTATCCGATGGCAGTCTGGAGGCCGACGAAGGCCGGATTCGCGTCTCGCAGTTGATGGATGCCTACCCCGATGTCCATCTTGGCGGATTCACCATGGTGGACGTGGTCGCCCAGATCCGCGACGACGCCTTGCGCAAGGGCGCCGCGGACCACGACGATGAGGTAAAATCCGTCGAAGGGCTGTTGCTTACGGTGAAGCGTCTGCGCAAGGAGTCCGCGTTCTATCGAGAAGAGTGTCGTCGCCAGCGGCAGGTCATGCGCGACCTGGATGGCATGCTGGCCGATTTGCGGACGCGTCTGGAAGCTCGCCAGAGGCCATTTCTGGATGCCGTTACGCAATGGCTGAAGAAAAAGAACCGCAGCGCCCACCGGCTGTGACGATCTCTCAGGGGCAACCGCGCTTGCCGGGTCTGCCTTCCCACTCCGTTTCAGGCCCTGAGGCGCCTTTCCCGGAACAGATATCATGAGTTACCGCGTACGTGTCCGGCCCAGCGGGCACGAATTCGATGCCGGCCCGCGCGAAACCCTGCTCGACGCCGGCTTGCAGGCAGGTCTGGCATTATCCTTTCATTGTTCCAGCGGCACCTGTGGTGAATGCCGCGCCCGTGTAATCGAGGGCGAGGTCAAACCGCACGGTCATCAGGATTTCGCCTTCAGCGAGACCGAGCGGGCTGCCAACTGGGTTCTGATGTGCCGCAACCGCGCAGCTTCCGACCTACTCATCGAGGCAGAAGAGGCTGGCAGCGCCAAGGATATTCCCCTGCAGGAGTTGGACGTGAAAGTGGCCAAATTGGAACGCCTGCATGACGATATGATCGTTGCCCACCTGCGCACCCCTCGCAGCCAGACCCTGCGCTTCCTGGCCGGGCAGTACGTCACCATGGAACTCCGTGACCTGCCGCCGCGAGACAAATCCATCGCCAGCTGCCCCTGCAATGGTCTGATGATACAGGTGCATTTCCGGCAGCGAGATGACGACCCCTTCCCCGAGTACGTCTTCGCTCACCTCAAGAATGGCGAAAAACTCAAACTCACCGGCCCCTTCGGCGACTTCACCCTGGACGAGGTCTCCCCGCTGCGCAAGGTCTTCATCGCGTTTGAGACCGGCTTTGCCTCCACCAAGAGCCTGATCGAGCACCTCATTGCCTTGGACATGGAAGTGCCGGTGGATCTGCATTGGATCGTGCTGGAGGAAGGGCGTCATTACCTGGACAACCAATGCCGCGCCTGGGAGGGCAGTCTGGACGATTTCCGCTACCAGCCGCTGATTCTGTCCACGATGGAACCGACGCTGGATGAAGCCCTGACGGATCGGATCAGGACTATGCTGGCAGGGTACGAAAGCCTTAATGAGATCGATCTCTACCTATCGGTACCCGCCGACACCGGCACCGCCCTACGCAAAATATTGTGCGAACAGGGCATGCCGCAGGAGCGGATACATATGGAATTGCTGGAGAAGTACTGATTCGCGGTAATGGCCCAAGCGCCCCCGGTGAATCGACTCCAAAGGATCACGTCACTCCCACCATAAGTCATTGATGCTTACTGGTATGCAGCCGAATTCGTCAGGTTTCCGTAAGGGCAGGGATCGGAGGAAACTCAAACAGTGCCTCAGCATGGGAATGCCACCACGCCGGACTGGCTGCTGGCCGCAACAAATTGCAAAGTTGCTGATGTTCGCGTAGTATCCGGCGGCTTTTACGAGCAGCTTTCTGACTCTCTGCCTTACCGCCGCGATTCCGGCGGGAGGCTGCCAAACCGTAGGGAGCCTACATGCGACATTATGAGATCGTCTTCCTGGTTCATCCGGACCAGAGTGAGCAAGTGCCCGCGATGATCGAGCGTTACCGTGAGACCATCGAGGGCCGCAAGGGTGCCATCCACCGTCTGGAAGACTGGGGGCGACGCCAATTGGCCTATCCGATCAACAAGATCCACAAGGCCCATTACGTGCTGATGAATATCGAGTGCGATCAGGAGACCCTGGACGAACTCGAGAATGCCTTCCGCTTCAACGACGCCGTCATTCGCAACATGGTCATCAAGTCCAAGGGGCCGGTTACCGATGCCAGCCCGCTGGCCAAGCCGCAGGACGAGAACGAGACTGTTTCTCGCGCCGATGATGATGACGAAGACGAGGATGAGGACGAGGAATAAGTCCTCGCCGAGATAGAACCGAGGTAATCGACCATGGCACGTTTTTTTCGCCGCAAGAAGTATTGTCGCTTCACCGCCGAAGGTATCACTGAGATCGACTACAAAGATCTCAACCTGCTTAAGGCTTTCATTTCCGAGACGGGCAAAATCGTGCCCAGCCGCATCACCGGCACCAGCGCTCGTTATCAGCGCCAGCTCGCCACGGCTGTAAAACGCGCCCGGTATCTGGCGCTGCTGCCGTATACCGACAGTCACTGATCCTGCCATTGCCGATCAGGCGCACGTCATGCGCGTCTGGCGGCTTGCAATGTGATGCGGGCCCTGGCGACATTTACCCTGGCTAACCCAGCGAACGCCGTTTTAGTGACTGTTGTCACGGCGCTCCTGGCTATGGTTGTACCGCCTCTCATCTATCTCAGCTCAGGGGCACTCTCCCTGGTAAGCCTGCGGAAGGGTGCCGGTTCGGGTGTTACGGTGCTGGTGGGGGCTGGTGTGGCGGCCGTGCTGTTGGCTGTATTGCTCAGCAATTCGCCCGTTCCCGGCATCGTGTTTACGCTGGCTGTCTGGGCGCCAGCCCTATTGGTTGCTCTTGCCTTGCGCGCCAGCGCTTCGGCAGGCATTGCCGTGACGTCGGCGGTCGGACTGGGACTGATCGTGCTGATCACCCTGACCCTGTTGGTTGGTGATCCGGCCAAAACTTGGGGTGAACCCATAGGCAAGCTTTTGGGGCCGATGCTCAACAACGCCGGGATCGACCCCGGTAGTGAAGAGGCCAAGGCCGGTCTGGAACGTCTGGCGGCTCTCATTCACGGTGTGCTGGCCGCCGGATTTGCTGCCGGCACCCTGTTTGGTGTGTTCATCGGCCGATGGATGCAGTCGTTGGCCTACAATCCAGGGGGATTCCAGGAGGAATTCCACCAATTGCGACTGCCGCGGCTTCTGGCTCTGGCGGTGATCGTCGCGTTGATTGGGGACGTATTGCTGGAGGGCCGTGCCGGTGATTTTTCCCGGGATCTGACACTGATATTGCTGACCGGCTTTCTGTTTCAGGGGCTGGCCGTGGTGCACGGCTTGGTACGCCTGATGAATGCGCATATCGCATGGCTTATCGGCTTGTATGCCTTGATGTTTGTTATTCCGCACCAGTTGTCGCTGCTGCTCGCCCTGGTGGGCCTTGCCGATGTCTGGTTTGATTTTCGTGCCCGCAAAGGCCCCGGTGCAGCGCCGTCCTGACGGGTCTAGCGTAACAACTGTGATTTTGGGGTAATTCCGATGGAAGTGATCCTTCTGCAACGTGTCGAAAATCTCGGCGGCCTGGGCGACAAGGTCAAGGTGCGTTCGGGCTACGGTCGTAATTTTCTGATTCCCTCCGGCCGCGCGGTACCGGCCACCGCTGCCAACTTAGCGGATTTCGAGGCGCGGCGTGCTGAGTTGGAGCGTCAAGAGGCGCAGGATCGTGCTTCTGCCGAGGCCCGTAAGGCGAGCCTGGAAGGCAAGGTCATCAGCCTGGTCCGCAAGGCGGGCGATGAGGGCAAGCTGTTCGGTTCCGTGGGTACCAGCGATATCGCCGATGCCATTGTTGAAGCAGGAGTCAATGTGGATCGCCGCGAAGTGCGCATGTCCGAAGGCCCTCTGCGTACCACAGGTGAGTTCGAGGTCGAGTTGCATCTCTACACTGACGTCGACGTAATCGTTGCCGTGCATATCGTCGCGGAATAAAGCGCAGGAGCCAGCGCCCGTTTTACGGGCGCTTAGCACTGTTCCCAGGGCAGGCCGTGGAAACGCCAGCCGCCGAGGGTGCCGCGCTGGTGGTTATCGTCCAAGTCCCCCTCAAATCCCTCATCGATGTGATACACCTCCTGGAGTCCGGCTTTGAGCAACGTCTTGCCGGCTTCCTGGGAGCGTTTTCCGCTGCGGCATATCAAGATGATCGGGGCACATCCCACATCTTCCACGCAGTTCGCCCCCCCCAGCAATAATTTACGCACCTCGGTGACAAAGTGAGGGTTGACCGTCCAGTCCGGCTCGTCGATCCAGGCGACATGCACCGCTCCCTTGGGATGGCCGACGAACAGGTATTCCATGGTCGAACGGATGTCGACCAGAACCGCTCTGGGGTCTTGCCTTACCAGATCGTAGGCTTCGGTTGGGCTCAAACCCTTTAGCTGAGAATCTGTCATGGTCCGCCTCGCCTTGTATTCAGGCCACGCCGGCTTGAAACCGTATCGGCGCGTAGCAAAGCTTTGATGTAGTGCCGGAGGCGTGATTTGCGTAGGGAATTGCACTTGCCGGAACTCCATGCATTCACAGGCCCGGCAACGTCCCCGGTTCCAACGCGTAGCCTCTTGCCCTTGCGCTAACTGAGGTTGACTCAATGGCAGCGATGGGCAGTTGTCCTAAAGCTATAGTTTACGTCTGAATTTGCTACAAGTGCCTTTGCGACGGTTGGACTCTCCCGGTTCGCCCGTGCAGCGCCAATGGCATTGAGTCAGGCGTTTGCGCGATGCGTTACCCTAAGCAGGTTCCGGCCCGCCGCTGGGCAATTACCAGATGATGTCAATCGGCGGGCTCGACTGGATCGGCAGGAACGCAAGTTTCCAGCATTGGCGGCCAGGGATCTTCCGGCCGATCGGTGCACAGGGCGACTGGCAGAGCTGGTGATAATAAATCACATAGGTGAAAGGTCATGCCGGCGGTTTGATCCGTCTCCCCGCGGACGATCGGCCCCATGTCGGTTCCTCGCAGCATGTGACGATTCAAACCCTGACCAAGGCACTTCACGAGGGCTTCTTTTAGCACCCATAGGCGATAGAACTGACGCAGGCGCTCCGTCAGGCTTAGATCGCTCCGCAGCCATCGCAGTTCCTCCGGGTGATACCAGGCGTCGGCAATACCTTCCCAGTTGCGTCGGCGTACCTGCTCGATGTCAACGCCTACACGCCCCTCCCCATAGGCGAGTATCACCCATGAACCACTGTGGCTGAGATTGAAGTCCAACTTCGTTTCTCCAGCCAAGCGGGGTCTGCCGCGGGCATCTATTTCTATGTGGATATCACTTGGATCGCACTTGCATAGCTCGCTGAACCGTTCCCGAATCAGCGCGCGGCCGAGCAGAAAGGCATTACTCACATGGTCGTTGGTGATGCGCCGCCAGCGGTGCTTTTCGGCCTCATCCAGCCAGCCGGAATATATTGTCGCTCGACCCGCGTCCAGGCAGTCCAGCGAGGCTGCGGACATGCGCCATGCCATCAGCAGCTATGGCCCGCGATGATCATGGGCGTGCCAATTACCGTGATGAGATTGGACAGTTCTTGAAGGATGCTGCTTTTCCCCGGTTTCATTTCTTATTGTGCGTGGCGGCGTGTTTGGTTTGTGGGCCGACCGAACCGCTACCGCCAGGCGCCGGATGGGGGTGTCGGCAGGTAGGGTTCGTGGTCGTCCAGCAAGTGGCAATTGCAGGTTGAGGAAAAAAACATGACGGCCATTGTAGGAGCGCTTGAATCGCTTCGACCCGCCTATGGAATCGCGCGCCAATATCGATAGGGATAATCCCGTCTCGGGTCGGTGATGGACAGCAGGTCGAACCCCTTGTTGGCGAAAAACGTTTGTGACTTGGCGTGTGCCTTGACCAGAACTCCGCCGAACCCCCCACCTCTTGCCGCATCGATAGCGGCCTGTAGCAACCGGGTGCCTACCCCGCGGCCCTGATGCTGGGGGTTTACGTACAAGCCGTGCAACAACAGTGCACGGCCCGCGCCAGCCGGGGTGTCGTCAGCGTCGGCGGTTTCCCAGGTGGCCACGCCAACAACTTGCGGGTCCAACGCAACGTGAAACGTCAAGTGATCCCAGTCCTGCTCCTGGTAGCGGTAGCTGCTCAGGGACAGCCTTTTGACCCGTTCGGAAAGCCCCCAGGAGTCGATGGCCGATTCGATGACACGGTTGATTTCGGCAAGCTCGGCCTGCTCGGCGCGACGCGACTCCGCCGCCATGTTCAGGCGCGTTTCAGCAGGGCGACCATGTGCAGGGAGATGCGCTCCATCTCAATGATCAATACCTGCACCCGGCTGATGAAGAAGTTGTAGAACGCCAGGGTGGGCATGGCGATCACCATGCCGAACGCCGTAGTGATCAGTGCCTCGGAAATGCCGCCGGCCAGCATGCCGGCATTGACCGAACTCTGCGAGGAGATGGTGGAGAAGACAGCGATCATGCCCAGCACTGTGCCGAGCAGCCCCAGCAGAGGGGCGACGCTGGCAATAGTGCCGAGGGCTGTCAGGTGTCGGCGTATGCCGGGCACCTCCTGGCGTCCGGCCTCTTCCAGGATCTCCTTCAGTTCGGCTTCACTTTTCTCATAGTTCAGAAGGCCCGCCAGTACCACCCGGGACATGGGGGTCGGGTGCTGCTTGCAGTAGGCGGTGGCTTCGGGGATCTTCTTCTCAAGGACCAGTTGTTCGATGCGTTCGACGACCTTGGCGTTGATCACGCGACGGTAGCGCAGGCTGAAAGACTTGATGACGATAATGACCAACCCCCAGGCAAGCAGGAAAAACAGCGGATAGATCAGCAACCCGCCCTTGTCGATCAGATTTGTGATGAACGCCATCATCGGCCTCGTTGTTTGTCGTTGCTTGACCTGTTCATTTTCAACGTGGCAGCAGGACGATCTCGATACGCCGGTTCTGGGCACGGCCTTCGCTGCTGTCGTTGTCTGTTACCGGGCGATATTCTCCGTAGCCAGCCGCAGAGAGCCGCATTGGGTTCAGCCCGACATCGCTCTCGAAAAAACGCACCACGTTCACGGCCCGGGCTGCGCTCAGGCCCCAATTGCTGCCGAGCGGGCCGGTCTTGCCGCGTACTGGCACATTGTCGGTGTGGCCGCCGATCTGGATATCCAGTTGCCCGACCCGCGATTGGAGCACCTCGCCCACGCTGCGCAGCACTTTCAGTCCCTCGGGCTTGATTTCGTCGGAACCGGAATCGAACAGGATCTTGTCGGATAACTGTAGTGTCAGGCGCTGCTGATCGCGTTTGATACCCAGTTGATTGTTCTCCAGATAACTGCCCAAGCCGCTTTGCAGCTGCTGTTCGGCGCGCAGCAGCCGATCTACCTGTTCTTTGTCCAGCTCGGCAACCTTGCGATATTTGGTCAGTTCTCCTTCCAGACGCAGGATGATGTCTTGCAATCGCTGGGTGTTTTGGGTCGCTTCGGCGGCGCTTTTCTCCAAGCCTGCCTTTGCCTCTCCCAGGCTGGCAAGGCGAGTGCTTAGATCTTCTGCTTCCTTGGCGCGCTCTGCCAACAGGGCGCGCAGGGCCTTTTCGGTATCGACCTGCTCGTTGCCCAGTTTCTCCAGTCGGGCGATTTCGGCGGCGCGGACCTCGGCCTCGGATTGACTCTGATCCAATCGGGCGTTGAGTTCGGTGAGGTTCCTGTCTTGTTCGCCAATCTTGGCGGCGCGTTCGTTCAGCAGCGCCTGCAAGAGCTTTTCCTGCGCGGCCTGGCGGGCGCTTTCGTCTTTCAGACCGACGATTTCGATAGTGAGCAGGCGGGTGTCCTGGTAGGCCTGCTCGAGTTGTTGCTGGAGGCTTTGGCTGTTGGTTTCGGCGGCGGCCAGGGAGTCTTTGAGTTCGAGTTCCTGTTTTTGCAGGCTGTCGACCATCCACTTGAGTTTCTCTTCCCTGCCTTCGGCGCCGTTCACCTGGTCCAGCAAGCGGCGGACCTCGGCCTGTTTGGTGGCTGCCAGCTGGGCGTACTCGACCTCCAGTTGGCTGACCTGCCCGCTGAGGACCTTCTTATCCTCGCCCAGGTTCAGGAGGTCGTCTTTGAGGGTGTCCAGCTGCTCCGGCGAGATGAACGAGGTGGTGACAGCGAAAAACATCACCAGCAGAAAGACAATGTCGATGAGCGGAGTGATGTCGAGACTGAGCTTCTGGTCCTGGGTGCCGGTGTCCAATTGCATGGCGGATCAACCCATCTTTTCCAGTTTGGCGATTCTGTCCCACAGGGGTTGGGCCTCTTTGCGCCTCGCCAGGTTGCGCTCCAGCAGAAAGGCCATGGTCTTGAGCGCCTCGACATAGTCCGGCGCCTTGCGTAAGGTCTTCTCGTAGGCGCTGATAGCGCCGTCTGGATCGCCAGCCTTGATTTCGTGACCCTCGCAGGTGAAGACCATCTCGGTATCGGACAGCTTCAGGGTGTCGCCCAGATGCAGTACCTCGCCCTGGATCGGGCGGCCGTTCAGCAAAGTGCCATTGGTGCTGTTGTTGTCGGACAGCCAGAAGCCTGTACCGCGGTATTCAACGACGCAATGGGTGCGAGACGCACCGGCGTCGTGCAGAGCGACCGCGTTGTGGATCTCCCGGCCCACCGTGCAGCGTTCGAAGCGAACCGGGAACGTCTTGCCGACGTCATTGCCGGCGGTAACTTTGAAATAGGGCAGACCCTCGTTTGGGTCCTGGCTCGGTGCGCTGGCGGGGGCGGCACTGAACATCATCGTGTGTTCGCCGTCGTTCATCAGCGGTGCGGCGAACATCTGCGTTGCATCACCCGGGGCTGCCGGCTGAGCTGATGTCGTGGTTGATTCGTCCAGTTTGGCAAATCCGTCACGTACGCAGGTGAAGTTGTCGCCATCGTTCAATTCGCCCAGGTCCTGCCGGGTCAAAAATGGCGTTGGTCCGCCACCGTCCTGACGCACCAAACCGAAAAAGCGGGGCTGGCCCTCCAGTTCCGTGGTTTGATGGGCTATCAGCGAGTAGGTGTGGTTCGGTCGAAAATCGGCAATGTAGGTACGATTTCCCAGACCCCGCAGCTCATCTTCGGCACGTTTTGCGCGAGCCAGGGCATCATCGCGTTCCACGCCTGCCTCGGTGCACAGGGCGCGGGCCTTGGTGGAGGACTTGAGGGCAAGGATCCATAACACCAAGAACAGCGCCATCCCGGCAGCGAGGGCGATGATGACGGCGTTTTCCAGTTCCACGTACGGGCCTCCGAGGTTATTCGGCTATCGCCTGTATAACGCTAGACCGCGGGTGCCACAAGCGCAACCGCCGGCGGTTGCCGAGGATGCTGGAATGACGGGCTGGAAATGCATACAATCAAAGGAAATATTCGGTTGTGTCCGCGATCGGTGGAAGCTTCGCAAACACAGGGGCGTCGCGGAGCGGCAGCCGAGTGGTCATTCCCGGAGGCAACGCTTGTTTGCCCATCGTACACCTTGAGGTTCCTGCTGCATGGCGCGCATCACCGTAGAAGACTGTCTGGAAAAGATTGATAACCGTTTTGAGTTGGTGCTGGCCGCGAGTCGACGGGCACGCAAACTTGCCAATGGGGTCGAGCCGCTGGTGCCCTGGGAGAACGACAAGCCCACGGTGGTTGCCTTGCGTGAGATCGCCGATGGCCTGGTGGATGTCACCGGCAACCCCGTCGGGGCCGGTGAAAACTATGAGCCTTGGGACGATGATATGGGCATGAGTGGACAGGACCCGATCATCGTTCAGGTGAACGACCCCGATCTGACCCCGGATTTCTAGAGATCCGCATGGCGGGCGCCCGCAGGCTGAGCGCCGACTAGTGAAGATCATGGCCGGCGAACTGGCAAATCCGCTATCGGCTCAAGTGCCAGCCCTGTCACAGGCGGAGGTGGCTATCGGCGGCGACGGCCCGCAGGAAGAGGATTCTCCCCGCTACCTGATCAGCGATCTTTGCAACTATCTCGAGAGTTATCTGGATACCAGCCAGATACAGGAAATCTATCGCGCTTATCTGTTCGGTGCCGAGGCTCACGACGGCCAGCACCGGATGAGCGGCGAGCCTTACATCTTCCATCCCGTTGCCGTGGCCCGTATCCTGGCGGAGATGCGCCTGGATCACCATACCCTGATGGCGGCCATTCTGCATGACGTCATAGAAGACACCAACATCTCCAAGGACCAGCTGGCTGAGTTGTTCGGTGCGGAAGTGGCCGATCTGGTGGACGGTGTCAGCAAACTGACAGCCATGGGCGGGCGCAACCAGGCCGAACGGCAGGCGGAGAATTTTCGCAAGATGCTGCTGGCGATGTCGCGGGACATCCGTGTCATCATCATCAAGTTGGCGGACCGTTTGCACAATATGCGGACCCTGGGCGTGATGCGTCCGGATAAGCGACGTCGTATCGCCCGTGAAACCCTGGAGATCTATGTCCCCATTGCCCAGCGCCTGGGCATGAATGAGATCCGTTTGGCTCTGGAGGACCTGGGGTTCGCCAACTCCTACCCGAAGCGCTATCGGATTCTTGCCACGGCGATGCGGCGCGCGCGAGGCAATCGCAAGGAGATTCTGGCGAATATTCAGACGGCTATACGTCGGCGCATGCACCAGGAAAACATACCGGGGGATTTATATGGCAGGGAAAAGCATCTCTACAGCATCTACCGCAAGATGCGCGAAAAGCGGTTGTCCTTTTCGGACGTGTTTGACGTCTATGGCTTTCGAATCGTGGTCGACCGGGTGGATACCTGTTATCGCGCTCTGGGTTTGATTCACAACCTCTACAAACCGGTGCCGGGTCGCTTCAAGGACTATATTGCCATCCCCAAGGCCAATGGTTACCAGTCCCTGCATACCACCCTGTTCGGCCCCCATGGCATTCCTATCGAAGTGCAGATCCGAACAGAGGAAATGAACCAGGTCGCCGAGAGCGGCGTCGCCGCCCACTGGGTCTACAAGTCCGACGATTCCATCGGAGCCAATGCCCAGGCCCGCGCCTCCGAGTGGCTGCGAAATCTGTTGGAGTTGCAGAAGGGGGCGGGCAACTCCGTGGAGTTCATTGAGCACGTCAAGGTAGACCTCTTTCCCGACGAGGTCTATGTTTTTACCCCCGCCGGCGACATCATGAAGCTGCCACAGGGGGCGACGGTGGTGGATTTCGCCTATGCCGTCCATTCGGGAGTCGGTAACAGTTGTGTGGCCGGCAAGGTCGACCGTCGTCTGGCTCCCCTGCGATCGGTATTGCAAAGTGGCCAGACGGTGGAGATCATCACGGCCCCGGGGGCCAGTCCCAGCCCCTCCTGGTTGAACTTTGTCGTTACCGGCAAGGCGCGAGCCAATATCCGTGCCTTCCTCAAGAACTTTCATCGTGCCGAGGCCGTTGAGTTGGGGCGGCGGCTGTTGAACAAGGAGCTGGCGCATAACGGCGTTACCCTGGATAGCCTGCCTGCACTGCGCGTTCCCGCCGTGTTGCATGAGTTCAAGCTCGAAAGTCTGGACGATTTGCTGGCGGATATCGGTCTGGGCAACCGGGTCGCTCCGCTGGTGGTGCGGCGCTTGTTGCCCGACGGCGACGACAATGTGCGCTTGAATGCACCGATATCCGATAAGCCACTGATCATCAAGGGTACTGAGGGGATGGTCTTGAGTCTGGCGAGGTGCTGTCGGCCCATACCGGGTGATCCGATCATCGGCTGTTTTACCGCCGGGCAGGGCCTGACTGTGCATATCCAGGGCTGTCACAACGCCAGCGGTTTTCTGAAGCGCTCGGAAAACTGGATCGAGGTACAGTGGTCCGATCCGCTGGAAGGGGATTTCGCCTCGGAGGTCCGCATTGAGGTAGCCAACGAGCGTGGCGTGCTTGCGACCGTGGCCGCCGCCATATCCGGAGCGGGTTCGAACATAGAGAACGTGCAGATGAAGGAAAAGGACGGTATGACTTCTACCTTGATTTTCCTGCTTACCGTGCGTGACCGCGGCCACTTGGCCAGGGTGATGCGCAGAATCCGCGGTATTCGCTCTGTAATCCGAATTTCCAGAAGTCGGTCCTGACCGAACCTCTCAAAGGCGGCTGAGCCGTCGTTATTCCACCCAGGAGACCAGTTTCGTGAGTCGTGAAGCCATACACACCGATCGGGCGCCGGATGCCATAGGCAGTTATTCGCAGGCGGTGCGCAGTGGAACCACCGTTTACTTGTCCGGTCAGATCCCGCTGGTACCGCAGACCATGGCTTTGGTGGACGGTCCTATCGAGGCCCATGTACGTCGCGTGTTCGACAACCTTCGGGCCGTGGCTGAAGCGGCCGGCGGGTCGCTGGCGGACGTTGTCAAGCTCAATGTCTTTCTCACCGATCTCACGCATTTTCCCGTGGTCAATGAGGTGATGGCACAGTACTTCCAGACCCCTTATCCGGCGAGGGCTGCCATTGGTGTAGCTGCCTTGCCAAAGGGAGCGCAGGTTGAAATGGATGCCATCATGGAACTGCAATAGACGGGCGTTTTCCCATGAGCAATTCTTTGCGAGACGCCCTGCTGAATGCGGGCGTGATTACCAAGGAGAAGGCCGACAAGGCCGCTGGAAGCCAACGAAAGAAGGCCCATCAGTCCCAGAAGCAGTCCAAGAAGGCGAGGACGGCAGCGCCCGATCCGACTTCGGCCAAGGCCCGGGCCGCCCAGGCTCATACGGAGAAAGTGGCTCGTGACAAGGAACTCAATCGCAAACGCGATGAAGCCAAGGCGCGTTCCGAGTTGGGGCAGCGCATGGCGGAGATGATCAAGTCGAGTGCCGTCAACGACCCGGCGGCCGAAATCCCCCACAATTTCGTCGAGGGACGCCATGTGCGCCGCCTGTATGTAACGGCGGAACAACACAAGGCGCTGTTGGCGGGCACCATGGCCATAGCGCCGGTGGGCAAACGCCATTATCTGATTGACGCGGAAACCATGGAGAAGGTGCAACGCATGAACCCGGAGCAGAAGCTCTACCTGTTCAAAGAAGAAGACAGTCAGACACCGGCGGAAGATGATCCTTACGCAGGCTATGAGGTGCCTGACGATCTGATGTGGTAGCGGTTTGAGGCGGGGCGGTGCCAGCAAAAGACCCGACAGCCTGGGTCACCTCCCTGTGATTGGGTCCCACCAATCCCCGGCGGCACGGTCTTGGGGTGAGTGAGGCATAGGATGTCGGTGCTCAGGCTCCTTGCCTCAAGGAGGCCCTTCTACATCTTCTGACGAATGGTGAATGCGCCGCGGATGTCGCCCGGCAGAAAACCGCGTGCCTGGTCGTCCGGGTAAAGGCCGTAGAGCTTGTCCGACACGTCTTTCTTGATGCCCGGGCCGTGGCAGACCACACAGACGCCGCGTAGCGGGATCGCCTTCATGTAGCGGAATTCCTTGCCGCCCTCGGTTTCGACTATTTCGTAGTGCTCCAGCTTGGCGGCGTCCTCTCCGGCGGCCTTGCGTTTGGCGAAATTCTCCATGACGGCGGTTTCCCAGGCGTCGGGGGCGTTTTTCGGGTTGCGGATCTTGAGACTGGTGCGTCCTATGTCCATGCCTTGTTGTTCGGCTACCTTGTGAGTCAGGGGTAGTGCCTGTTCGTTACAGGTTACTATGGCATTCAGCGGCCCGCCTTTTTGTACCGCGCCTTCCATAATGCCGACCAGTTCCTTCATCAATGCCTGGGTTGCATCGCGGCTTTGGGCTGCGCGGGCCTCCAGGTCATCGGCAACAGCGATGTTTGAAACGAACACGCCTGCCGCGAATAGAATCGAACCCAGCGATTTCATCTTATCGTTCCCCCGTTGGGTGGATGGATTGCCCGCACTGTCACGCGGACGAAAAGCCAATTGAAGTTTAGTGACTATATCGATCGACGGATTGTCTGGCCATCGGCCCGTTGATCGTACTGCCTGATGCCCCTTTGTCTGCGCCGAACCCATAGCGCTGTTGCCAGCAACCAGAGGGGAATCTCGTACAGTAACGCGGGTGCCGCATGTTTCATCATCGTCAGCGGGTCGGCCCAGCCCGGATTGTTTTGCTCCGCAGACAGCAGATTGAAGGGGGACCACACGGTATCGGTGATCGGCCACAGCCAGGCAACGCCGATGCCGTTGCTTGGGTTGCTATCCAGAGCGGAGTCGATCAGCAGGTGGGAAAGGACGCCCAACCCGACCGCAAATCCGGCACCCCGGTTGTGCACGGCGATACCCGCGGCCAACGCAGCGATGACTGCGAATCCAAGGCTGTGGGTGACACCGCGGTGCAATTCGTTGAACCCGTCCATAGCCAGAAATGCAAAATCGACGTCGGGTAGTACGGCGCCGACCAGGAGCGCCAAGGCGATAGGTCTGCTGCGTTTTTCGCCGAGCAGGTAGCCAACGGCCCCATGCCCCAGCGGTGTCATAGCCGAACCCCCTGCGGCAATTGGGTACGCAGGTGCGAATGTACTACGCTGTTAGCGGAAGCAATGCGGATTACGGCTAGAGACCGACAATTATTAACAATATGGGGTATGGTCATGGGTGTTCGAGTAGTTTGTTGTCTGCTGTTTGCGGGACTGCTGACCGCCTGCGGTGGTGGGGACGCCCCTGCCGACAAGGGCAAGGCGGATGCCAAGCCCATCCTGCTGAAATTCTCCCATGTGGTCGCCGAAAACACGCCGAAGGGTAAAATGGCGATTCGTTTCAAGGAGTTGGTCGAAAAGCGTTTGGCCGGTCGGGTCAAGGTCGAAGTGTATCCCAATTCCCAGCTGTTCGGTGACAACAACGTTCTCGAAGCCATGCTGTTGGGGGACGTGCAACTGGCCGCTCCAGCGCTATCGAAGTTCGAGAATTACTCTCCGGCCTTGCAGCTTTTCGATTTGCCTTTTCTGTTCCGCGACATGCAGGCGGTGGATCGGTTCCAAGGTGGACCGGCGGGTCGTGCCCTGTTGGGCAGTCTTTCCTCCAAGGGCCTTGTGGGACTGGGATATCTGCACAATGGCATGAAACAACTGTCCGCCAACCAGCCCTTGCGCGTGCCCTCTGACGCCAATGGTAAAAAGTTCCGCATCATGACTTCGGATGTGTTGGCCGCGCAGTTCGAAGCGGTGGATGCGGTGCCGTTGAAAAAACCCTTCTCGGAGGTGTTCACGCTGTTGCAGACCAAGGCTATCGACGGTCAGGAGAATACCTGGTCGAACATCTACTCCAAGAAATTCTACGAGGTGCAGGAGTACATCACCGAATCGAACCACGGCGTCCTGGACTATCTGGTGGTTAGTTCGGCGGCGTTTTGGAACGGACTGCCCGATGACGTGCGCGATGGCTTGGCCGGCGCGTTGGATGAGGCCATCGCCTACGGCAATCAAGTGGCCCTGGACAAGGCTGTGGAAGACAAGAAGGCCATTGCCGACTCGGGCCGTTCCACCATCATCGAACTGACCGACGATGAGCGCGCGCAGTGGGTGGAAGCCATGAAGCCGGTTTGGATGCAGTTCGAAAAGATCGTGGGCAAGGACAATATCGAGGCCGCCGTGGCCGCGAACAAACGTTAAACCGATGATTCGGCTGTTGCACGCGGTGGAGGAGGGATTCCTTTCCCTGCTGCTGGTCGCGATGACGCTGCTGGTATTTGTCGAAGTGCTGATGCGCTTTGTCTTCAACACGGGTATCGCCTGGGCGCAGGAACTCACCCTATATCTCTCCGCCTGGTTCGTGTTGCTGGGGGCCGCTTACGGCATACGTGTGCACGCCCACATTGGCGTCGACGCCGTGGTGAAGCTGTTGCCCGGCACTTTGCGTCGCGCCATTGCGGCTATTGCGCTGCTGTTGTGTCTGGTGTACTGCGGGCTGTTCCTGGCGGGTTCCTGGACCTATCTCTCCAAGATGTTTCTGATTGGAATCGAACTGGACGATCTGCCGGTTCCCAAATGGGTTGCCCAGGGGCCCTTGCTGGTGGGTTTTGCTCTGTTGCTGGTGCGCTTTCTTGAGCTGCTATGGGCCGTGTACAAGGGGACGTCGTTGGGGTTCGACTGCCACGATGAGGCCAGGGAGAGTCTGCAGATCGCCGATCAACTGAAGAAGGACGGGGGGGGTAGCGCGTGACCACACTGGCCCTGTTCCTGATGCTGTTCGGATTCATCTTCATGGGCATGCCCATCTCCGTGGCGTTGGGTCTGTCCAGCATTGTCACTATACTGCTGTTTTCCGATGATTCGTTGGCTTCCATCGCGCTGAAGCTGTTCGAGGCCCTGTCGGAGCATTACACCCTGCTGGCGATTCCGTTCTTTATCTTGTCGTCGGCGTTTCTCTCCACTGGCGGTGTCGCCAGACGGTTGATTCGCTTTGCCATCGATTGCGTCGGGCATATTCGTGGCGGTCTGGCGATGGCATCGGTGATGGCCTGCATGTTGTTTGCGGCGGTTTCCGGCTCTTCGCCAGCGACGGTGGCGGCGATTGGCACTATCGTGATCGCGGGTATGGTCAAGGCGGGTTACCCGGAATCTTTCGCAGCCGGGGTGATCGCCAACGCCGGTACCCTGGGTATTCTGATTCCTCCCTCCATTGTCATGTTGGTCTACGCGGCGGCTACCGAGGTGTCTGCGGCGCGCATGTTCATGGCCGGTTTCCTGCCGGGACTGCTGATGGGGCTGATACTCATGGTCGCCATTTACATCGTCGCCCGTGTGCGGCATTTGCCAGCGCAACCCTGGCCTGGGTTCAAGGCGCTCTTGCGTTCCGGTTTTTCCGCCTCAGGCGGCCTGATGCTCATCGTCATCGTGCTAGGTTCGATCTACGGCGGTATCGCCAGCCCTACGGAGGCAGCGGCGGTAGCGGCGGTGTATGCCTTTCTGATCGCCGTGTTCGGCTACCGTGACATCGGTCCTTTGAAGGGTGTGCCATGGCTCAGGGCCGATGAGCCCTTGTATCGTGCCGTGTTTCGTAACGGGGCTTGGATTTCCTGGGGAATGCTGCGTGCGCCCTTTCATCCCGAGGTACGGGCTACCGTACTGGATGCGGCGAAGGTCAGCATCATGCTGCTGTTCATCATTGCCAATGCCATGCTGTTCGCCCATGTGCTTACCACCGAACGCATTCCCCACGTCATCGCCGAGACCATCGTTCACTGGGGGTTGTCCACGTGGCTGTTTCTGGTGGTAGTGAATCTTTTGCTGTTGGCTGCGGGCAATTTTATGGAGCCCTCGGCGATATTGCTGATCATGGCGCCGATCCTGTTTCCCATTGCCATGGAGTTGGGTATCGATCCAGTACATCTGGGCATCATCATGGTGGTGA
>JAGRGI010000160.1:0-447 GCA_020445565.1 Chromatiales bacterium
TGATGCCCATGGTCCAGATGCTCATGGCGGCGCCGGCCTTGGCATAGAGCCGGGCGACGTTGCGAATGGTGTCTTCGTCGATACCGCAGATGCGCGATGCCGATACCGGATCGAAATCGGCCACGAGATGCCTGAATGCTTCAAAACCGCTGGTGTGCGACTCGATATAGTCCATGTCTGCCAGACCTTCGGCCAGGATCACATGGGCAAGGGCATTGAGCAGAACCACGTCGGTGCCCGGTCTTATCGGCAGGTGCATATCGGCCATCTGGGCAAGCATAGTGACTCGCGGGTCTACCACGATCACTGGGAAACGCCGCTTTTCCAAGGCTGATTTTAAACGCCAGAAAATGATCGGGTGCTGTTCCGGCAGATTGGACCCGAAAGCGATCAGGCAGTCGGTGTGTTCGAAGTCCTCGTAACAGCCGGGCGGGCCGTCGGAGCCGA
>JAGRGI010000160.1:503-22811 GCA_020445565.1 Chromatiales bacterium
CGTAGTTGTTGGTGCCGATCACGCCTCGGGCGAGTTTGCCCAAGGTGTAGAATTCTTCTGTCATGATCTGCCCGGTGGACACGATGGCGAAGGCATCCCGGCCATGCTCGGCCTGAATGCGTTTGATCTCGGAGGCCACCTTGTCCAGGGCTTGATCCCAACTGGCGGGCTGAAAAGGGTCGTGCCGGTGGCTGCGTATCAAGGGCACCACGCCGCGGCCGGCGGCTTCGAAGAGTTCGTGCTCGAATATGCCCTTGAGGCAGAGTTTCCCCCGGTTTACATCGGCCCCGGCGGCACCCCTGGAGGCCACCGCCTTGCCTTCGGCGTTCATGCCGACCTCGATGGAGCAGCCGGTGGAGCAGTAACCACAGGTGGTGTACTTCCATTCCACCACGCCTTTGTCGGCAATGTGGATGGGGTTCTTCTGAGCGCGTCCGAACAGCATCACCGTGCCTCTTGCAAGTACTTAGTGCTTCGTGGAAACGTACTGATGGAAGATCGCCTTGTGCACATCGCCCAAACTGAGCATACCCACCAGTCGCTTGCCTTCCGCGACAGGTATTCTCCGGAAGCGGTTGCCGACCATCAGCGAAGTGGCTTTCAAGAGGGGCATTTCCGGGCTGGCAGTGATGACCTTGGTTGCCATCAGGTCTTTTGCAGTGAGATTGGCCAGCTCCTTGTATTTGCCAGGCATGGAGGAGGGGTCGACGTTCCCCATGCCGCTCATCACTTCTTCAATGCTGGGAAACAGAAAGTGGAGGACGTCCTTTTCCGCAATAAAACCGACCAGCGTGTCTTCATCGTCGATTACCGGCAGACCGCTGATCCTGTACAGGCACATGATAGATCCGATTTCCAGCATGGGCGTATCAGGCCCCACGGAACGGACGGCGGTGGTCATGATTTCCTTTACTAGCATGGACGATTCTCTGGCTGGGGGAGGTGGCTCGGTTCAGCTGGCGATAGCAATGCCGGGCTGCTTCAGCAGCAACTGGATGGAGCCTTTTTCAACGCGTACCTGGTAGACGGCGGTACAGCCCTCGTCCGGGGCTACGGCCTCGCCGCTTTCCAGCTGGATCTTCCAATCATGCAGCGGACAAGAGACGGTCTTACCATGAACGATACCCTGGGACAGGGGGCCGCCCTTGTGGGGACAGGAATCCCGCAGGGCGAAGATCTCGTCGTCTGCGGTGCGGAAAATGCCGATGTTGCCTTCGCCTGTGGTCACCACGCGGGCACCTTTGCGAGGAATGTCTTCTACTCGGCCGATCTGGATCCAGGTTTCCAAGGCTATGCCTCCGTCGATGTGAATCTGAGCGGGACAAGCAAAGAGTGTGCCTGAAATTGGGTGCCGATTATCCGCCGTGCGTTCGGCGATCGGTGCGTAAACGCGCGTTCGATTGGTGCGCTTGCACCGAACGGGTGCGTTGGCTATACACCATCCAGCCGGTTCAATCCGTTCAGTGCGGCGACTCGATATGCTTCTGCCATGGTCGGATAGTTGAAAGTTGTGTTGACAAAATACATCAGGGTATTGGCCTCATCGCGCTGCGCCATGATGGCTTGGCCGATGTGGATGATCTCGGAAGCCTGATCGCCGAAGCAGTGGATGCCCAGAATTTCAAGGGTGTCGGCGTGAAAGAGGATCTTCAGCAATCCCACCGTATTGCCGGTGATCTGTGCCCTGGCCAGGTTCTTGAAGCGCGCGAGCCCGACTTCGTAGGGAATCTTTGCCTCGGTGAGTTCCTTTTCTGTCTTTCCCACGGAACTGATTTCCGGCGAGGTGTAGATGCCGGTGGGAATATCTTCCACCAGGCGATGATCGCATTGGCCAAAAACCAGGTGGGTTGCAGCAAACCGACCCTGATCGTAGGCGGCGCTGGCAAGGCTGGGATAGCCGATGACATCGCCCACCGCGTAGATGTGTGGATGGTCGGTCTGGTAGTCCTCGTTGACTTCCAATTGACCGCGGTTGTTGGGGACGAGGCCAATGTTCTCCAGCCCCAGGCTGTCGGAATTGCCGGTGCGGCCGTTGGCCCAGAGCAGAATTTCGCTTTTGATCTTCTTTCCAGAGGCCAGATGCATGGTGACGTGGGATTCAGTGCCCTCTACCGAGGTGTAGCTTTCCCGATGGCGGATCATGACGCCCTGGTCACGCAGGTGGTAGGACAGCGCATGGATGATCTCGTCGTCCAGAAAGGACAGCAGTTGGTCGCGGGTATCGATGAGGTTCACCTTGACCCCCAAACCCCGAAATATGCTGGCGTATTCGCAACCGATGACGCCGGCACCGTAGATGGTGATGGAGCGGGGGGTATCGGTGAGCTTGAGGATGCTGTCGGCGTCGTGAATGCGTTTGTGGCTGAAATCCACGTCGTTGGGGTGGTAGGGCCGTGAACCGGTGGCGAGGACGAAATTGTCTGCGTGCAGCTTGATGTCAGGGTGACTGGCCAGGCTGACCCGAACAGTGTGGGTGTCGAGAAACTCGGCGTGCCCGTGGAAAACGTCCACGTTGTTGCGCTCGAATGCAGCGGTACGCATCTCCACTTGGCTGAAAATCACCGATTCCGCGCTGCGTAGCAAATCCGGGTAATCGATTTGGATACGATGCCCCAGATTGGCATCGCGATTGAATTCCTTCAGCCGTTGCACGACATGGCGAAGGGCCTTGGAAGGGATGGTGCCCCAATGGGTGCATCCGCCGCCAACACGGGAATGGCGTTCAACCATTGCCACCCGTTTGCCTTCTTTGCGTGCCTTCATGGCCGCGCCTTCCCCGCCTGGGCCGCTGCCGATCACGATGACGTCGTAGTTCTTGGTTCCCATGCTGGCTCCTGGATGTTTACTCAAAACCAAGCCAGACACATTGACCGCCGCTGGCCTTGTCGATTGCAGCCAGCCGCTGGAGATGCGCGGCCAGCTCGGCCTCACTCGGTGGTACCACCGGCAGGCCGGTGATGCTCACCTTGCGGTGGGTGATTTGCTCACCGCCGGTCGGTGTATCGCCGCTACCGTCCAAGGCCAGTGTGGCCTGTCCGCCCGTCATCGCCAGATAAACGTCGGCGAGGATCTCCGAGTCCAGCAGCGCGCCGTGCAGGGTACGGTGGGCGTTGCTGATGTCGTAGCGCTTGCACAGGGCGTCCAGGCTGTTCCTTTGTCCCGGATGCATGGCTCGGGCCATCTCCAGGGTATCCAATACGGTGGCGATTTCTTCCAACGGCCCAAGGTCGGCCAACCGAAACTCGTGATTCAGGAAGCCAACATCGAAGGGCGCATTGTGAATGACCAGTTCGGCGCCCTGCAGGTACTCCCGCAGATCGGTGGCTACGTCTTCGAAACGGGGTTTGTCGGCCAGAAACTCGTTGGTGATGCCATGCACCTCGATGGCGCCAGCATCGATTTCCCGATCGGGATTGAGGTACTGGTGAAAATTGTTGTTCGTCAGCTGGCGGTTGATCAGCTCCACGCAGCCGATTTCGATGATGCGGTGGCCTTGGGCGGGTTCCAGGCCGGTGGTTTCGGTGTCAAGGACAATCTGGCGCATGGTTTCTCCAGGGCAACTGGCGCTCTGTGGGGTTATCTGTTGCCGAGCTCTGCAATGCCTTGATTGGCAAGCTGATCGGCACGTTCGTTCTCGGGGTGTCCCGTATGTCCCCTCACCCAGTGCCAACGGACAGTGTGAGCGGCCACGGCATCATCCAGGCGTTTCCATAGATCGGCGTTCTTCACCGGGCTGCCGGAAGCGGTTTTCCAGCCGCGGCGTTTCCAGTTGTGAATCCATTCGGTGATGCCTTGCCGCACATATTGTGAATCGGTTGTGAGATCCACCTGGCAAGGACGAGTGAGCGATTCCAAGGCGACAATGGCGGCCATCAGCTCCATTCGATTGTTGGTGGTTTGGCGCTCACCGCCATAGAGGCTTTTTTCGTGTTCCCCGTAGCGTAGCAGCGCGCCCCAGCCGCCAGGGCCGGGATTTCCTTTACAGGCACCGTCAGTGAATATGGCTACGGTATCAGTTTTCGACATGGGGCAGGTTTCGCGCGGTTGGTTCGGCCAGACCGGCAGCAAGTTGGCTGCGTCTGGGAGTCCATCGAGGCCGGATCGGGGTGAGGGTGGAGATGCGTTTGAAGGCCATGATGGCATATACGGCGGCCAGCGGCGGCAGCCAACGTGAACCGACATCCTCCATGAAGCTCAGTCGGTTGAGCAGTGCTGCGCGTTTGAAGGGCGGACGGAAGAACAGACCGCGGCCTGCCTCGACCTCGAAACCCATCAGGCTCAACCAATCGCGCAGTCTCAGCGGACTGATGGCGCTGGCGCACCAGGGCTGCTCGCCTTTGCGTCGGAGCCACAGGCGCCAGGGAGCCCACAGGCCCCAGGGATTGAACAGCAATACGATCAACTTTCCCTCTGGAATCAACACCCGGTCCACTTCCCGCAAGAGTTGGTGGGGATGATCGGCGAACTCCAGCGTATGGGGAAGCAGGACTGCGTCGACACTGTCGGTGGCCACGGGCAGGTCTTCGAAGCCGGACTGAATATACCCGGGACCGCTGCCGAGCCCAGGATCGATCAATACCCTATGGCGGACTCGGCTCTGTGCGAGAGGCTCGTTTTCCCAGTCCAGGGAGCCGATCTGAAGTAGGTAATAACCGAAGACCTCGTTCATGAGTTCTTCCAGAAACAAGCCCTCTTGGCGGCGAACCTCGCGCCCCAAGGGTGTGGCCAGCCAGTGATGCAGTCCCTCGCGGTGGCAGTGCTTATGGTGCGTGTGGGTTTCAGCGGCCATTGAAGATTTTTTAAGCCGTTACCTGGGCCTGTTGAGGCGGATGTGGCCCCGGTATGCGGGCAACGATTGGTGAATATGGCGCATGTTCAAACGACAGATTCGCCTCGCGAACGGGCGAGTGGCCCGCTGTGCTGGATGCAAAGAGTCAGCCTGGGTTCGCCCGCTTTTCCTGCCAAAGTCTATCCTACCAGTGTTATAGGGAGGCCGTCAGGTTGACCTAGCCCCTTCCCGAGACCTAATATCGAGCTTCAAGGTAGCTCGGCGGGCACAGCTAACCATTGATTCAGTAGCGTTTTCCGTGTTCGAAGGATGGCACTGGGTCGATCTTCCCGACAATGGTGGCGAAAGCCGAAGCGATACCGATGGCGTCCAACAAATAACAGCGGGTTTCATGCGCAATTCGGTCGTGGCACTTACAGCAGCGCTGGTGGTGGTCGTTGCGCCCATCCTGGGTGGATGCGCGGCGGATCCTGTGCGCGTGCCGAATAATCAAACCTCGGCTCAGACCTCTGTTTCTATCTTCTCAGACGGCTATGTGCGGGTTGCTCAGACCGCTGCATCCGCAACGCAAGTGGTGGATGGCGAAGCCGAAGCCGAAGCTTCGATCACGGCCGCCGGCGTTGATTTAAGCACCCACATCACGTCGGGCGAGGAATCTTCCGATTCCTTGTCGGAACCCCTTGGAGCGCCCGAGGACCTGTGGGAGAGGATACGCCGGCGTTTTGCCTTACCAACGTCCAATCACAATTCGGTACAGCGTGAGAAAGTCTGGTATACCCGCCATCCGGACTACCTTAGCCGGGTAGAAAAGCGCGCCGCCCCTTACCTTTTCCACGTGGTGGAAGAAATCGAGCGGCGCGGCATGCCCGGGGAGCTCGCGCTGCTACCCATTGTCGAGAGTGGTTACCAGCCCTGGGCCTATTCCCACGAGCGGGCTTCCGGCCTCTGGCAGTTCATCCCCAGTACCGGCGACCAATATGGATTGCGTAGAAGTTGGTGGTACGACGGCCGTCGTGACGTCATGGAGTCTACCCGCGCGGCCCTTGATTATCTCACTCGCCTCTACGCGCTTTTCGAACAGGACTGGCTGGTGGCTATCGCCGCCTACAACAGCGGCGAAGGGCGGGTGCTGGAGGCGCGCAGGCGAAACCGCGCCGCCGGCAAGCCTACCGACTTCTGGCATCTCGAGTTGCCCAGGGAGACCAGGGATTATGTGCCCCGTCTGCTGGCTGCCGCCGAGATCGTGTCTGATCCCCTAAGCCATGGCGTGACCCTGGTGGGAATACCCGACGAACCCTATTTTCAGGTGGTGCCGGTAGGGTCCCAGCTCGATCTGGTGGTGGCGTCAAACCTGTTGGGTATGGAGATCGAAGATCTGTTCCGGCTCAATCCGGCGTTCAAGCGCTGGGCCACTGATCCGGATGGGCCTCATCGTTTGCTGGTTCCGGTGGACCGGGCGCGGGAGTTTGCCCAAGCACTGGCGGAGTTGCCCGAAGAACGTCGCCTGCGTTGGGCTCGGCATCAGGTGCGCTATGGTGACACCTTATCGGAAATCGCCAAACAATATGGCACCACGGCTTCCGCCGTGCGCAAGGCCAATGCCCTGAAAGGCGATTTCATCCGTGAGGGGAAAGATCTGTTGATACCCTTGTCCGGTGGCGATCTTCCGGTCTATGCGCTCAATCTGTCGCCACAGGCGGCCGTGGGCAGTGGCGGCAAGATCGTATACACGGTGCAACCCGGCGACAGCCTGTGGGAGATTGCCCGCCGGTTCGGGGTGAAATTGCGCCGGCTCGCGACGTGGAATGGTCTCTCGACCCGGGACTTCATCCATCCGGGGCAGGATCTGGTGCTCTACGCGGGTAAGAAGCAGGTCGTGAAGACCAAGGCGACAGGGCAACGCACGCAGCGGATCCAATACACCGTTAAGCAGGGTGATTCTTTGGACCGAATCTCGCGGCGATTCAATGTGACCGTGTCAGAAATTCGCGAATGGAATGTGAACGACCTGGGGGGACCTTACATCCACCCAGGCCAGGAACTGACACTCTACGTGGATCTGACTCGTCAGACCCTGTAGTACTCCTTGTACCAATCCACGAAACGGCGAATACCGTCTTCAACGCTGGTGTCCGGCTTGTAGTCCACTTCTCTTACCAGGTCCGAGACATCTGCGTAAGTGTCCGGTACATCGCCGTTTTGTAGTGGCAGCAGATTTTTCTCGGCCTTCTTGCCAAGGCAATCTTCCAGTACCTCGATATAGTGCATCAGCTCCACCGGCTGGTTGTTGCCGATATTGAACAGGGAGTAAGGGGCATTGCTGGTGGCCGAATCCGGATTGTCGCCGCTCCAGCCGGGATTGGGCTCGGGTATGCGGTCCAGCACGCGAATGACACCCTCGACAATGTCGTCGATATAGGTGAAGTCGCGCCTGTGGTGTCCGTAGTTGAACACGTCGATAGGCTTGCCCGCCAGGATGTTGCGTGTGAACAGGAACAGGGCCATGTCCGGCCGGCCCCAGGGACCATAGACGGTGAAAAAGCGCAAGCCGGTGGTGGGCAGACGATACAGATGGCTGTAGGTGTGTGCCATGAGCTCGTTGGCCTTTTTGGTGGCTGCGTAGAGGCTCACCGGATGGTCTACGTTGTGGTGGACCGAGAACGGCATATTGGTGTTTGAGCCGTAGACCGAACTGCTGGAGGCGTACACCAGATGCTCTACGCCGTTGTGGCGGCAACCTTCAAGGATATTCGCAAAACCGACGAGATTGGTGTCTACGTAGGCCAGGGGATTCTCAATGGAATAGCGTACGCCTGCCTGGGCGGCAAGGTTTACCACCCGATGGGGTTTGTGTTTGGCGAATACCTCTGCGACGCCCGCGCGGTCTTCGAGATCCAGACGCACATCGGTATAGCCGCCATGGTCCGCATGGCGAGCCAGGCGTGCTTTCTTTAGGTTGACGTCGTAGTAGTCGTTGAGGTTGTCAATGCCGATGACTTCATCTCCCCGCTCCAGCAACCGCAATGACAGGGTGGAACCGATGAAGCCGGCACTGCCGGTGACTAAGATCTTCATGTGAATGCAATTCTCCGTTAGAGGCGGGCGTCGACCTGATCGGCGGGAAGCACGTACTTCACGTCGAACAGAACGTGTTCCGGCTTGCCCAAGGCCCGTATGGCTTGCGCCCCCATGCTGGTGAACTGACGATGGGCGACGGCGAGGATGACGGCGTCATAGCGGCCATTTTCGATGGTTTGTATGGGAGTGATCCCATACTCGTGTTCGGCCTCCGCCGGATTGACCCAGGGGTCGTAGACTTCCACGTTGGCGTGGTAGCTACCCAATTCGGCGATGATATCGACGACGCGCGTGTTACGCAGGTCAGGACAGTTCTCCTTGAAGGTCAGGCCCATGATCAGGACGTTGGAGCCGACCACATGTATCCGCCGCTGGGTCATCATCTTCACCACCCGCTCGGCAACATGGGCACCCATGCCATCGTTGATGCGTCTGCCGGCCAGGATGACCTCCGGAAGATAACCGATCTCCTGGGCCTTGTGGGTCAGGTAATAGGGATCTACGCCGATACAGTGTCCGCCGACCAAGCCGGGTCGAAACGGCAGGAAGTTCCATTTCGTGCCGGCGGCCTCCAGGACCTCCAGGGTGTCTATTCCCAACCGCTCGAAGATCAGTGCCAGTTCGTTGATCAACGCGATGTTGACATCACGCTGAGTATTCTCAATGACCTTGGCGGCCTCGGCGACCCGGATGCTGCTGGCCTTGTGAGTGCCGGCGACGATGATGGAGGCGTACAGGGTGTCGACGAAATCGGCGACTTCCGGTGTGGAACCCGAGGTGACCTTTTTGATGGTGGTGACCCTATGCTCTTTATCGCCGGGATTGATCCGCTCCGGGCTGTAACCGCAGTAGAAATCCTGGTTGTAGCGCAACCCTGACACCTTTTCCATGATGGGAACGCAAACCTCTTCGGTCGCACCGGGATAAACCGTGGACTCGAAGATGACCACGTCGCCCTGCTTGATGACCCCTCCCAGGGCCTGGCTGGCTTTTTCCAGCGGCGTCAGATCCGGACGTTTGTAGTCGTCGATGGGGGTGGGTACGGTAACGACGTAGACGTTGCAGTCCGCCAGGTCGCCCGGATCGGCCGTATAGCGCATTCGGGTAGCGGCGATCAGGCGCTCTGGCTCGACCTCCAAAGAGCTGTCCTTGCCGGCGCGCAGCTCGGCGATACGGGCGGGATTGATGTCCAATCCCACCACGTCATACTTCGATGCAAACTCTACCGCCAGCGGCAGACCGACATAACCTAGCCCGACGATGCCGAGTTTTACCTCAGATAGACTGTGCATAGATCCAACATCCTTCAGTAAGTGAAATTGGTTTGATCGGTTTGCCCGCCCGCGGCCCGGCGGGAGGCCCGTCTGTTATCGCCACGTCATGGCCTGTCCTGAATGTCAATCGCATTCATAAGACCGGAACGCGAGCTGCTTTGTATCCGGGGTGGTACCGCCAGAGCGGATACTGAACTGCGATGGACGGGCAGATGAACGACGGGGAACGGCGGAAGGACCCCGGCCACGTGTGCCAAGTGCCCACATCCCACGGCTATCAGATTACGGCGGCGTAGGATAACACCGTATCCTCGCCGTACCCAGTGTTCCAGGGCTATGGCGAAGCGGATTGGCCGTCGGGGTTTGCAAACCGTACTGGCCGGGCTTGTTCAATGACGCTCGGAGTCGCGCCTGATTGTCGTCAGGGCGTCGGCATTCTGTTACCATCCCGCCCGACATCGGCCAGGAGCCTATCCGAGAATAGGGGGCCTTTGCGGGGAGGCAGGCGCAGATGTCACGGTCCGCCTCAGTGAGCCGGTTTTCGTTCAAGGCAAGCGAGGACATGTGTTCGATCCGGGCGGTTGCACCGGTCAAGTGGCGCAACGCCGGGAGCAAAATCAGAGGTGGGCGGGCACCTGTGGGCGGCCGTTCCTTGGGCGCGACATCAAACGTTGACATATTGCGGGTCACATTCCCCGGCTGATGCCTCGATTTGGCCGGTCTCCAAACCCAATTCATGATACGCATATTCAAGCAATACATCCCCAGGCATTTCATCCTGCTCGTTTTGGCAGAGGCGCTGATATGCGTTGCCGCCATGTACGCAGGCAAGGAGTTCCGTTTTTCCCTGTACAAGTCGACAACGTTCAAGGGCGATCTCACCATCACCGCCTTGCTGTTCGCGGCGGTGATGATTTCCAGTATGACGGCCATGGGGCTATATCAACGCCGGGCCCGAAACGACAGCGCGGGAACCATCGTCCGGGTCGTATCGAGCTTCCTGGTGGCCGTGCTCGTCATGAGTCTGGTGTTTTATTCCTTTCCAGACCTGTTTCTGGGGCGCGGGGCATTTGGGTTTGCCGTCCTGTTCGCCTTGATCGGTGTATTGATCGCGCGCTTCCTTTTCATGAATCTTGCCGGACAGGAGGCGCTTAAGCGCCGCATCCTGGTTCTCGGCACGGGGCAACATGCCAAGCACATCGCGGACATGGGCGTTGACCCCAAACGATACGGATTCCGCGTGGTGGGGTTCCTTAAGCTCCCGGGGGAAGAGTCGGTACTGTCCGAAGACAAGTACATCCGGCAGGGTACGGCGCTTTCCAGCGTGGTCGCCAGCAACGATGTGGACGAGATCGTCGTTGCCCTGGATGACAGGCGTATCGGCCTGCCCCTGCATGAAATTCTGGATTGGAAGATGCGCGGCGTGGAGATCGTCGATCTGGCGACGTTCTTTGAAAAGGAGGCCCAAATGCTGAAACTGGAGGCCATGCATCCGAGCTGGATGATCTTCTCCGACGGCTTCAACGGTGGCTTGCTGACGGATTCGGCTAAACGCGGCTTTGATTTGTTTGCCAGCAGCCTGTTGCTGGCGGTTTCGTGGCCATTTATGCTGGGTACGGCCATTGCCATCCTGATTGAGAGCGGCATCAAGGCACCGATACTCTACCGGCAATACCGCGTAGGCCAGCATGGCAAGCCCTTCCAGGTGCTCAAATTCCGCAGTATGCGGGTAGATGCAGAAAAGGATGGTGTCGCTCGCTGGGCACAGCAGAATGACGATCGGGTTACCCGTGTCGGTCGGGTGATACGGGCGACCCGCCTGGACGAGTTGCCGCAGATCTTCAATGTCTGGCGTGGCGAGATGAGCTTTGTCGGGCCGCGCCCGGAGCGTCCGGAATTCGTCGAAGAGCTTCGCAAGGCGATCCCCTATTATGAGGAAAGGCATCGGGTAAAGCCGGGAATCACCGGCTGGGCCCAGCTCTGTTATCCCTATGGCGCGTCGGTGGAAGATGCCCTGCGGAAGTTGGAGTATGACCTTTACTACGTGAAAAACCACAATATCTTCCTCGATTTCATCATCCTGCTCCAAACCGCCGAAGTCATCCTGTGGCGGGTCGGCTCACGTTAAGCCAGGCCCTTCGGCTCAAGTTATCCTCGTTGCAGGGCGACACAGGCGTG
The DNA here is from genome assembly GCA_020445565.1 of Chromatiales bacterium. Lineage (GTDB taxonomy): Bacteria > Pseudomonadota > Gammaproteobacteria > JAGRCI01 > JAGRCI01 > JAGRGI01. The sequence goes on from JAGRGI010000160.1 coordinate 11,823, forward strand.
TGCGCTGCCGTGTTACCGCGTTTCCTCACTTCGGGGGCCGGCGCTGGCCGAACTTCATGTCGGCCTTACTGCCGTTGATTGGCCGCACAGGGAGAATCTTTTGGGGCAGTGCAGTATCGGTATGATGAACGGATGACGGAATCTGTGAGCATCGGCTTCCTCAGTTACGGGCTGGCGAGCGCGTTCTTTCTGGGGTTGACCGTATTGTTGATGACGGCTTGGAGAGGACGCGCCAAGGGCGCCGCTTTGGCCGTTGCCAGTGCGGTTACCGCCGCGTGGGCAGCCATTCTTGCCCTGCAGGCGGACGACAAACGTTTCCCGATCTGGCTGATACTCGACCTCGAATTGCTGCGTGTCGTCGCATGGGCTGGGTTCCTGATGGTCCTGCTGCGCACCATGCGCCATTCGGCTGCCGGCAAGGAGATTTCGCTTCGCTGGGCGCTTCTGACGCTGGCCGTGCTGGGGAGCACGTTCGTCATCGTGGCGAATTTTCCCGGTACGCTCCTCCGGTTGGGGCTGACACTCAAGTCCCTGGTTACGCTTCAGACTTTGCTTTCGGTGCTGTTGGCGGTGCTGATGCTGATGTTGGTCGAGCAGTTGTACCGCAATACCAGGCCGGATCAGCGCTGGGGAATCAAATTCCTCTGCCTCGGTGCCGGCGGCATGTTTGTCTACGATTTCTACCTCTACGCCGACGCCCTTTTGTTCAATCGCATTGACGCCGACATCTGGTTTGCGCGCGGCGCCATCAACGCCATCGTGGTGCCCTTTCTCGCTGTGGCGGCCAAGCGCAACCCGGACTGGTCCGTGGAAGTGTTTGTGTCACGACGCTTCCTGCTCTACACAACCACCCTCGTGGGGGCGGGGGTGTATCTGATCGCCATGGCGTCTGCGGGCTACTACCTGCGTTATCATGGCGGCGAATGGGGCACGGTCCTGCAGATGGTCTTCCTGGTGGGGGCCGGCCTCGTTTTAGTCGTACTGATGTTCTCCGGACACCTGAGGGCCAAGCTCAAGGTGTTCTTGAGCACGCACTTCTTCAGCTATAAGTATGACTACCGCGATGAATGGACCCGTCTGATGCGGACCTTGTCGGGTGCCGACGATACTTCGCCCATGTATCAGCGTGTGATTCGAGGGATTGCCGAGATTCTCGAAAGTCCGGGCGGCGCGCTATGGATGAACCGCGACACCGGTCGGTTCGATCTGGTGCAACGCTGGAACATTGGGGAATTCGATGGCGGTAGCCTGGACGCCCAGGCTCCCCTGCTACACTTCCTGGAGACGGAAGAGTGGGTCATGAAGCTGGACGAATACGATGACGAGCAGGAGTTTTACGGCGATCTGCATGTCCCGGAATGGCTCTTCGCCATACCCCAGGCCTGGTTGGTGGTGCCGCTGATCTACGGCCAGCGCCTGCGTGGGGTGGTGCTCCTGATGAAGCCCAAGGCCAACATTAAGCTGATTTGGGAAGACATGGATCTGGTCAAGCTGGCGGCCCGCCAGGGTGCCGCCTATCTGGCTCAGCACGAGGCCGCGCAGGCCTTGGCGGATGCACGCCAGTTCGAGGCATTCAACCGGTTCTCAGCCTTTGTCGTACACGATCTGAAGAACCTGATTGCGCAGCTGTCACTGGTGGTACGTAATGCCGAGCGCCACCGGGGCAATCCTGCCTTCGTGGATGACGCCATTCGCACCATCAGCCATTCCGTGGAGCGGATGAACAACCTGATGCAGCACCTGCGCTCGTCGCGCGAGGAGATGGCGGGCTCGCCAGTGGAGCTGGCAGGGATTCTCCGTGCCGTGGTTGACGATCGCACCCGGCGGGAGCCGGCTCCGGTGTTTGTGGAGGTTGGCCAGCCGGTTGCGGTGCATGCCAATGGCGAGCGCCTGGGTGCGGTGCTCGGGCACCTGATCGACAATGCCCAGGAAGCCACGCCGAAAGACGGTTCTGTGGAAGTGAAGTTGACGGGGGGCACCGACACGGCGCTGATAGAGATAATCGATACCGGGGCGGGGATGGATGAAACGTTTATTCGTGACCGCCTGTTCCGACCCTTCGATTCCACCAAGGGTTTGACAGGCATGGGCATCGGTGTTTATGAAGCTCGCGAGTACGTTCGCTCTCTGGGCGGAAGCATTCAAGTGACGAGCAAACCACGCCGAGGAACACACTTCAAGATTACTATTCCTTTGGCCAGGGACGCACAGAGCGAGTAGGAGAGTTTACGTTGAGCGATTCGAACAAGACCTTGTTGGTAGTTGAAGACGATCCCGGCCTGCAAAGCCAGTTGCGCTGGAGTTTCGATGACTTGGACGTGGTGGTGGCCGGTGATCGCGAGTCGGCGCTGGCACAACTGCGCCGTTACGAGCCGCCGGTAGTGACGCTGGATCTCGGCTTGCCCCCGGACCCCGGAGGCGCCAGTGAAGGTCTGGCGACCCTGGAAGCAATACTGCGCCTGCAACCAGGGACCAAGGTGATCGTTGTCACGGGTAACGATGACCGGGCGCACGCGGTGGAAGCCGTCGGCATGGGGGCCTACGACTACTACCAGAAACCCATTGATCCCGAGCTTCTCAACATGGTGGTACAGAGGGCCTTCAAGCTGCAAGAGCTGGAGCAGGAAAAAATGCAGCTCATGCAGGAGAAGGAGTCGTCTCCGCTGCGAGGGATCATAGCCACGGGATCTGCGATGTTGAAGGTGTGCCGCACAGTGGAGCGTGTCGCCCCCACCGATGTGACGACACTGATTCTGGGCGAGAGCGGAACGGGCAAGGAATTGCTGGCCAAGGCCCTGCATCGCTTGAGTAATCGTGCCAACGAGCGGTTTTTGGCAATCAATTGCGCGGCGATTCCGGAAACCTTACTGGAGAGTGAGCTGTTCGGCTATGAGAAAGGCGCCTTCACCGGCGCTGCCAAACAGACTCAGGGAAAGATCGAATACGCAGACAAGGGGACTTTTTTCCTGGATGAGGTCGGTGACCTGCCCATGTCCTTGCAGGCCAAGCTGCTGCGTTTCATACAGGAAAGGGTTATCGAGCGGGTCGGTGGCCGCAAGGAGATTCCTGTCGACGTGCGCATCGTGTGTGCCACCCACAGGGATCTGCAACAACTCATAGCCGATGGCAGGTTCCGTGAAGACCTGTATTACCGTATCAGTGAGATGACGGTGCTGGTGCCGCCGCTGCGTGATCGCGAGGGCGACATCACGCTATTGGCACGCTCCTTCCTACAGCGCTTTGGACAGGAACAGGGCAAGGTCTTGGGGGGATTCACTCATGATGCCTTGACTGCCCTGGAAAACCATCCTTGGCCCGGAAACGTCCGGGAAATGGAAAATCGTGTCAAACGTGCGGTGATCATGGCCGAAGGTAAACGTGTGACCCCAGAAGATTTGGAGCTGGACTCGGGCGATGCCGAACAGGAACCTTTGAACCTGCGCGAAGTGCGTGAAGCTGCCGAACACCGCGCGGTGGTTCGTGCCCTGAGTTTTTCCGAGAATAATGTATCAAAGGCCGCGGAACTGCTTGGTATTACCAGGCCAACCCTGTATACCTTGCTGAACAAATACAAAATAAACGTATAAAAGGCCATTCGCGCAGCTCCCTTAGCCGCGTTCAGGGCAAGGCGATGAGGCCTGCACGGCTGTCGCCGGACAGCGGGAACCGATTCAAGGTTTTCGAACGTGGCGGCCACTGACTTTCGAGTCTGTAAGGGTTTTTCTGTGGCCGCCGACTCAGCGACTTACTGTGACACGCCATTGCCATGCGGCTAACGATAATGAGCAGTGGCAACTCAGGAGGCATTTCTTGAGCAGTTTTCGTCCCATCGATTCATTATCGGGTTCAATGTACGGGTGGCGCCGGATATTCATCGGGCGTCGGCGTGGCGCAGTTTGCTTTGCCGTTCTGTTGAATGCCCTGCTTTTCCTATTTTTGGACCCAGCGCCAGCGTTTGCATCGCCCGATGCCCAGGAAAACATGGAGAAGGGGTTTGCTTCACTGGAGAAGAAAGACTACCCCACGGCCGTGATCCACCTGCGAAAGGCGGTGCAGGAAGATCCCACCCTCTACGAAGCCCGGTTGGCCTTGGGGAGAATTCTCCTGGATACAGGGTTTGCGCCGGCTGCGGAGAGGGAAATCATGGAAGCCAAGGCTCACGGCGCGCCGCGTCCGAAGTGGTTACCCCTGTTCGCAGAGGCCAATCTGCTCCAAAAAAGACCGGAAATGGTAGTAAAAGTGCTGCGTGAGGAGTCAGGGGGGGAACCGCAGTACGCGTCCGATGTCGCGATCTACCTGGGACAGGCCTTATTGCAGCAACGTGATCCAGCGGCCGCCAGAGCGGAGTTCGAAAGGGCGCTGGGGCTGGTGCCGGACAATCTGAAGGCCCTGCTCGGTCTGGCTGCCGTGGAGTTGGGCGCGGGCAATCCAGACGGCGCCTTGCGCTACGTACTGCGCGTGCTGGCCATCGATGAGGCCAATTTCGATGCCTGGCTGCTCAAGGGAAATGCCGACAATACCCGCAAAGCCTACGCCGAAGCGCTGGCCGCATTTGAGAAGGCGCAATCGTTGCGCCCCGACAATCCCCTGCCCATCTTCGGCAGGGCAAGTACGCTGATCGCCACGGAGCGCCTCGACGAGGCACAGAAAATACTTGAAAAACAAATGACCCGCTCTGGTGAAGTGTCTGTCGGCGTGTACCAGCTCGCCACCATCGAATGGCGACGCGAGCACCTCGACAAAGCCAAGGAATTGCTTGAGCGCGCCCTGAGATTGGATCCGGACAGCGAACTTTCCCATCTGCTTCTCGGTACCTTGCTGGTTCGCAAGGAAAATCCGCAGGCTGCCATCACCCATTTGAAAAAATACCTGGATAAAAATCCCGACGCAGCAGCGCCGAGAAAAATTCTCGCCTCGGCCTACTTCCAGGTAGGCGCGATGGACGAGGCCGCGGCCTTGCTGGAAGACTCCGTCAAGCGGGGCGAAAAGGATCCGCAGGTATTGGCCATGCTGGGAACCGTCTATCTGCGGCAGAAAAATATCGATCGGGGGATCGAGTTATTGGAACGGGCCGTGGATCAGGATCCGGCAAATCAGGCCGCTCAGGGGGAACTGGCCAGTGCGCTGATTGCTTCGGGGCGTGGCGGCGATGCGGTGGAACGGCTGGAATCCATAGTGTCCTTCGGTGAAGAAAGTGTGGACATCGATCTGTTGCGCATTCTGGCGCTGATGAAGACACGCGACTATGACAACGCTCTGAGCCGAGCGGTGGAATTTCGCGAGAAGTCGCCAAACCAAGCCTTGGGCTGGGTTATGGAGGGTGTTGTGCTGGTGGCGATGGACCGGCACGACGAGGCCAGAACCCGATTCGCCAATGCTTTGAGGGAGGATCCCGCATTCCACACCGCGGAATTGAATCTGGCTTCCCTGGACATGTTGGAAGGGGCAATGGACAGTGCAAAGACCCGTTACGAGAATATCACCCGGCAGGACCCGAAGAATTTGGCCGCATTCCTGGGTCTGGCCAGAATCGCCAAAGAAAAGGGCGAGAAACCACTTATGGCGGTATACCTGCAAAAGGCGCGGGCTGCAGATCCGAAAGCGGTGGCGCCGCGGGTGGCATTGATCGATTATCTTCTGGAGATTGGCGAAAACCTGGAGGCCGTTGTGGTAGCCAGAGAGCTGGTCGAACAGCATCCCGAAAGCCTGGACAGTGCGCAGACGTTGGGATTGACCCTGATGAAGAGCGGCGATCTGGAGGCGGCCACCGGTGTGTTTCGCCGCATGACGGAGTTGGCACCGGAGGCACCGGAGGCCTACGGTCTGCTCGCCGAGGCGGAATACGCCGGCAAACGCTTCGCCACCGCGCGTGCGGCCTTGGATAAAGCCCTGGAACTCAATCCAAACAGTTGGACCGTCCTGGCGGTCAAGGGGAACATTGCGGGCCAGACCGGACGTCTGGAGGAGGCCCTGGGTATAGGACGTCAGTTGCAGTCCATGGAGCCGGGGCGCCCGGAGGGTTACATTCTGGAAGCGGATTCGCTGCGCGAACTGGGGCGTTTGGAGGAGGCGGTCGACAGGTTGCAGTCTGGCATGGCCAAGGCACCGAATGCTGAAGGCGCGGCAAAGCTGCATACGGTCTTACGCCTGCTGGGCAAGAAGAAGGAAGCCCTGCAAACGCTGACCGACTGGATCGAGGGCGAACCCGATGACGTGACCGCCCGACAGTTGTTAACTTCGGCCTATCTCGAAGATCATCGATACGCCGAAGCCTTGCCGCATCTGATGAAGCTGGATGAACTCATCCCGGATGACCTGACGGTAATCAACAATCTGGCTTGGCTGTACACCTATCTTGGTGATTCCCGTGCCCTGACATACGGCGCCAAAGCCTACGAAATAAACCCTGGCAATCCGGAGGTGTTGGATACCTACGGCTGGGCGATGATTCAGCTGGGCAAGTCTGCCGAGGGCCTGGATCTGCTTCGTGAGGCAGCCACAGATGCACCGAATCGGCTCGAAATTCGGTACCATTTCGCCGTGGGCTTGTATAAAAACGGGCTTTACTCAGAGGCGAAGCAGGAGTTGGAGAAAATCTTGCGTATCGGCAAGGAATTCGCTTCGCACTCCTCCGCGGTTGCGCTGGTCGAAGACTTGAGCAGGCGCGGATTCTAGTACTCCGACAGGCTCCCAGGTGAACATTTCGGTGTCCGTTTTGATGTCCCTCAGCAATTGTTCGGGAGCATGGAAAGCCGTTCCTCCCTTCGCAAAATGCCCCTCCCACCGATTCTTATGACGGCATGTGGACAGCGTTGCAAAGAGCCTCTGTTATAAACAGGGGTTTAACGTTTTTCGTCGTTAACGGGTCCGGGAAAGGAATACCGATATGCCCCGTCGAACCTCTACCTCGACGGGTTTGGAAACACCGGTGTAGTTTTTGTAGGCAATGGCCAGTTCCTCGGCGAGGCGCCCGACCGCTTCCTTATCCAGATAGGCGGTGTCGTTCAGTTCGACGATCATTTTCCCGGCATTGTCGAACTCAAGCGATTTCAAGCCATATTCCGGGGTGGCAAAGCGCATGAACTGTAACCGCAGCGATTGCTCCAGTTCACCGCTGGGCGTCGAGTTGCTGTTTGCTGTGCGCTTGGTTCCGGAGGCGGTTGGACCGAGCTGCGATGAATTGTTGGTTAATAGGAAATAAGCCGGCACGCTCAAAAGCACGGTGCCTGCCAATACGGCGGTAACCAATACGGCTTGCCCCTTCGATTGACGGCGCTTACGTTTCCTGCGCCGGGAATGCCCGGTTTCCTCGCTGCTGCCGCTGTGGCTGCGACGGACCGGTCGGGCAAGGGACGTCGGCTCGTCCATGCCCTCGTTGAGGGTATAGCGCAGCGCACTGGTGCCCGAAGTGGACTTGCGGGAATGGGGCAGGGGTTGCAGGGGTGGTAGCGGCGGTTCCGGGTCTACGAATCCGGAGATTTCATCGGGTGTTCGTGACGGAAAACTCTCGGCATCCACCTCGAGCGATTCGGAAGCGGAAAGTGTGCGGCTCTTGGGCCGAACATGGCCGCGCAATACCGAATCCACCCGATCGGCGAAGTTCTGCTCGCGCTCCTGCCCATAGTCGTCCAACAACTGGTTGAGTTTGTCTTGCAGCGGACATTGTTCCGAAAGTGGTGACTCCAGCAAGGCGCTGACTAACGCCAGTTGAACGTCGGAAAGCGTCCTTACTTCCGAGGAGAGCCGGCGGTTGGCGCTCTCCAACTGCTCTATTCTGCCCACCAGGCCACCAGTCTCCAGCTCTTTAGCGGAATTCTCAGTCATACTCTGGGAGGGAGACTCGGTAGTGTTCGGAGCGCTGGACTGATCGGAGGAGTTCATTCACACAAGAACCGGGTAGCCTGGGACTGTTGCAGGAATCAAGTGGTCTACACGCGTACCGCGGCTAATGTCATCGATGGGAGACCAATACATGCAAACCTTCGCCTGTGCCCGTACTTATACCAGAACAAACGATACTTCCCAACAACCCGCCGGATATTGCCGGCCGCTCTCGTGGGTGTTCGGTGTACTGCTCTATTGGGGATCGGCAGTACCGGCCCAGGCCGGCGCCTGCGAAAATACGGGAGTGGCGGCCTGGCGGTCCGGTCAGCATGAAAAGGCAACGAGCATCTGGCTCGCCAGGGCTCAGGCTGGTGATGCAGAATCGCAGCGTTTCTTGAGCTATGCCTACAGCCGCGGGCTGGGGGTTCAAAAAGATCCGAAACAGTCGGTTCACTGGCTACGGGCGGCCGCGGAGCAAGGCCAGGTGGATGCACAGTATGAGCTTGGGCTTCTGCACGAACTCGGTATCGGTGTGCGTCGCGACTACGCGGAAGCGCAATATTGGTACGGGCTGGTCGTGGATCAGGGGTTCTGTCCGGGTATGACGGACTTCGCCGGCCCGCTCAAAGATTGAGATTTTGGATCAATCGATAGTAGAAGGTTGCGGCATCGGCAAGGTCCGTAACCGCCACCCGTTCATTGTGACCATGGATGCGGGCGAGGTCGGGTTTGGAAAGCCGCAATGGCAGGAATCGCAGTATCGCGTCGGTGAGGTCCGCAAAGTGGCGCGAATCGGTTGCCCCCACGGTGACCCAGGGTGAAATCAGGGTGTCGGGGTAGTTGGCGGCTATGGTTCCAGCCAAGGTTCGGTAGGCCAATGAGTCCATTGGACTGATTGGCGACGGGCCAATAGTGGTATTGCCAGAATGGTTGCTCACCTTCACGCGCCGGTCGGCTATGCACTCTTCGATTCGTCGGCTTGCCCCTTGCGGGTTGTCACCGGGAATCAGGCGCAGATTTACCAGCGCTTCGGCATTTGCAGCCAGAACATTGTCTCGCTCGCCGGCGCGCAGCACCGTTGGCGCGGCGGTGGTGAAAAACAGTGCCCTGGTGGTCGCGACCGAGCGGATTCCCCGCTCCAGAAAGGGGAGGGTGAGCCAGGCATTTGCGACTCCCAGGCGAACCGGAAAAGACATGTGTGGCGCGAGTGTCCGCAGCATGGATTCGGCGGGACCGTGGAATCCACCGGCCAATTGGCAATTCTGCACCTTCAGGATGGCGGCGGAAAGTATGCCTGGGGCGGTTTCCAAAGGGGGCAGTGAGGAATGGCCTCCAGCGGTCTCCACTCGCAACTGGAGCGTCAGGTAGCCCTTTTCCGCGATGCCGACCAATGCCACCGGCTTCTCGACACCGTCGATGAGCCCTTCTGTGATGAACCCACCCTCATCGAACAGCGCCGCCAGATGAACCCGGCGTTGGCGTAACTGTGCCGCCACGCGGGCGGCGCCTTGCCTGCCGCCCAGTTCCTCGTCCTCACCCACAACCAGGAAAATACTGCGGCGTGGCTGGTAACCCTCGCCGGCGAGTCGCTCGGCGGCCTCCAGGAAGGCGATCAGCCCGCCTTTGTCGTCAAGTGCCCCGCGGCCCCAGACGTAGTCCTTATCGATCGTGCCGCTGAAGGGGGGATGCGACCAATCGCCGTCCGAGGCCGGTACCACGTCCGAATGAAAATAAAACAACACCGGGTTCAGTGTGGGGGTGCTGCCCTGCCACTCGAGTATGGATGCCTGGCCGACGGTGTATTCGCTGGAATGGCTGTGGATCTGTGGGTAGTTCTGGCGCAGGTATTGCCGAAGTTCCTCAAAGGGAAGCCGTTCGGCGGTCTTGGCCGAAACCGTTGCGAAGCGCAACGTGCCGGCCAAGTGAGTGGCGACCTTGGCAGGATCGAAGCGTGTGCCCGATCCGTCGATGACTGAGGGCTGCTGTGGCCGAACGGACCAGGTTCTGGCGAGCGACACCAGCATCAATCCGACCAGCGCCAGGCCGATGATAACGGCCAAACGCTTCATGACCGTTACTTGTGGATGCCACCGCGGGTTAATTGAACCGGGTCCAGCAGTCGATCCAGCTCCTCATCAGGCAAGCCGGTCATCTCACGGGCGACCTCCTTGATCAAACGACCCTCCGCGTAAGCCTTTTTTGCTGTGGCAGCGCCCTTCTCGTAACCGATCACCGGATTGAGGGCGGTCACCAGGATCGGGTTGCGGCCCAGTTGCGCTTCCATGCGCTCCACGTTGACGCTGAATCCGGCAATGGCCTTGTCCGCGAGCACCACTGCGGCATTGCTCAAAAGCGCAATGCTTTGCAGGAGGTTGTAGGCGGCGACGGGCAGCATGACGTTCAATTGAAAGTTGCCCGACTGTCCGGCGATGGTAATGGTGGCGTCGTTGCCGATGACCTGGGCGGCCACCATGGCCACCGCCTCGGGAATCACCGGATTGACCTTGCCGGGCATGATGCTGCTTCCGGGTTGCAGCGAGGGTAGGGCGATCTCGGCCAGCCCGGTGAGCGGACCGGAGTTCATCCAGCGCAGATCGTTGGCGATTTTCATCAGACTGACGGCGATCACCTTGAGCTGACCGGAAATCTCGACTGTCGCGTCCAGGCTGCTGAGTCCCTCAAAATAGTCGGCCTTGGTGGTAAAAGGCACGCCGGTGGTTTGCGCCAGCACGGTAGCGACCCGTGAGCCGAATTCCGGATGGGCATTGATGCCGGTGCCTACTGCCGTTCCGCCCAGTGTCAGCGCTTGAATGCGGGGCAGGCTGCTTTGCAGGCGTTCGATACCGAGCCGAACCTGTGTGGCCCATCCCCCCATCTCTTGGCCCAGGGTCACCGGCATGGCGTCCATCAGGTGGGTGCGGCCGGTCTTGACGGCATCGAAGGCCTGCTCCGCCAGCGCGAACAGCGCCTCGGCGAGCGCACGCATCTCCGGCAGCAGTTCGCGGACGGTCCCCAGCGCCAGCGCGACCTGCACCGCGCTCGGGAACACGTCGTTCGACGACTGACCCTTGTTCACGTGGTCGTTGGGATGCACGCGTCCCGAGCCCTTCACCCCACCGAGCGCCACGCCGGCCCGGTTGGCGATCACCTCGTTGACGTTCATGT
>JAGRGI010000015.1 GCA_020445565.1 Chromatiales bacterium
GGCGCGCATGCCTTCGAGGTAGTTCTGCAGGCCGCGAGGCGACATCACGCGGGCGGCGTCCTGATAGGATGATTCCAATGCCTGTAGGTGCTCGGCGGATTCGACGTTGAGGCAGGCTACATAGTCTTTGAATTCAACGGACATAGGGAAGGGCCGGTGTGGTGCTCGAAAAAGGCAATTTTACGGACTATCCGGCCGTCACGCCAAACGGCTACGATCAATTAGTGTTGTTCTTCACCAATCGGCTGCCGTGCCGCTAGTATTCTGTGCACACAAACGTTTCGAGTAGGCACGCCCGGCTTGTGCGAGAATGGCACCATCTGTCAGGGGTTTACCTCGGTTATCCACAATAAACACGGTCAATAGGCGATGTCCGACGTCCAAATGCAGTGTCTGGAGGTCAGAGGAGGGAATCGAACCGAAAACACCAAGATAGAAATCCCCGGTCTGACGGGCTGGATCTACAGCCGCCCCTACCATGGCGAGGCGGCCGGTGGGGATGTGCATTTCGTGTCGTCCTGTGCCACCGGGAGAATCACTCGCTGGCTGGTGGCGGATGTTTGTGGCCACGGCGATGCGGTGGCCGAAGTATCGGACGAGCTGCATGATCTGATGCGCCGATACGTCAATTTCATCGATCAGAGCCGTCTGGTAAAGGAAATGAACACGGAGTTCGCCGACCTGGCTCAGCGCGGCGACTTTGCCACCGCCGTGGTATTCACCTATTTCGCTCCCACGGGGGAGCTATGCATCTCCAACGCCGGCCATCCGCGCCCCTTCCTGTACCGCGCAGAGCAGCGAAGCTGGGCCAGACTGGTTCAACGCGGCGATAACTCGACTACCTTGAGCAATATTCCCTTGGGTGTGGTGCCGCAAGTGCTATACGACCGTGAGGAATTTGTGCTCGATAAGGGCGACATCATTATCAGCTATACCGATTCGCTGATCGAAGTGGACGACAGGCACGGCCAGCAGCTGCGCGAGGCCGGGTTGCTGCGCTTGATCAGCGAGTTGAGCTGGGATGACCCGATGAGTCTGGGGGAGGCCCTGCTCGCCCGCCTCGAAAGCGATTACGACCTTGCCGAAGAGCACGACGATGTAACCCTGCTGATCATGCAGTCCAGCGGTCCCGGTGAACCGATCTCGCTACGCAACCGACTGTTGGCACCCTGGCGTTTGCTGGAAGATGGAATTCGCTCGCGCTTGAATGGGGACAGGACTCACCCCGAAATGGAATGGAGCGTCCGCAATCTCGGTGGGGCCCTGTATCACCCGTGGAACTTTCGCAAGCCCAGGGGCGGTTCCGTGTCGGACGAGGCGTGAACGAATCTCAGATCTGGTCCTTCATCAAATCGTAGAAATGGGTGGTTGCCTCGACGAAGCCTTTTACGCTGCCGCAGTCGAACCGCTGCCCCTTGAAGCGATAGGCCAGTACCATGCCGTTGGCGGCCTGGGTCTTGAGTGCGTCGGTGATTTGAATTTCGCCCCCCAGCCCCGGCGGCGTCTCGCGCAGGATGTCGAAAATATCCGGTGTGAGCACGTATCGGCCGATGATCGCCATGTTGCTGGGCGCATCCTCGGGCTTGGGTTTCTCCACCATATCTGAGATCAGGAACAGGTCTTCGGCCAGGGGCGAGGCCGTGATGACACCGTATTTGTGGACCTCCTCGTGGGGCACCTCCTCGATGGCGACCACGCTGCAACCATACTTCCGGTGCACGTCCATCATCTGCGCCATCACACCCTTGGTGTCGCCCACGCACAGGTCGTCGGCGAGTATGACGCCGAAGGCCTCCGGCCCGATCAGGGTTTCACCGGTCAGAATGGCATGGCCCAGCCCTTTCATGTGGATCTGACGGGTATAGGAAAAGGTGCACTCGTCGATCAGGCGCCGGATATCGGCCAGGGCTTCTTCCTTGGACGAACCGCTGATCTGGTGCTCCAATTCGTAGCTGATGTCGAAGTGGTCTTCCAAGGCACGTTTGCCGCGTCCGGTGACAAAAGCCATTTCCGTCATGCCGGCATCCATGGCCTCCTCGACACCGTACTGTATCAACGGTTTATTGAGGATGGGCAGGATCTCCTTGGGCATTGCCTTGGTGGCGGGCAGAAAACGTGTGCCGTAGCCGGCAGCGGGAAACAGACATTTTTTGATCATGTTCCTGGGCATCTGGATGAGACGGGAAGGAATGCCGCCTACGGTTGGAAAGGTAGTGGCCGATACCTTATCAAATCCCGTGAACAAATGTCTTGTCGGGGCAGGCCGGGCAGCGCACGCGCTATACTGGCGAAGCAAACTCAGACCGGAATCCATCCCATGGCGGACGAGCCGCAAACCGAAGTAGCACTCGATCTTCTCAGCGCACTGGATGAAGCGCTGGAAGCGGGTGCGCACAAGCAGGTTCGCGCCCTGCTGGTGCCGGTATCGCCGGCGGAGATCGCGCGTCTGCTGGAGGCCTTGCCGCCGAGCAAGCGCGGTGCCGTCTGGAAGCGCATTGACCTGCACAAAAAGGGCGATGTGCTGCTGGCGGTCAACGATGCCGTGCGCATTCAGTTGATCGAGGAAGCCCGCCCCGCCGAACTGGTGCTTGCCGTTCGGCGTCTGGACCTGGACGAACTGGCGGACATTCACGGCGACTTGCCCGCCAATGTGGTCAAGGCTGTGATTCGGGCCATGGACGATCAGCGCCGCGAACGGTTCGACTCGGTGTTGTCCTACCCCGAGGACACCGCCGGCGGCATGATGAATACCGATACGGTAGCCGTGCGCAGCGACGTGACCCTGAAAGTGGCGATCCGCTATCTGCGCCGCATTCGAAAACATCAGGGACAGCTTCCCGAACTCACGGACAACCTCATGGTGGTGGACGTACACAACCGCTACCTGGGGGTTCTCTCCCTGGCGGAACTGGTGTCCAACGACCCGGATCGCACGGTGAGCGAGATCATGGACCGCCAGGCCCCCGCCCTGGATGCCCTGTTGCCATCCAGTCAGGTAGCGCGGCACTTTGAGGACCTGGACCTGGTCTCAACGGCGGTGGTCAATCGCGACGGCAAACTGGTGGGCCGTGTCACCGTCGACGACGTATTGGACGTGATCCGCGACGAGGCCGATCGCACCGTCATGAACGCCGCAGGTCTGGACGAAGAGGCTGACATGTTCGCGCCGGTCTGGACCAGTACGCGCCGCCGTGCAATCTGGCTGGGTATCAACCTGCTGACGGCGTTTTTGGCCGCCTACGTCATCGACCTGTTTCAGGGAACTATCGCGCAACTGGTCGCCCTGGCGGTGTTGATGCCTATCGTCGCCAGCATGGGAGGTATCGCCGGCACCCAGACCCTCACCCTGGTGACCCGCGCCATCGCGCTCAACCAAGTGGGCTCCTCAAACCTGTTCACTCTGTTGTGGAAGGAGTTGGCCATCGGTTCGTTGAACGGGCTCATCTGGGCCTTGGTGGTGGCCGCTGTCGCGATCTGGTGGTTCAACGATTGGGGCTTGGGGGCGATCATCGGTGTTGCCATCATCATCAATCTTGCGGCGGCGGCCCTGGCAGGGGCCAGCATCCCGGTGCTGCTGGACAGGACGGGCATCGATCCTGCCCTGGCCGGCGGTATGGTGTTGACGACGGTCACGGACGTGGTGGGATTTCTCTCTTTTCTTGGCCTGGCCACAGTATTTTTGCTCTGAGCGCGGTCTAATCGGCAAGTCTTGAACTTTGATGGCGTCAAGGCGCTGGCGGTAGTTCGTCAGTGCGGCCAACTTATTGTGATTTCCGGAGTTTCCCTCAATGAAAACCTTCTCTTTCGTCAAGCTGGCCGCGTTCGGCCTCAGCGCAAGCCTTGCCCTCGCCGGCTGTGCAGGCAACATCAACAATCGTGGTTCGGTGGAACGTGCTGATGTAAATCAACAGATTTACGTGGAATACGGGGAGGTTTTGGATGTGGGCAGGGTGCAGGTCGAGTCGAGCTACGGTACCGGCGCCGCCATTGGCGGTATCGGCGGTGCGCTGGCAGCGGGTGGTGGTGGTCGAAATACCGTTGCCCTGGGACTGGCCGGTGCGTTGATCGGTGCGCTCACCGAGAATGCCCTGACCAGCGGAGAATCGGCTGAGTCCTTCACCATTCGTAAAAACAACGGCCAGACGGTGAAGGTGATCACCCAGAACCCGGACATTTTCGTCGGGGACTGCGTCTCGATCGACAACCTGCCCAGGGAAGTGGTGCTGGGCCGCGTGGCACCGAGATTTTGCCGATAGTTACGGCCAGCGGATGATTTCGTCTGAGGCAACAGTCGGTATTCCGGCTCAATGCCCGGATGCGGTTGCTCAGATCGACAGACAACGGGCTTTGTAGCCCGTTGTTTTGAACATGCTTTTGTGACGGTTACACCGGCCGCGTGATTTCTCTGTGTGGTATCAGAAGGGGTTGATACTGGCTTCGCGGGTAAAGTCCAGGTATCCGGCGCTGACACCTTGCCGCCAGCCAGCGCCAAAACGGATCGGTGCGACCACGGTATCGTCGACTTGCAAATAATTGATTCCAACACCGCCGATGAAGTACAAGCTTCCCTCCACGCCCGGATAGCGCTGAAAAATCGCACTCGTACCGGGTAGCTTATAAATCATCATAAAGACCTTGGATGCGTTGATTCCCGCGTCGAAGCCGATAGACGGGCCCTGCCAATACACTTTCTGATTCGCGCCACTGGCGGTGCGTAGTGTGCCCTTCCCGTAGCGTACGCCGATACCCAGGGCAGCGGCCGCTTCGTCACCAGCGATGTAGGCGTTGGGTCGGCCTTGCTCCTTGAAAGCCTTTTCCACAATGTCTGCCAGCCCCTCGGCTCCCTCGCCGAAGAATCCCTCAACCTCTTGCAGAATCTCTTCCTTGGAATAGGTGGCATGCCCGGGCTTTTCCGTGGACCACGCCTGCGTAGCCAAAAGCAGGGTAATGATGGTTGTCACAACCAGTTTGATGTTCATGGGAATTTCCTCGTCAGTGTTGCGCCAACAGTTATAAACACTCGGACAACGCCCGAAAGCATGAAGAGGAATGCCACGATCAACCCTTCGATGAAGAGCGCCCAGGCACTATCTGTAGCGACCCCGACAATTCCGCTAAGTTCGGGTACCTCGCGATGATCGTCGCGCCGAACCAATTGCTGGCGTTAGAATCGGGCCAAACGTTAAACCATCGGATGGACCGGCTTTTTACGCTTTCATTGACGCTGGCAACAATCGGTACGCCCCGGTTTATCCGAAACCACTCGCAGGTCCGCTGCTGGCTGAACGGCGCCGCTTGGGCCGAATGCACCTAAGCGGCCAGTCGTCAGCCGTTCGTGCCGCCGGGGCGGCCGGCACACTCTCGGAAGATTCTCGCCTGACAGGTCTCACAGATCTTCGGATCCAGGTTCTCCACGATGGTGGCAATCGCCTCGGTCTTGGAGTCGAAAGTATTCTCGGCGCCGATGTCGCGGTAGTGGTCACCGCGGTTGAGGGGCTCGCAGACGCCGGGTTTCAGCTTGTAGAGGTACAAGGCCCCGCCCATGGCATTGCGCTTGCGGGCCTCGGCAGCCAGGAACTCCGCCCCGGCCACGTCCACAAAGTTTACGCTCTGGGTGAGCAACAGCAGGTGCTTTTGTTCCGGGCGGCGCTGGGTCAGATGGCGCAAACGCTCGGTGATGTAGCTCACCGCGCCGAACCAGATGGAACCGTCGATTCGCACCATGGACAATTGTGGGCACTCAGGCAGGCGGGCGTCGGTGGTGAATTTCCGACCGGGGTGAGCCGGGTCGGGAGTGCGCACCTGAATGTTCGGCTTGGATGTGCGGCGCAGATAGACCGCCAAGGAGGCCAGTACTCCCAACAAAATGGCAAACTCCAGTTCCAGCAAGAGTGTGGCAAAGAAGGTCAGGAAGGTGACTACCCCCTCCTGCTTACTGGACTGGAAGATTTTGGCGAAGTGATGGAAATCGAACAGGCCCCAGGCCACCAGCAAGAGCAGGCCGGCCATGGCGGCCTTGGGGAGATAGGCGGTCAGCGGTGCTACCACCAGCACCAGGCCCACCAAAATGATGCCCGCCAGCAGCGCGGCGATGGGGGTACGTGCGCCGGCATCGTAGTTCACGCCGCTGCGGTTGAAGGA
>JAGRGI010000161.1 GCA_020445565.1 Chromatiales bacterium
GGTGTAGATGTCGTTGGTGACCACGGCGATCTCGAAGCGGTCGCGCAGGCGTTTGCACAGGGCATCCAGGAGAGCGGTCTTGCCCGAGCCCACCGGGCCGCCGACGCCGACCCGCAGGGGGCCACTGGGATTGGTCACGCTTGAACCTCTGACGATTGAAGAAGTAATAACGGGGTTGTATCAGGATCGAAACAAACGGGTGTACTGGGTTTCATGCAGGCTGCTGGCGATGGCCAGGGCCGGCGACGAGGCGCCGATGTCGTCGTCGGCCAGCGCCAGAGCGGTGCACACCGCCTCGGGGATGCCTTCGCTCAGATGCAGCAGCACGCGTTGGCCAGCGGTCTGACCCAGGGGAATGATCTTCACCGCGGCCAATACCAGATTCTCCAGCCAGGCCCAAACGTAGCCCTCGGCGGCCTCGGCCAGGGGGATACGCCAGCGACTCGTGGCCAGGGCGAAACCGGCCATCTGGCTGCTGGATAAAATGTCCCGCCATTGCTGTGCCCGCTCCACGCCCAGATCGGCCAGTAAGGTGGCGAGGGCCCGGCCGCGCTGGATCTCTTCCTGCCGAAGTTCTCTGCTTTCGCGGCTTGCCAACAGCCGCTGACTGAGCTTAACCAGCGCGGACCCATCGCCCCGCTCACAGGCGTTGTACATACGCGCCAGCATCGGCACTTCCCACTGGCCGATGCTGCTCTCCAGCAAACCCTGGAGCCAGTCTTCCAGATCGCCAGCCCCGGAGATCCAACCTGCCTCCACGGCCCACTCGATACCCTGGGAATAGGCGAAGGCACCCACCGGCAGACTGGGGCTGACCAATTGCAACAGCCGCATCCGCGCCCGTTGGGCGTCAATGGTCGTGGTGGTGTCCATGGGTGTGGCCGCCATAGGCGCCGGGCTCCGGCTCGAAGGGCGCCTGCTCGACGATCACCGCCAGCCCCAGGCCGCGGATCATGTCGTCCAACACATGATCGTGGAGATAGCGAAGGCGCTGCGGGGCGATCTCCAAAGCGACATGGCGATTGCCCAGGTGATAGGCGGCCCTGGCCAGTTGCAGGGCATCGGGACAATTCACCGTGGATACGGTTTCCGGCGCGGCATGCACCTCAGCCACGAAGCCGTCTTCGGTAGCGATCCGGTCGCCATGTTTCAAGGTCGTGCCACGCTCCAGAAACAGCCCGGCCTCGCTGCCGTCGTCCAAGGTCGTGCGCAATCGGCTGCGCACGCGATCTTCCAGCGTCAAGGAAAGGATCGCGCCGGCCTCGACCTGTTCCCCCAGTTTGCGAATGAACTTGTGCATCGGATCTTAAAACAGGAAATACCGTTGTGCCATGGGCAACACCGTGGCGGGCTCGCAGCTGAGCAACTGACCGTCGGCGCGAACCTCGTAGGTCTGCGGGTCGACGTCGATTTTGGGCCGGTAGTCGTTGAGCACCATGTCCGCCTTGCCGATCTTGCGGCAGTCCTTGACCACGCCGATCAGCGACTTCAAGCCGAGCTGACCGGCGATATCCGCATGAAAGGCCGTCTGCGAGACGAAGCTCATGCGGGTAGCGGCTCGCGCCCGCCCCAGGGCGCCGAACATGGTGCGGTAGTGCACTGGCTGGGGCGTGGGGATGGAGGCGTTGGGGTCTCCCATGGGCGCGGCGACGATGGCGCCGCCCTTGATGATCATGCTGGGTTTGGCGCCGAAAAAGGCCGGTTTCCACAGCACCAGGTCCGCCAGTTTGCCGACGGCGATGGAGCCGATCTCATGGGCCATGCCGTGGGCGATGGCCGGGTTGATGGTGTACTTGGCGATGTAGCGCCGGGCGCGGAAGTTGTCGGCAGGGCCGGTACCGGCCAGGTGGCCGCGCTGCACCTTCATCTTGTGGGCGGTCTGCCAGGTACGGGTGATGACCTCGCCTACCCGCCCCATGGCCTGGGAGTCCGAGGCGATCATGGAGAAGGCGCCCAGATCGTGCAGAATATCCTCGGCGGCGATGGTCTCTCGGCGGATGCGCGACTCGGCAAAGGCCAC
>JAGRGI010000162.1 GCA_020445565.1 Chromatiales bacterium
AGTTATCGATCATCAGCAGCATGGCGATACCCTCACTGGCCAACCCGGCCAAGACCGGCCTGCGCGGCGGTCACCGCACGGAAGATTGCACGACCCTTGTTCATGGTCTCTTTCCATTCCAGATCGGGCTGAGAGTCGTAAACCACCCCGGCACCCGCCTGGATGTAAAGCGTGCCGTCCTTGATCACCGCCGTGCGGATCGCAATCGCGGTATCCATATTCCCGTTCCAGGACAGATACCCGACCGCACCTGCGTAGACGCCGCGCTTGACCGGTTCGAGCTCGTCGATGATCTCCATCGCGCGAATCTTCGGCGCGCCCGACACCGTCCCTGCCGGGAAGGTCGCACGCAGCACGTCCATTGCCGACATCCCCGATTTGAGCTGCCCGGTGACGTTGGAAACGATGTGCATGACGTGCGAATAACGCTCGATGACCATCTTGTCGGTGAGTTTGACGCTGCCGATCTCGGCCACCCGGCCGGTGTCGTTGCGCCCCAGGTCGATGAGCATCAGATGCTCGGCGATCTCCTTCGGATCGGCGAGCAACTCCGTCTCCAGGGCTTTGTCTTCCTCTTCGGTATGACCACGGCGCCGGGTGCCGGCAATCGGACGTACCGTGACCTCGCCATCTTCCAGACGCACAAGAATCTCGGGCGACGAACCCACCACATGAAAATCGTCCAGATTCAGAAAAAACATGTATGGCGACGGATTCAAGGCCCGCAAAGCCCGATACAGATCCAGCGGCTCGGCCCCAAACGGCACGCTCATGCGTTGCGACAACACCACCTGCATGGCATCGCCATCGACGATGTATTCGCGAATACGCGCCACCGCCGCCTTGAATTGCGTCTCGCCGAAACCAGACACGAAATCGGATTCGCTGACCGTTTCACCCGCCTCGCCGGGGTGATAACGCGGGCGGCCCTCCACCAATTGACGCTGCAATGCGTCGAGCCGCGCCTGACCTTCCGCATAGGCCTCCGCACCGGATGGATCGACATGCACGATCAGAAACAGCTTGCCGGCCAGGTTGTCGAACACCACCACCTCGTCGGACACCATCAGCAGGATATCCGGCGTGCCCAATTCGTCCGGGTTGGGGCAGCTGGCCAGACGCGACTCCACGTAACGTATGGTGTCATAGCCAAAATAACCCACCAGTCCGCCGCTGAATCGCGGCAGGCCCGGCAGGTCCGGGGCATGGCGGCTGGCGGCAAAAGTCTCTATCCAGGCAAGCGGGTCGTCGCTTTGCAGGCTTTCGACCTCCTGCCCGTCTCTGATCCGTCGGATGTCATGCTCGCGGACGACAATGTATTCCCGCGCCGGCAGGCCGATGATGGAATAACGGCCCCATTTCTCGCCCCCGTGGACGGATTCGAACAGGTAGGAATAGGGTGCATCGGCCAACTTCAGGTAGGTGGACAGGGGGGTGTCCAGGTCGGCCAGCACCTCGCGGTGCAGAGGTATGCGGTTGTAGCCCTCGCGGGCCAGCCGCTCGAAGGTGTCTCGGTTCATTTTCTCGTTTCCACAGTGTCGATGGATAGCGTTGGGTCGATGTCGGCACTGCCGAATCGCCATCGCGACACTGCGAAACGAGAAGGATGAGGATGATCCGAAAACATCAGGCGGCGTCTTCCAGGAGGTTGGAGAGTTCGGCCATGGAGTCGATTACCGCATCCGGCTCGGCCTCGCGAATATCCATTCCATGATTGTAGCCGTAGGTCATGCAGACGATCTGGAAACCAGCCGCCCGGGCAGCTTTTACGTCACTGACCGAATCGCCGATCATCAGGCAGTTTTTCGGATCGGCCCGGAAGAACTCCGCGGCGTGCAGTAAAGGCAAGGGATCGGGCTTCTTCTTCGGCAGGCTATCGCCGCTCACCACGATACGAAAACGCCCGCGAATACCCAGGTCCTGCAACAGCGGCTCGGTGAACTGAGCGGCCTTATTGGTCACACAGCCCAGGCGGTAGCCGGCCTTTTCCATGAAATCGAGCCCTTCACTCACTCCCGGATAGAGTACGCTGCGGGCCGAAGTGTTTGCGGCATACAGCGCCAGGAAGATTGGGTAGGCGCGCTGAAAAAGGTCTTCATCGGGCTCGCCATCCAGTTGATCGATCAGGGCCCTGCGCACCAGTCGCTCCACACCGTTGCCCACCCAATGGCGCACCCGGCCCTCGCCCCGCACCGGCATATCCAGCGCTTTCATCATTTCATCCACGCAGAAGGCCAGATCGGGGACACTGTCCACCAGCGTGCCGTCTACGTCGATAAGGATCATTTCCGGTCGGCGAAGTCGCATGGGGTCCTATCTTTGCTGCTAGTTAAGTAAAACGTGATTTTGCCCGATGGCAGGGCGTATGAACAGGCCCACATCGGGAAAGGCCGCGACACACCCCGGATCAAATGCATCCATTGAGGCTCATCCAAAAACACGGATGAAACGTAACTTGCTTCAGAGGGGTTTGATCGCCACCGGCCCAAGGCACATCAGAGAATGCTGATTGCGCGACAGACATGCAGGGGGCCAGGGAAAACGATGGAGGGTATCCGCAGCCGGATTATATGGAGCCGCACCGATATGATCAGCAGTTATTTGATGACCTTGTTCGACGAGTTGTATGGACTGTTTGCCGGAATCTACTTCGGCGCAGTCGACTTGCTGCACGCCGTCCGCCGGCCGCGGGACGAAGATGAGGATACAAAGCTGTAATACGGCCTCAATCCTTCTTGGACTGGGTATCGGCCTTGCCGCCAAACCCACTGGCCTTGAAAAAACTGTCCTGTAGATCTTTCCACGCCGCCAGATTGCGCTGCGTCATCTCGTTGAGGGCATCCACCGGATTGGTGTGCATGGCATCGCGCATCTGACGCTCGAACTGCTCCTGTTGCTTGCCGAAGAAATCCAGACTCTTCTCCAGGTACGATGTAAAGACATTTTGCACCGTATCGCCGTAGAAGCGGATCATCTGCGACAGCACCTCGGTGGAAAACAGGGGTTCGCCGCCGGACTCCTGCTCGATGATGATCTGCAACAGGATCCCGCGGGTGATGTCCTCGTTTGAATGGGCATCCACCACCTTGAACGGTACCGCCTTCATCACCAGTTCACGGATGTCCGAAAGGGTGATATAGCGGCTCACCTCGGTGTCGTAGAGGCGCCGGTTGGGGTATTTCTTGATCAGTCGCGGTTCAGCCACAGTCACCATTCCCGTTGTGGGGAACCCCGCCCGGCCGGGCACGACCGGGCAGAGAACCAAAACCCTATCCCAAGGATACTTGATTTTGGCGAACCGCGACCAATCCTCAGCGTTCTACCGCCATCGCCACGCCCTGACCACCGCCGATACACAGGGTCGCCAGACCTCGATGGGTGCCTGAGCGCTGCATCTCGTATAGCAAGGTGACCAATACCCTGGCGCCGGATGCGCCGATGGGGTGGCCGAGGGAGATGGCGCCGCCGTTGCGATTGACCTTATTGGTATCCCAACCCAAGTTGCGGTTCACGCAGATAGCTTGCGCCGCAAAGGCCTCATTGGATTCGATGGTGTCCAGGTCGTCCGTGCTCCAGCCGGCCTTTTCCAGACATTTCCGAGTGGCTGGAATCGGACCGGTGCCCATGATGCTCGGGTCTACGCCCGCGCTGGCATACGCCTTGATCGTTGCCAGGGGCGTCAGGCCCAGGGCCTTGGCACGACTCTCGGACATCACCACCACTGCCGCCGCGCCGTCATTGATGCCGGAGGCATTGCCGGCGGTCACCGTTCCCTCCTTATCGAACGCCGGACGCAGTTTGCCCAGACCCTCGGCAGTGGTGCCGGCACGGGGGAACTCGTCCCGGTCGAACACGACCGGATCGCCCCTGCGCTGCGGGATGGTGATGGGCACGATCTCGTCCTTGAAGCCATGACTACTCTGCGCCGCCTCGGTCTTTTGCTGGGAGGCCGCGGCGAAGCGGTCCTGCTCCTCGCGGCTGATGTCGAACTGTTTGGCGATGTTCTCGGCGGTGATGCCCATGTGGATCTTCTGGAAGGCATCGGAAAGACCGTCAACGATCATGGTATCCAGCATCTTCCAGTCGCCCATGCGCTGACCGTTGCGGGAATTGGGCAGCACGTGGGCCGAGGCGCTCATGTTCTCCTGACCGCCGGCGATGATGATGTCCGCATCGCCACAGCGGATCGCCTGGGCCGCCAGGCTCACCGCCTTGAGGCCGCTGCCGCAGACCTTGTTGATGGTCATGGCCGGCACTTCCACCGGTAATCCAGCCGCGATAGCCGCCTGACGGGCCGGGTTCTGGCCTTCACCCGCCGCCAGCACCTGACCCAGAATCACCTCATCGATCTGCTCGGGCTTCAGACCCGCGCGATCCAGCAGGGACTTGATTACCGCCGCACCGAGATCGGTGGCGCGCACGCCAGCCAGCGTACCGCCGAAACTACCCACCGGGGTACGCGCAGCGGCAACTATCACTACATTGTCATTCATTTGGGTTCACCCTCCTCGACCGTGTCGATTTTTCTGTTCTTGACGGGCCGCAGTTGATCGGCCTGGACTTTGTTGCAGTGCACAAAACGCTATGCTAGAGTAAATTTCATCGGGGGACAAGCCCCGAATCACGGGCTATACAATTACATTCCAGATTCCACCCGGGCGAGAGACACCACCATGAGCGAACAATCCTTTCCGTTCTGGAACGATCAGTGGATGCAGATCCAAAAGCAATACTGGGACTCTCTTGCCGAGATGAGTCGCAAAGCCGCCGGCCAGGATGCCACGGACCCGGCGCATAACCCCATGATGGCCGCCATGGACCATTGGTGGAACACCGTCTCCGGTGCCGCGCCCGATTACGCGCGCGACTTCCTGGGTAAGATGATCGAACAAGGCAAACAGTTCTTCCAGCTTGGCCACGAGCTCACTGACGGCCTAAAGCACCTCAGTGACGCCAGCGGCTCCATGATCGACTGGCACGAGCAACTCAATCAGGCTTTCGCCCGGCTGAAGGAAACCTACAACGGCGGCACCACCGACGCCAACAATGCCCTGCACAACATGATGGGTTTCTGGGAGCTGCCGTTGGACAACTGGCAGCGCACGGTCTCATCGCTGTCTCCGGTACCCGGCGATCTATGGCAGAACATGCCCAAGATGGAGTTCGACGACGTATCCAAACGCTTGCACGAAGGCGTCAGCCGCGCCCTCTCCGCCCCCGGCCTGGGCTACACGCGGGAGAGCCAGGAGCAGTACCAGCACCTGGCTATGCGTTGGATGGACTATCAGCGTGCCATGCAGGACTACAACGGCATCTTCGCCAAAATCGGCAAAGACGCCATCGACCGTTTCCGCGACAAACTCCTGGCTTTGGGCGAGGCCGAAAAGAAGCTCTCCTCCACCCGCGACCTGTACAACCTGTGGGTGGACGCCTCCGAGGAAGTCTACGGCGAGTACGTCAACACCGAAGATTACGCGGAAATCCACGGCCGCCTGGTCAACAGTCTGATGCTCTACAAATGCCAGATGGGAGCGCTGATGGATGAAATGCTGGGCGCCATGAACATGCCCACCCGCCGCGAGATCGATACCTTGCAGTGCCGCCAGGGCAGCGCCCGCCGCGAACTCAAGGCCCTGCGACGCGAGGTTGCGGCCTTGAAGAAGGCTGTCGGCGCAACCGCATCGGCCGAACCGAAACCAGCCGTCCCACGCAAGAAGGCCGCCAAAAAGGCCACCGCCAAGTCTGCCCCCAAGAGCGACGTGTAAACAGGAGCCGCCGACATGCTGCCAATCGACATCCGCCCGGACCAGGTCGTCAACGAGGTCCTGGAGTTCAACAAAAAGATCGGCGAGGGAATGCAGAATCTGCTCAAGTCCAAGGAGATCGAGACCGGGGTCAGTCCCAAGGACCCGGTCTACACCGAGGACAAGCTGGTCCTGTACCGCTATCGCTCGCCCGAAGGTGTGAAGCCCGGCCCGGTGCCACTCCTGGTCGTCTATGCCTTGGTCAACCGCCCCTACATGACCGACATTCAGGAGAACCGCTCCACCATCAAAGGTCTGCTGGAGGCCGGCCAGGATGTCTACCTGATCGACTGGGGCTACCCGGACCGCTCCGACCGTTACCTGACCATGGACGACTACATCAACGGCTACATCGACGATTGCGTGGACTTCATCTGCGAACAGCACGGCCTGGACGCCATCAACGTCCTCGGCATCTGCCAGGGCGGCGCCTTCAGTCTGTGTTACGCCTCCATGCACCCGGAGAAGGTTCGCAATCTGGTGACCATGGTCACCCCGGTGGACTTCCAGACCCCCGGCAATCTGCTCAGCAAGTGGGTCCAGCACATGGATGTGGACCTGTTGGTCAACACCATGGGCAACATCCCCGGTGAGCTGATGAACTGGACCTTCCTGTCCCTCAAGCCCTTCAGCCTGACCGGACAAAAATACATCAATCTGGTTGATATGATGGACAACGAGGACGCGCTGAAGAACTTTCTGCGCATGGAAAAGTGGATCTTCGACAGTCCCGATCAGGCCGGCGAAACCTTCCGCCAGTTCATCAAGGATTTCTACCAGAAGAACGCCTTCCTCAACGGCGGCTGCTACCTGGGCGGTCAGGAGGTGGATCTGGGCAATCTGTCCATGCCCATCCTCAACATCTACGCCCAGCAGGACCATCTGGTACCACCCGACGCCTCCAAGGCATTGAAGGAACTGGCCGGCACCTCCGACTACACCGAACTGGCCTTCCCCGGCGGCCACATCGGCATCTACGTCAGTGGCCGGGCGCAGAAGGAAGTTCCTCCCGCCATCGGCAAATGGTTGGACGAGCGGGTGTAATCTGTATGTGACTCCCACGGTGCCGCAGCTCACCGTGGGAGTGCCGCCAACGGCGCGAATCGGCCTTTACTCCGACCAGGGTACCGGTTCGTGAACCATTTCCAGCTTCATGCCGTCGGGATCGGCAAAGAATACCGCGTAATAGCCTGGGCTGTAGTCGTACTCCGCCGGCGGGTCCAGTATGCGCATAGCGGACGCCAGCAGCAGGGAATACAGCTCGTCCACCTGTTCGCGGCTCTCGGCGTGGAATGCCAGATGATGCAATCCGGGCGACTGGCCGGTGTGGCGCGTTGATTCGGAGGCAGGATGCAGGCCAATGCTCGACAATACGCCTTCGGCCCGCAACACCCAGTTGGGTCCGCCGTCGGCATCATTTTCGACGCGGCGATAGCCAAGGCTGCCGAGAAGGGAGGCATAGAATTCGGTAGATCGCGTCAGGTCTGAGACGCTCAGATCCAGATGGTTGATCATTCCCCGGCGCACGCCCTTCCCCTTTCAAGCCCATCGCACACAGCACCCGCCCCTTGAGGCTGAACGCCCTGCTCAACCCGCCTTTCTGACCGCGGCCCCAGGCCGGGCAGGCACCTTGGCCTGTTTGCCGCTCCACGAGCGCCACACGCGGTAACCCAGCAGAAAGGCCAGAATCCCCGCATAGATCAAGGGCTCGCGCAGATCGGCCTTGACCAGCCAAAGGAAATGCAACACACCCAGGATGGCGATCAGGTAGACCAGGCGATGCAGCTTGCCCCAACGCTTGCCCAGGCGCCGCATCATCTTTCGGGTGGAGGTGACCGCCAAGGGAACGAGCAGCAGCCAGGCGGTGAAACCGACGGTCATGTAAGGCCGTTTGAGGATGTCCTCACCCAGTTCGGGCCAGTCGAAATTGAGATCCAACACCACGTAGGTCATCAAGTGCAGTGTGGCATAGAAGAAGGCGTACAGGCCGATCATGCGACGGTAGCGCATGGGTTCCACCCAGCCCAGAATCCAGCGTGCCGGGGTGATTGCCAGTACCAGCAGCAAAAAGCGCAGGGTCCAGTCGCCGGTGTAGTGGGTGATGGCCTCCACGGGGTTGGCCCCAAGGCCGTCGCTGAAGCCCAGCCAGATCAAATAGAGAAACGGCGAAAGGCCCGCCGTGAAAACCAGTAACCAGCGCAAGCGTCACCCAATCAGAAGTATTTGCTCAGATCCATGCCGCGGTACATATCCGCCACCTGCTCGCCATAGCCGTTGAACATCTCGGTCTTGCGGCGTTCAGTGAAAAACAGAAGACCGGTCTCCCCAATACGCCGCTCTTTGGCCTGTGACCAGCGCGGGTGATCCACATTGGGATTCACGTTGGCATAGAAGCCATATTCGTTGGGGGCGGCAATATTCCAACTGGTGGGCGGTTCCTTTTCGGTAAGATGGATCTTGACGATGGATTTGATGCTCTTGAAACCATATTTCCAGGGCACCACCAGACGCAGCGGGGCACCGTTCTGATTCGGCAGAGCCTCACCGTACAGACCCACCGCCATCAGAGTGAGCGGGTTCATGGCCTCATCCATGCGCAGCCCCTCCACATAGGGCCAATCCAGAATCGCGCGGGTCTGTCCGGGCATCTCGCTGGGACGGTAGAGGGTCTCGAAGGCGACGTATTTGGCCCTGGAGGTGGGCTTAAACCGCTTGATCAGGTCGCCCAGGGGGACGCCCAGCCATGGAATCACCATGGACCAGCCTTCCACACAACGCAGTCGATAGATGCGTTCCTCCGGCGTGTGCGGCTTGAGAATGTCCTCGAGGTCATAGGTGCCGGGCTTTTCCACTTCCCCATCCACGGTCACCGACCAGGGTTTGGTGGTGAGGGTGTGGGCGTTGCGTGCCGGATCGTCCTTACCGGTTCCGAACTCGTAGAAGTTGCAGTAGCTGGTGACGTCGTCCTTGGGCGTCAGCTTGTCCTCCGAGCTGAGCTTGCTTTCCGTGACATCGGGGGAACGGCTGCCGGCCCGCAGCGACACGGGGGCCGCCAAACCGGCGGCAACTCCGCTGGCCGCCAATCCCTGGAGAAAGCGGCGTCTGTGCAAATAGACCTCGCGATCGGTGATCTCACTGGGCTGGGGCTCGGGATAGCGGCGGGTTTTAATGAGCATGAGCTGGAATTCCCTGGTTGCATGTTTCGGTATGGACCGCCCAGGAGGGCGATTCCATTCCTGCCTAATCTAGCAGAGTGCGATTGGCCACAACGGGTTCCGGACGGACTAAACTCGCCGCCCCGGATGCGGTCTCACTGGTAGTCCCGTCGTGATTGCGGAGATTCGTTATGCACCCTATGACTGTAGCGTTGTTTTGCCTCGCCGTAAGCAGCTGCGCCTTGAACCCCTACCAGGGTGAAGACCGTCGAGCCACCTTGATACCGCTTGGCTCGCAATTCGAGATCACCAAGCCATTTGTCATTCCCGCGAGAGAACTGGCCGTCTATTTTCGGCTTGGCAACGTCGTCGGCCCAACTGCTGGCGATGAGCTGGAGTATACCTGTGAATTGAATGTGCTTGGGCGTAGTGACAGGGATCGCCCGATCGCGTCCGGCACCTTTTCGCTGACCGAGAATCGCCACTACGAAACCAAGGTGGCCCGAGACAGCGTGATCCAGGAGAATCGCTTCTACCTGCGTTCGCCCCAGCACCCGGAGCTGGACAAACTCTTTTGCCGGGCGACGACTTATCCACCCAATTTCGACCCTCTGACCATCGCCGGCTTGCGCGAGGCGCTGGGAGCCTATTTCCGTGTCGATCTGGCCGAGTAAATTCGGCAGACAGGAGTAACCGATGGCTAAAACCATCATGATCGTGGCCTTCGCTGCCGCATTTTTGCTGGCCTTTTACTTCGCACCCCGCTACACCGGCGAGCAACGTGCTGCCGCCGAACTACCGCCGGGCAGCCGTTTCGAACTGGAACAGCCGATCAGCCTGCCGGCGCATGACCGGGCAATCTATTTTCAGGCCGGACGGCAGGTTCGGCAGCGCGAGATCGATTCTCTGGCCTATTCCTGCGAGATGGAACTGGAAAAACCGGCAGCCCAGGCCAGGGAAGTCTCCGCCGGCAGCCTTACGGTACGGGCGGTGAGTAAAACCGAACAGTACCAATCGCCCGACCAGATGCTTAGGGAAGACCGTTTTGAGGTAGACCCCAGCCCGGCGGACCTCCCCCTGCGGCGGATTGTGTGCCGTGGCTGGACCCAGGGTTCCAGCGTGGGCGCTTTCAGTATCGCCGACCTGAAGACCGCCCTCGATCCTTACTTCGGCGTTCTGATCGCCGATTGATCGTACGGCTGACCCAGCATAAACGCAAAACACCAACATCCCTGTCTCTTTTTCCCTGCATCTGTGGTTTAGCGTCGGGCGTAAGAGACACTATCGACCTAATCCGATAGTGTCCGACGCTTGGCAAAAGCCAGATTATATATTGAATATCATAGCCATATGAGCATTTTCTAAAATTGGCGGGATTTTTGCTTGATAACTATCGGAACCAGCAAAACTGATCCGAGAACCGGAAAAGGAGTCACCATGTATGCCAAGAAAGAACGTGCACCAGTGATCCGATTGAGCGGGGAGTGGTCCGCCGACAGCGCGGCCCTGGTAGCGGATCAACTGACCGGACTGGCGAAATTGACCAAGGGCGCCGTAACGCTGGACCTCTCGGCGGTGGATTACATGGATTCCGCCGGCCTGAGTACCGTCGTTGCTGCCTGCGCCAGAGCCCGCAGCGCGGGTCTGGCGGTGTCGCTCTGCAACGTCACCCCGTCGGTCGCGCAGCTGATCGAGCTGTGCCGCCTGAGCGCCGTTTTCAGTCGCTGCGAGACCTCTGCGGCGAGCCTGGAGGCATAAGGGTACGCTCTTCAGGCGGACAAGCCCCGGGCCAGATCGGCCTGGATGTCGTCCAGCTCTTCCAGCCCCACGGCAACGCGCAGCAGATTTTGCCCGATGCCGGCCTGCGCCCGCTGCTCATCGGTCAACCGGCCGTGGGTGGTGGTGGCGGGATGGGTGATGGTAGTCTTGGTATCCCCCAGGTTGGCGGTAATGGATAACATACGGGTACCGTCCACCACTCGCCAGGCTTCTTCCCTGCCACCTTTCACCTCAAAACTCAGGATGCCGCCGAAGCCACTCTGCTGCTCTCGCGCAATGGTGTGCTGGGGGTGGGATTCCAGCCCCGGATAATAGACCCGCTCAATGGCCGGGTGCGTTTGCAACCAACGCGCCAATCCCAAGGCATTGTCGCTGTGGGCCTTCATGCGCAACCTGAGGGTTTCCAGCCCTTTCAGAAACACCCAGGCATTGAACGGACTCATTGTGGGCCCGGCGGTACGTAAAAAACCAAAAACCTCTTTACCGACCCGTTCCGCGTCTCCCACTACCGCGCCCCCCACGCAACGCCCCTGCCCATCCAAATACTTGGTGGCGGAGTGAATGACGATATCGGCACCCAGTTCCAAGGGCCGCTGCAACGCCGGAGTGCAAAAACAGTTGTCCACCACCAGCAGACAGTCGCGGCGCCGGGCAATCGCCGAAAGGGCCGCGATATCGACAATGGTGGTAAGTGGATTGGAGGGAGTCTCCAGGAACAACATCCGCGTCTCGGGACGTATGGCCGCCTCCCAGGCCGCCAGATCGTGCAGTTCAACGAACTCCGTCGACACACCAAACTTGGCCAGGTAGTTGTTGAACATTACCGTGGTGGTACCGAAAATGCTGCGTGAAGCGACAATATGGTCGCCTGAGCGCAACAGGGCGAGACAGGTGGAGAGAATCGCCGACATGCCGGAGGCGGTGGCCACGCAGGCCGCCGCACCCTCCAGGGCTGCCAGACGCTGCTCGAAGGTCCGCACCGTGGGATTGGTGAAGCGCGAGTAGATATTGC
>JAGRGI010000163.1 GCA_020445565.1 Chromatiales bacterium
CTACCGACTGAGCTACCGGGGAAAATTGAAGGCGCGATAATACCGGACTGGGGCTCCGTGGTCAACGAGGGTGGTTGAATGCGTTGGTGCAGGGAAATTCGCTACGGTTGGAGTGTCGCAGGCGTTAGTCGTCCCGGAGGCTAATGCCTTTGGGAACCTGGGGCTTGGGGGGGGTGCTGGCGCGGCTGGGAGCGACCACAGGCACTATTCGTGCGGCGTCATTGCGGCGGTGGATATCTTACTATCCGGGGCGCCTCTCAGGCCGTAGCGGCCTTGTTTCAAGCAACGGCGTTTTGGGGTAAATCAATTTCTCGCTCTTCCACGGCCTGGCGGTACTGCAGGATGGCCAAGTCCAGAGCAGCCTGGGTTCTGTCGTTGGGATGGCCGAGAAAGGCCGCCATGCGGGATTCAAGAACTTCGAGCCACAGATCCAAGTATTCGTCTGCCATCGTATTTTCTCCTCTTGCTGTCTTTTTGTTTCGTTGCCGAGCTTAGCAACGAAATGTGACAGCAATAAGACAGTCCTATGGATGGGGTGGGTGGATTTTATGTCGCGTACCGGGCTCAGTGATTGTCCGCGTTCCCGCTGACGAGTAGTTCGCTGGAATCCCGAGAGCATTCGAGCCGCCACTTGAACTGGCCGCGAAACTCGAATTCCTGGGAGATGATCCAGATCTGGCTCAGTGTCTTGTCCATCTCCGAGAGTGCCTTGAGGGTATTGCGGATACGCTCGCGGTCGAAGAAGGCGAAGGGTTCATCCAGAATCAGAAACTGATGTTGTTGGTTACTCACTTCGGTCAGGGCCTTGGACATGGCCAGTCGCGTGGCAAGCAGCACTTGACGCTGGGCACCGCTGGACAATTCATCCAAGGAAGCGAAATCGTTCTTTTCCATCGAAAATACGCCGACGCGAAAATCGTCACCTATCTTCATGCGACCGTACCGGCCTTCGGTGAGTTTCGGTAATACTTCGGCAGTATATTGGCTGAGTAGCTGGTTGAATCGGCCGTAGATTCGTTTGCAGGTGGCATCGGTGAGACGAATCGCTTCATCCAGGATCAAAGACTGTTGTTCATGCCCTGCTTTGCCCTGGGATTTGGCATCGATTTGTGCTTGAAGTGTTTGTGCCTGATCGCTTCGCCGCTTTACCTCTTGCTGTATCGATGTGAGTTTTTCAGCGGCCTCATGTGCTTCTTCTATGCGTCGTTCGAGCTTGCCGCGTTGTGCGGCGACCAAGCTCCGCAATTTGGCTGTGTTGCTGGCGCAACGTTCAAGCAGGTCGCGCAATTCCCCTTGGTGCCGACGTAGTTCCGCTTCGGTGGAGATGCCTGCGCCAGGGTCGTCCACGAATTTTCGCAAAGCGCGATTGATGTGGGCGTCGCCCAGGCGGCGCAGGCGCTGAACGGCTTCCGGGAAGGGCAGAGAGTCCAATTGTTCCAGTAGAACCCGTGACTCTGCCTTCGCTTGCATCTGCTCGTCCATTTTACGGATTTGGCGCCGAAAGCCCCGCGTTCTGGTGCCGAGTTTTCGAAATAACGGGAAGAGCACCAGTGCCAACACCGCGCAGACGGCCGCTACGGGCAGCAGGCGCTCGGCGTACTCTGAGCGCCACCAGGGGAATGTGGCTAGTTGAGCGCCAATGTCGATGCCGAATGGTTGCCAGTCTGTGTCTCGGACCAGCGACCACCATGTGGATAGTGCGGCTCCGGCAGTACCTAAAAATGCCAATAGGGCCAGGAAAACGGTGAATCTTGCACTGCGGCCGCGAGCGAGTTGCGTGCGTAGTTCCGCTTTACGCTTTGGAATGGGCAATTCGTCGATTTCATCGTCATCGCCCGGTTCTCTCTTGCCCAGGAGCACGTCCAATTGTTCCTGGTGCATTTGGATGTGTTCACGTACAGGCTCGAAAGCCTGGAGCCGTTCGTTCAATTCATCGGCGAAGCGGCGCAGGTCCGGCTCGTTGCAGTCTATCGATGTTGCGTCGGGCGCTATGGCGGAGCAATTGCCTTGGAGAGCGGCAACCTGGTCGGCAAGCTCGACGCCTAATTCTCGCCAGCCGGTCAGGGAGGTTTCCACTCCGGCTTCGGTATAGGCGCGTCCACTTTGCTGCACGGCTTCGCAGCTGGCCAGGACCTTTTCGAGTTGTTGATCGATGTCGACGATGTTTTTCTGGTGTTCCAGGCTGTCTTTTTCCAGTGCGACATGTTGAGCCTGTAGTTGCTCGGTTTCCACCTGTGGGTCGCCAAGCGCCTCTATTTGCCGCTGCAATTCGGCAATTTCAGCATCAATGGCGCAAAGTGCTGCTTGCTCGGTGTCGCGATCCGAATGCAGTTGTAGCAGTACGGTTTCCAACTCTCCGGCACCTGCGATCGCCTTGATGGTGTGGCTCTGGGAGTGGGGTTCGGAGATCTCGCGTTGGGCGAGATAGAGTGCATCCAGGTATTGATCGAAGTCGAAACCACAAAGCTCGAGGATGCGTTGGTTTACGGCGTTTGGGCCGCTGCACTCGGGTCTGTCTTCTCCGGAAACGGTTAGTTCAGCAGCTTGCGTGCCGTTTTGTTGCAGTGTGCGGGCTATGCCGTATCGTTTGCCGTTTCGGGCCGTAAAATACATTTCGACGCTGGCTTCGGCTTCGCCCCAGCGAATGATTTTCCCGAGTTCGTTGGGTCCGCGGGCATAGGTGCGGCCGAATAGTGCGAAACACAGGGTTTCTACCACGGCGGTTTTTCCCGATTCATTGGGACCGCTGACCGCGATGAGTCCCTTTTCTGGGATGTCGTTCAGCTCGAGGCGGACGTACTTGAGCAGGTTGGCCGCCTTCAGGGAGTGTATGATCATGCGCTCCGATTCCCGCGTACTGCTTGCAGATGGCGATTGACCAGCTCGACGGCTTGCCGATGCAGATCTTCGTCGAAGGGTTCGTCAGAGGCGCGCATGCGCTTCGCTTCCTCGTTGGCGAAGTGCTGAAATTCTTCTGCCGCGTCTTTTGGTGCTGAACGGTTGCCTAGACGAAACCAGGAAAATATGGCCATGACTTACTGTGTCCGCGGAGTGTGCCGATGTATGGCGCGGGATTATGAAGTAGGTAGGTTTGGAAGGGCAAACGAGGCGGCCGCGGAGGGATTGACGCGACGACGCCTTCGTAAGGGCGGGTGAGGCTCGAGGTTGGTGCCGACCGTGGAAGGCACCACCTGGCGATGTATTATTTCCTGCCGCCTTTCAGCCCTAAACGACCTTCAATGCGCGGACCATCGTGGTTTTCATCGTCTGCCGTGTTTGAGTCGGAACGCGACTTGTGTCGAACCACGATGCGAGGGTTGTTTTCCGTGCGGCGCCTTGGTCGAGGTTCCCCGGGGAAATAGTCGTCAGCCTCGCCTTGGTGATAGGAGGTTTGGGTGGGTGGCGGGTAGTCCCGATCGACGTTGCCCAGGTAGCCCGGTTGCTCCTGTTGCAGCGGCAACCAGGGACGGGACAAATCATTCCAGCCTGGCATGCTCTGGGGTTGACGATTGCGCATCCCTCCCCGAGAACCGGGTGCACCTTGTTGATTTGGGCGAGGCTTGTGGTTTGTCGAATTGAAGTTGGTCTGGTTGAAACCCGTCTGTGGCTGAATGGTGTTGCCGGGTTCTCGTTTACGCAAGCGTGGTGAATGCGGTGGGCGTCCCTTGCCTGGCGTGCGTTGCGGCCCTGGGGAAGGGCGCCCGCCCAATCGGGCCGGTTTGACGCGTTCCGGCTTGGCTTCATTTTCGTCATCGGCATCGGTGTTCTTTTTTGCTGCCGTGACAGTGGGGTTCACCGGACTGGCTGTCTTTTCGGCCGGTGCGGCTTCGCGAACGCTGGCCTCGTCGCAGACGGGGTCGGTGATTCGAACGAGTTTGTCGCTGCGCAGCAATGCATCTGCCAAGGGGCGGACGCTGCCGTCCAGGTCGTCGGCAAAAAGGAAGGTCTGGCGATCCTGGGGCAACAATTCTGAGATTCGATTGGCGTGATTGGCGAGGCCAAGTTCGGACATCCGGTCGGCATCGTCGAGAATCAGTATTTGCAGGCCGGACAAGTCGGTGCGCTTGCGTTCAGCTTGGTCGATCAACCGTGCTGGCGTGGCGACGAGCAGGTCGGCACCGTCTTTGCTGCTACGCACTTTGGGGGGGTAAGGGGTTCCTCCAATTACCGTGGTGGCGCGAAATGGCGTGAACCGGGCCAGACGGCGGAACAGGCCAGCCACCCGTTGCGCCCGTTCCCGTGAGGGAACCAGGACCAGGGCACGGGTGTTGCGCCCTTCCGCGGCGGGGCGGTCGGTCAATATCTGCAATACCGCCAGTATATAGGCGGCGGTTTTGCCCGGACATTTACCGGCCTTGACTTCCATGTCATGTCCTTCGATGGCTTTTGGTATTGCATCGATTTGCAGGGGCGTGGGCTTGCTGAAGCCCAGCTCTGTGAGTCCCTTCAGGATTTGCTCATCCAGATTCAGTTCTTCAAAGGACAATGCCTGTTCCTCGATTCTGTTAAACGCAGGGGCCAGAACGAACTGGGACATCTGCTCTACGGCGAGCGGCCTATGACTATGTCAAAGAGGCTATGTGTCAGCCATAGGTTGGTTGGTGTCCGTTCAGGTCATGTATTTTGTGAAATGCTGAGGTTTGAAACCTCATCCGCCCGTTTACGGCTCCGTTAGGGAATCTTTTCTCCGATTGCCCTATCGGCCGCTACGGTAAATGGTTTAGCGTCGCTCGCTTGCGGGTTGGCTGCGTAAGTGGTGGTCACTGGGCCGGTAAGTCGGAAATCCGGTGAATACGCTTGTTTCTGCTCACGCCACGCTTGATCTGCGCAGGTTCGAGATTGGACGGAGTCAGTGCGAAGTCCGGTCTTTTCCGTGCCGTTGGCATCCATTTGCGGTTTTCGGCGTCCCGCTGCGACGAGCAAGGTTGTTGTATCGCCACAGCCACCTTACCCTGAAATGCGGCTTAACTATACGCACAGAACTGCCAAGAGAACAAGTTTTTCTTTTGAGAGAGCATCTCATTTCGCCTCACCGAGCAGGTTTGCACCGTCAGGACTTACCCCTCTGAGGTGGGTGTCGGTGATGCGATTTTCAAGGCTGGGTTGATCCGGTTTATTCCGCAGCACCCGAAAAAAACTTGGTGTATAACCTACATCGGTACCGTCGTCACGTCGCTTTTCCCAAAGCACCGGCACCTGTCTGCCGACCTGCCTTTGCAAGGCGTTAATCTTCAGGTCGCTTGCCAATGCGTGCAATTGTTCCGTCCTCTGGCGAGTTATTTCACGGGGAATCCGTCCCGGCAGTCGCGTGGCCGCCGTTCCATGACGAGCGGAGTAGGGGAAGATGTGTACATCGCCAAAGCCGATTTCTTTTATAAAATCCAGGGTTTGCTTCCATTCGTCATCGCTTTCTCCAGGGAATCCGACGATGATGTCTGTGGTGATGTTGAAGTCGTTACGGGTTTCGCGGGCGGTGCGAACCAGATCACGGAAACAGTCGGTCTTGCAGCGTCGTGCCATGCGTTGCAAGACGCTGTCGGAGCCGCTCTGCAGGGCGAGATGCAGGTGGGGCATCAGGCGATTGCTGGCGTATAGCTCGAAAAAGTTCTTTGGAATGTCCCACGGTTCGACGGATGCCAGGCGCAGTCGGGGAATATCGGTTTGCTGGAGTATCTGCGCTATCAGTTGATGGAGGTCGGAATCCATGTCGCTGCCGTAACCGCCCACATGTACTCCGGTCAGTACGACTTCCTGTACACCGTTTTCGATCAGCAAATTGATTTGGCTGATGATCTCCCTGACGCTGAGGCTGCGCTCCTCGCCGCGCGCGACGGTGACAATGCAAAAGGTGCAATGGTATCGGCAACCATCTTGAATCTTGACGAAGGCGCGCTGGCGGCCACGGGCGAACAGTGTCTCAGCGCCTGGCTCCATGGCGCTTACCGGGGTCGGTGGCAGGCCGAAGTGGTCCATGGCCAGTTCGACCAGGCGGGCCTTGTCACTGTTCGGCAAGATCAGGTCCACCCCCAGTTCGTTTGCTGCGTCAGGTGGCGCCAGCGTTGCGAGGCAACCTGTCATCACGGTGCGGGCCTTTGGGTTGTGGCGGCGCAGGCGACGGGCCATCTGACGGGATTTGCGAGCAGCTTCCGCGGTGACGGCACAGGTATTGAGTATCATCACATCGGCATCTTCAGCATCCTTTGCCAGCTGGTGGCCCAGGCCTTGAAGCTGGCGGGCCCAATCCTCAAGTTCTGCTTCGTTCAGGCGGCAACCCAGGCTGTGAAGAAAAAAACGCATGTAGTGAACCAGATAACATCGCGAAGGCGGGCGCATTCGCATAATGACCACAAGAGATTCATGTGAACCCCTCGAAGCGCAGAGGAACTTGCCATGACTTTCCACACCCCGGAGAGTCATGGTTTTTTTTTGCGTCGATTTTGTGGCTGTATCCCGGTTGCGACAAATTTATCGACGGAAATCGGGCGCTGTTGCGCCAGTCTACTGGCCGTAGGTGCGTTCTACATAGGTTTCGACCAGGCGCTGAAACTCCTCAGCAATGTTGTCGCCCTTGAGGGTCACCGTTTTTTCGCCGTTTTCGTATACGGGCGCCACGGGACGCTCGCCGGTGCCAGGCAGGCTGATACCGATGTTGGCGTGTCGGCTTTCGCCTGGGCCATTGACCACACAACCCATGACCGCTACAGACATGGTTTCTACGCCTGGGTAGTTCTCACGCCAAGTGGGCATGCGCTGGCGCAGATAGTCCTGGATTCGCCCGGCCAGCTCCTGGAAATAGGTGCTGCTGGTGCGGCCGCAACCGGGGCAGGCTGTTACCAGGGGCAGGAAGGAACGGAGTCCCATGGTTTGTAGTATTTCCTGGGCGACGATGACCTCAGTGGATCTGGGGCCGCCGGGCTCGGGCGTGAGCGAGACACGGATGGTGTCGCCAATACCTTCTTGCAGGAGTACCGCCAGGGCGGCGGTGGAAGCGACGATGCCTTTCGAGCCCATGCCGGCTTCGGTAAGCCCCAGGTGCAGGGCGTAGTCACTGCGGCTGGCCAATTCCCGGTAGACGGCGATCAGGTCTTGCACCACGCTCATTTTGCAGGACAGTATGATCTTGTCCTTGCCCAGTCCCAGTGCCTCGGCCCGCTTGGCGCTCTCGAGGGCGGAACTGACCACCGCCTCGCGCATCAGTTCGTCAGCGTCCAGAGGGGATGGGCGCAGGTGGTTTTCGTCCATCAGCCGGGCCATCAGATCGGTATCCAGGCTGCCCCAATTGACGCCGATGCGCACAGGCTTGTCGTACTGGCAAGCGAACTCGATCATGCGCGCGAATTTTTCGTCGCGATGCTTGCCGCGGCCCACGTTGCCTGGATTGATGCGGTACTTGGCCAGGGCCTGGGCACATTCCGGCACCTCTTGCAGGAGTTTGTGGCCATTGAAATGGAAGTCACCCACCAGAGGGACGTCGCAGCCGAGTTCATCAAGCCGCTCGCGGATGGCCGGGACCTGGCGGGCCGATTCCACGCTGTTGACGGTGATGCGCACCAGCTCCGATCCGGCCTGCGCCAGTTCCCAAGCCTGTCGTGCGGTTGCCTTGGCATCGGCGGTGTCGGTATTGGTCATGGATTGGACGACGACCGGGTGGTCGCCGCCAATGGTTACCTTGCCCACCTTCACCGCGGTGGTGCGATGACGGGGTAGGGATTGGGTCTGCATGATGGTGCCGGGTCCGGGTGAGGAGTTTGGCGCGCTATGCTACCGAAAAAGTGACGGTTCGGCATGTCGGCGACCGTTCGAGGGTCAGGTTCGGCTGCAATCAGCGCACGGACCGATGGTAGAGAGGGACCGCAATCGGTGCATCACGACCAGAGCTTCAAGAGCCTGATAGTGGTTTATCCTTGCGAGGCCCCGGCCTTTTCTGCTGAGGCCGATACCGCCTACGCATCCTGCCGCGACAGTGTGAACCTGGAGCAAGGCCTGGAACAGGGCCGGCGAAATGGGGTCCGGCAAGGAGAAACACACATTCTGCTGCGTCTGCTCCAGCGGAAGTTTGGCGAATTGCCGGGAGCGGTGATTCGACGGGTGGAGGACGCAGACCAAGACAGTCTGCTTGCGTGGTCAGAGCGCGTTTTAACTGCTGAAACGCTTTCCCACGTATTCGATTGATCGGGCTGCCCGAAGCGCTTGCCAGGCAATCGGAGCAGGGTTTGGTATACCATTGGGACGCATGGTTACTCACAAATCCCGGGCGCCCGCATGAACTTCCCCACCATCGAATCGTTTGTCGGCAATACGCCATTGGTTCGTCTGCAGCGTATCAATACCAGCGCCTCCGTGGCGGTGCTGGTCAAACTGGAGGGCAACAACCCGGCGGGCTCGGTGAAGGATCGTCCGGCGCTTTCGATGATCTCGCGGGCCGAGGAGCGGGGAGAGATCAAGCCCGGGGATCGACTGATTGAGGCCACCAGCGGCAACACCGGCATTGCCCTGGCCATGGCCGCCGCCATCAAAGGTTACCGCATGACGCTTATCATGCCGGAGCATATGAGCGCGGAGCGCCGCGCCTCCATGCGGGCCTATGGCGCCGAGATCATTCTCACCCCCAGGGAGGGCAGCATGGAAGCCGCCATTGATCTGGCCCGTAAGATGGAGTCAGAGGGCAAGGGTAAGGTGCTGGACCAGTTCTCCAACCCTGACAACCCCCGTGCTCACTACGAAGGTACCGGACCGGAGATTTGGCGCGATACCCAGGGCGGCATAACGCATTTCGTAAGCTCCATGGGGACTACGGGCACCATCATGGGCACCTCGCGCTATTTGAAGGAGGCCAATCCGGAAATCCAGATCATCGGTGTGCAGCCGACGGAGGGTTCCAGTATCCCCGGTATTCGCCGCTGGCCCGATGCCTATCTGCCCAGGATCTACGATCCGGCGCGGGTGGACCGCATTATCGATGTCAGCCAGCAGCAGGCCGAGGAGACGGCACGGCGTCTGGCGGCTGAGGAGGGGATTTTCGGCGGGATCTCCTCCGGTGGTGCTGTCTGTGTGGCCTTACAGCTTGCTGAGCAGGTCGATAGCGGGGTGATCGTGGCGATCGTCTGCGATCGGGGAGACCGTTATTTGTCCACTGGCGTTTTTCCTGAAGCCTGATCTGGAGCGCGTCGAATCGATACCGGATACATGGAGATGCACTTCTCCGAGGGCGTTAGGGGCAGGCGTCGTTTTCCGCTACGGATTATTATCCTGCTCAGCGCTTTGTTTTTCGTCCCATGTGCCTGGACCATAGAAAGCCTCAAGCTCGACCTCGGGCGGTTGGTCGGTCCTGACTGGGCGTTCGATGGCGTAACGCTGGTCTTGCGTCTTTCAGCCAGATCCGGTTTGGCGGCGACCATAACCGTTCGGGAGGGACGGTTGCCTGCTCCGATTGGTGACATCAAGGGACTCTCCTTGCATTGCCCAAGTTTCACCTGGAAGCACGATGAGATCCACTGCTCCAACGGCAAGGCGAGTCTGCGGCATGGGTTGCTGGACCAGCCGGAGTTCGGTCTTGCCTTGCATTACGCGAAAGATACCGAGAAGGCCAGACTCGCACTAACCGGTCTGCATCTGCTCGGCGGCTTTGCCGACCTGAATCTGACCCTGGATGCTGGCAGTTGGCGTATCCGATTCGATCTCAATCATCTGAACATTGAGCGTGCCGCGCCCTGGCTGCCCATGCCCGAGGAGTGGTCCATCGGCGGGAAACTCTCCACCAAAGGTGAAGCCAGTGGTAGCGGTACCGATTCGGTTTCTGTGCAGGCCAGCGGGGTTGTGTCCCGGTTGGGCCTGCAGAATACCGCCGGGACAGTCGCTACCGAGGGTTTGAATGCCCCATTCAATCTGCTTCTGGCTGGCGAATCGGGGCGGTATCAGGGACAGGCTGAGGTTGAGCTGAACGCTGGTGCGGCCTACGTGGACCCTGTTTATATCGAACTGGCGGCCGCCCCGCTGCGGGTTGCCGCGCATTTCGATTTCGGAGCGAACGATTTTCAATTGACATCGATCGACGCGAAGCAGGCGGGCATTCTGTCTGTAGGAGGGAATGCCGATCTGGCCTTGTCCCCCGGTTTTGCCATTCGATCCGCCAAGCTCCAGGCCAATATTGAGAACCTCACCCCGGTCGGTTCGACTTTTATCAACCCCTGGTTGGTGGCTGGGCCATTTGAAGGCGCTACCTGGCAAGGCAGGGTACAGTTGCATCTGGACATGCAGGGTGACGAAGGTCACTTCAATGCCGATGTGAGACAACTGGGCCTGCGTGACGCACGTGATCACCTCCGTCTTGAGGGGATGGACGGACAGATTCGCTGGAATCTGGATGGTTCTCCGGCAAGGTCCTGGCTCTTCTGGAAGGAGTTGGGCGTATATGGTCTGGTGTTTGGTGGGGCTCGCCTTGATCTCGAAGCAGGCAAGCAGTTCGCGCGCCTGTTGCGTCCTGCGGAGTTTGCTCTTTTCGACGGTGCTCTGCGAGTCAATGACCTGCAATGGGAGGACGGCGACCAGGCCGGGCCTACCGTGGTCGTGGATGGGGTGATCCGGCCGGTATCCCTGGAGCGGATCACCGAAGCTCTGGGCGTGACAAGGTTCGGCGGCACCTTGTCGGCCGTGATACCCAATGTAAGGCTGCAAAACCGCCTGTTTACGGTCAATGGCGCCTTGCTGCTCAGCGCCTTCGGCGGCGATGTGGTAATCCGGGGGTTGAAGGTGGACAAGCTCCTCGGTCCTTTGCCAGTTCTTGAGGCAGACGTGGAACTCAAAAACCTGGATTTGGAGGCCCTGACCCGCACCTTCTCGTTTGGTAAGATCACGGGACGTATCGCGGGATTTGCGAGGGGGTTGCGGTTGGAAGCCTGGTTGCCCGTGGCTTTCGATGCCCGCTTGGCTACGCCCGAGGACGACGACTCGCGCCACCGCATCAGTCAGCGCGCGGTGGATACCCTGACCAATGTGGGGGGCTCCGGCGTGGCGGGTGCGCTGTCGCGCACCTACCTGAGTTTCTTCGAGGATTTCGCCTATGATCGGATCGGCCTTTCCTGCCGATTGAGAAAAGGTATCTGTGAAATGGGTGGTGTGCTGCCAGCGGATAACGGCGGCTACTACATTGTCAAAGGGGGCGGGCTGCCCCGTATAGACATCATCGGTTTCAACCGCCGGGTGGATTGGGACGTATTCCTCACCCAACTGCGTTCGGCGGCCACTGCGGGCAGCCCCGATATCCGCTAGAGCCACAACTCCGGAGTTTCCATGAACATGATGCGTATTCCCACCTTGATGGGGCTGTTGTTGCTGACCTCCTGCGTCACCATCAATGTCTATTTCCCGGAAGCGGCCGCCGAGGCTGCCGCGGACAGAATCGTTCGCGAAATACTTGGCGAGCGCCTGGAAGGGGCCAAGCCGGCTCCCGATACCACGCCCAAGCCCAGCAGCTCGTTGCCCGGCAGCCTGGGTAAAATGGGTGCGCACTGGTTTGGCGCGCTGTTTCCGACGGCACACGCTGCTGACCTTAATGTCGATTCGCCCAAGATTCGGACCCTTCAGGCCAGCATGAAGGACCGTACCTCACAGTTGGAACCGTTTTTTGCCTCCGGCGCCTTGGGGCTCACCAAAGACGGCTTGGTGGCTG
This sequence comes from Chromatiales bacterium, assembly GCA_020445565.1. Lineage (GTDB taxonomy): Bacteria > Pseudomonadota > Gammaproteobacteria > JAGRCI01 > JAGRCI01 > JAGRGI01. Next base: position 11,669 of record JAGRGI010000163.1, read on the forward strand.
TGCGTGCCGCCGGTGCCGTGCCGCTGAAGGATCGCAATGCCGTGAATCAGCGGGTGCAAGCCGAAAATACGGACCGTAGCGCGCTTTATAAGGAGATTGCCCGAGTCAACGGTCATCCGGAATGGGAGGGCGACATCCGGTCCACCTTTGCCCGGAGCTGGGTGAACAACGCCCCCAAGGGCTGGTATTACCAGGATGCTTCCGGTGGCTGGAAGCAAAAATAACGCGGCAACGGTCGGGATGTCTTGGTCGACAGCACTCCGCCCGAGGTCAGACGGGATCTGCCAGTGAATGTATTTGTATTCGACATCGAGACCGTTCCGGACGTGGAGAACGGGCGCCGTCTCCTCGATTTGGGGGACTTGAGTGATGAGGATGCCGCCAAGGCCATGTTCGCCCTGCGTGCCCAGGAGACCGGCGGGTCGGAGTTTTTGCGCCATCACCTGCATCGCGTGGTGGCGATCTCGGCGGTCTTTCGGCATCGGGATCGGGTGAATGTCTGGTCGCTGGGCGAGCCTGAGTCGGACGAGGCCGAGCTGATTCGCCGGTTCTTCGACGGCATCGACCGCTTTACGCCCGAATTGGTCTCCTGGAACGGCAGTGGTTTCGATCTGCCCGTGTTGCACTACCGCGCCATGTTGCACGGTGTTGCCGCGCCGCGTTATTGGGATACCGGCGGCGACGATCACAGCTTTCGCTACAATAACTACCTCGGCCGTTTCCACTGGCGCCACATAGACCTGATGGACGTGCTCGCGGGCTATCAAATGCGTGCCAACGCCCCTTTGGATCAGGTGGCCAGCCTGCTCGGCTTTCCGGGCAAGATGGGCATGAGCGGCGCCAAGGTCTGGGATAGCTTCCTGGCCGGCGATGTCGATGGCATCCGCAATTATTGTGAGACCGACGTGTTGAACACTTATCTGGTTTACCTGCGTTTCGAGCTGATGCGCGGGCGATTGAGCGCCGAGAGCCATCAGCGGGAGTGTGATTTGCTGGCCGAAGCCCTGCAGACGGCGGACAAGGACCACCTCAGCGACTTTCTCCTGGCGTGGCGAGGCCATTCCTAGGGTGGGGCGGCGACGTAAGCGCGAACCCCGCGAGGTCGAGGTTCAAATCCAGTCCATGGACCAAAAGGGCAGGGGCGTTGCCCGCTTGGATGGCAAAGTCCTGTTCATTTCCGGGGCACTGCCCGGTGAGACCGTGCGGGCAACCGTGCGCCGTGGTCAGAGGCGCTACGAAGAAGGCGTTGCCGACCAGATCCTGACGGCTTCGCCAGAGCGAGTGCAGCCACGTTGCCAGCACTTTGGCCTGTGCGGGGGGTGCAGCCTGCAACATCAGTCGAGCGAGGCACAGATCCATTCCAAGCAACAAAAACTCTTCGAAGACCTGGAGCATATTGGTGGGGTGAAAGCCCAAGAGACCCTGCCGCCACTGCGCGGGCCGGAATGGGAATATCGGCGGCGTGCGCGGCTGGGCGTGCGCCGGGTGGACAAAAAAGACAAGGTACTGGTCGGGTTTCGTGAGCGTGGCGGGCGCTACCTGGCGGATCTGGCCCGGTGTGAGGTGTTGGATGCCCGCGTCGGGGGGAGGCTGGAAGCGCTGGGCGCTTTGGTCGATGGTTTATCCATTCCCCAGGACATTCCCCAGATCGAAGTGGCTGCTGGGGACGATCAAGTCTGCCTGGTGTTTCGCGTCATGCAGCCCCTTACGGAGCAGGACCGGCAGCGCTTGGCTGACTATCAGGAACGCACCGGCTTACGCATCGCCCTGCAACCGGCAGCCCCCGAGGCTCTGGAATCGCTGGACGGCTCGATGGTGGCGGATCTCAGCTACCGCCTCCCCGCCTACGATCTGGAGATGTTCTTTCAGCCCACGGAGTTCGTGCAGGTCAACGCCCAACTGAACCAGCGCATGGTAGCCAGGGCGCTGGAATTGCTTGAACCAGGGCCGCAAGACCACATCCTGGATCTGTTTTGCGGTTCCGGCAACTTCAGCCTGCCCATCGCCCGCCAGGCCGGCAGGGTGACGGGCGTTGAGGGGGATGTGGCCCTGGTACGGCGCGCCGAGCGCAATGCCCGGCATAATGGCATCGAGAATGCCGATTTTCACGTCGCCAACCTGTTTGAAGAATTCGAGCAGGCTCCCTGGACGCGCAATGGGTATCGCAAGGCCCTCATCGACCCTCCCCGCACTGGCGCCAGAGAGGTGCTGCCGCTGATCGCGTCCTTGGGCATCGAGCGACTGGTCTATGTGTCGTGCAACCCGGCCACCTTGGCCCGGGACGCCGGAATTCTGGTGAACGAGCTCGGCTATAGGCTGCTCGCTGCCGGCGTGATGGATATGTTTCCCCACACTGCCCACGTGGAGTCGATCGCACTATTCGAACGTGCTGCGCGGTGATGGCTTGAATTTATTCCGAAACTCACCGATAACCCTAGGGTCAAACCCAAAATCAAGAATCATCGGGTAGCCGGTTCATGCAAAAATTCCTTTCTCTGTTGCTGCTATTGCTGATTGTCCCGCTGGGTGAAAACGTTCAGGCCCGGGTAGAAGGGTCCCCGGAAGATCTGGAACCGACCAGGGATCAACGTCTGGCTACCGAGCTCATCACCCAGATCATGGGGCGATACCACTATCGCAAGGTTCCCCTGGATGATCAGCTCTCCGCACGGCTACTGGATCGCTACCTCAAAGACCTGGACCCAAATCGCAGCTACTTTCTTGCCTCGGATACCGAAGCCTTCAGCGCCTATAAGACGCGCATGGACGATTATCTGTTGGCAGCCCGCCTGTCACCGGCCTTCCAGATCTTCAAGACCTTCGCCCGAAGACTCGAGGAGCGTATGGAATACGCCTTGGGGCTGCTGGAGCACGACTTCGATTTCGACATCGATGAGGATTACCTGGTGGATCGGAGCGAAGCGCCCTGGCCATCCAGTCGAGAGGAGATGAACGAGATCTGGCGTAAACGTGTGAAGAACGATTTTCTGACGCTCAAACTGGCTGGTAAGAAACCGGATGAGATCAAGGAGACGCTCGGCAAGCGTTACAAGCAACTGCTTAAGCGGACGCGTCAGTTTGGTGATGATGACGTTTATCAGTTGTTTATCAATGCCTACACCCAGTCGGTGGAGCCCCATACAAATTACTTCTCCCCCATGAGTTCGGAAAATTTCGAAATCCGTATGACCTTGTCTCTGGAGGGAATCGGTGCCGAACTGACCACGGAAAACGAATACACCCGGGTACGACGGGTCATTACCGGGGGGCCGGCCGATCTCAGCAAATTGCTGCACTCCGGCGACCGCATTGTCGGGGTTGCCCAAGGCGACGAAGAGTCAGTTACCGATGTGATCGGTTGGCGCCTGGATGACGTGGTAGACCTTATTCGCGGCCCCAAGGGCACGGTGGTTCGTCTGGAGATCCTGCCCAAGGGGACAGGACAGGAAGGTCCGTCCAAGGTGATCCGTCTGGTCCGCAATAAGATCAAACTCGAAGAGCAGGCCGCAAAGAGTTCTGTGCTCGAAGTCCCCGGCAAGGACGGCGCGATCAAGATTGGCGTCATCGACCTGCCCACCTTTTACATGGACTATGCCGCCCGTGCACGAGGCGAGGCTGATTACAAGTCCACTACCCGCGATGTGCGCAGATTGCTCAAGGAGCTGCAGGATCAGGGCGTAGCGGGTGTGGTGATGGACCTGCGAGGCAATTCCGGTGGTTCCCTCACCGAGGCCACCGATCTCACCGGTTTGTTCATCAAATCCGGTCCGGTGGTGCAAGTTCGCGATGCCAATGGCGACATCGAGGTAAACACCGATCCCGATCCGGAGATCGCCTATTCCGGACCCTTGGCCGTGTTGGTGGACCGTTCCAGCGCCTCGGCCTCGGAGATCTTCGCCGGAGCCATCCAGGACTACCATCGCGGTATCGTCATTGGCGAACCCACCTACGGTAAGGGCACCGTGCAGCAATTGGTCAATTTGGACCGCTATGTGCGCAACAAGGACAGTCGCCTCGGCCAACTGAAAATGACCATCGCCCAGTTCTTTCGGGTCAACGGCGAGAGTACCCAGAACCGCGGGGTGATTCCCGACATTGAGTTCCACACACGCGTGACCAATGACAAATACGGTGAGAGTGCGCAGGCCAATGCACTGCCCTGGGCCGAGGTGAATGCGGCGGATTTCACGCCGGTCAACGCGGTGGATCGAGCCCTTGGGGATGCGCGTCGCGGACACCTGCTACGTGCCAAGACGGATGTTGCCTTCCAGGTACTGCTTGAAGAAGCGGCCGCCGCCGACAAGGCGGACGAAAAAAAGACGGTCAGCCTTTTGGAGACCCGCAGACGTCAGGAACGGGACAACAACGAGAAGGCACAGCGCGCCCGTACCAACCGCTTGCGCATCTCCAAGGGCCTTGAACCATTGCCCCTGCTCACTGAAGAGCAGCGTGCTGCCGAATTGGCGGCCAAGGAAGCGGAGGAAGAAAACGCAGACGCCGAGGATGAAAAGAAGAAGGATGAGGACGATGTGCTCTTGACCGAGTCCGCCCGAATTCTCGGCGATGTCATACAGTTCAATGTCCAGCCCGGCCGCTCGGCCCTAACGGCCGGGGGAGTCTGACGAGCCCCGTTCGAAACGAAGGCTGCGTTTCGTGCAGCCTTCGTGTGTGTATTGTTGTGTAGGAGCGGAGGGTGTTCTCCTCGGCTGCGAAGGATCGAACGCATGTTTCACGATCAAAATTTCAAGAATCTGATTCTCGATTATCCCCGAGAAGCGCTGTCCTTCTTTGCTGAGGCGGAGGCTGCCCTGTTGCAGGCTGACGCACGCATCATTCCAGTTCGTCAAGAGCAGCTACAGGAGAGGCTTGGGGCGCATTTCCACGAATTGGACATCCCCTTGTTAGTCGAATCGCCCAGCGGCGAGCGTGCGGCGGTTATTTTTGCGCTGGAGCAGGAGACTCGACCGAACCGGTTCTCGATTCATCGTTTGGCCCATTACGTACTGCACCTCTCAGAGATGTTTGAAATCGATCGGGTGGTGCCGGTGGTCATTTTCTTGGAGGCAGGCGACTATCCGAAGGGACTGGCATTAGGCGGACATCGCAAGCGCTATCTGGCATTCGAATTCATTGATTTTCCCCTTGCTCAAACCGAATATCAGCGTTATCGGAACAGTAGCAACATCGTGGCGCGTCTCAATCTCCCCAATCTGCAGTATCCTCCGGAACACAAGCTGGATGTCTATGTTCAGGCCCTGCGAGGACTGCGAGATCTTGAGGGCGATCCGCATAAACAGATGAAATATCTCGATTTCATCGACATCTACGCGGACCTGACCGATAATGAACGCAAGCGTTTCGCTGCCGAGTACCCCGAAGAGGTCGACGCCATGAGTCAATTTGCAGAACGTTTCATCAGGCAGGGATTGGAACAAGGATTGGAACAAGGATTGGAACAAGGATTGGAACAAGGATTGGAACAAGGCATGAAAAAAGGCCGAGAAGAGGGTTGCCTTGAGGGGGAGGCTCGCATCCTGATGAGACAACTGCAACTGAAGTTTGGTGACATACCCGAAAAGGTTCGTCTGCGCATCGGGTCTGCGGCAGAGGCTGACCTTCTAGCCTGGTCGGATCGCCTGTTTGTTGCCGATTCTCTGGACGACATCTTTGCCGCTTAGGTCTCTGCAGGCCGGATTATCGTTCCGATTTCGTTACCCCACCTGCCTATGTGCAAGAATAGCGACCAATGATCGAATTGATGGATAACCAGCCAAAGAAATCATGAACGCATCACCGGATACCTTCCTTGCCGACGTCGAGGCCTACATGGGCGATCTGGGCCGCAAAGCCCGTGCAGCCAGCCGTTTGGTTGGCCGTGCCGATACAGGGGCCAAAAACCTCGCCTTGCTGGCCACCGCCGATGCCATCGATGCCCAGGCCGAGTCATTGAAACAGGCCAACCGGATGGATATGGAGGCGGGCAGGGCCAGCGGACTGGATTCTGCCCTGCTGGATCGATTGGAACTGACCGACGCCCGCATTGACGCCATGTCCGAAGGTCTGCGTCAAATAGCGTCATTGCCTGACCCGGTTGGTGAAGTCAGCGACCTCAAATACCGTCCCAGCGGTATCCAGGTGGGCAGGATGCGGGTGCCTTTGGGGGTTATCGGCATCATCTATGAGTCTCGTCCCAACGTCACCGCCGACGCTGCCGGCTTGTGCCTGAAATCCGGCAATGCCACCATCCTCCGCGGTGGTTCCGAGGCCATCCGCTCAAACCAGGCGGTTGCTGCCTGTATTCGAGAGGGGCTGGAAAAGGCCGGCCTGCCGGCGAATGCGGTTCAAGTGGTGGAAACCACCGACCGTGCTGCTGTGGGTCGTTTGATTACCATGCCCGAGTACGTGGACGTCATCGTGCCCCGTGGGGGCAAAGGGCTGATCGAACGCATCAGCCGCGAAGCCCGAGTGCCTGTCATCAAGCACCTGGACGGGATTTGCCACGTCTATGTGGACGACAAGGCAGACCTGGATAAGGCTGTGGCGGTTGCCTACAACGCCAAGACCCAGCGATACGGTACCTGCAACACCATGGAGACTCTCCTTGTAGCGCGGGGCGTAGCGGCGGAGGTGCTTGGTCGGTTAGCGCCCATGTTTACCGAGGCTGGCGTCGAAATGCGTGGTTGCGAGAAAACCCGGTCCCTGTTGGGGGAGGCGGTGGGGACGGCGACGGCGCAGGACTGGGATACCGAGTACCTGGCTCCCATACTCTCGATTCGCATCGTGCATGACATGGATGAGGCCATAGATCACATCGAGACGCACAGCTCCCGGCATACTGACACCATCGTCACCGAGGATTACACCCGCGCCCGCCGTTTCCTGCGCGAGGTGGACTCCAGTTCGGTGATGGTCAACGCTTCCACACGTTTCGCGGACGGTTTTGAATACGGCCTGGGCGCCGAGATTGGAATCAGTACCGACAAGCTACATGCGCGCGGTCCGGTGGGTTTGGAAGGACTGACGACCCTCAAGTTCATCGTTCTGGGGGATGGGCACATCCGCCAGTAGTCATGATTGGCGTCTACGGCGGCACTTTCGATCCGATTCACTATGGACATCTGCGTCCAGCCCTGGAAATTTATCAGCGCCTGGCACTGACGCAGATCCGCTTCATTCCGGCCCGGAACCCGCCTCACCGCGGTATACCCAGCGCATCTGCCGAACAGCGTATGGCGATGTTGCGACTGGCTATCGAGGGGCAACCAGGATTTGTCGCTGACGATCGGGAGCTGCGCCGACCCGGCCCGTCGTATATGGTCGATACCTTGCGCAGTCTTCGTGAAGATTTTCCTGACCAGCCATTGGCACTGATATTGGGCTTGGATGCCTTCCTGGGGCTTCCCGGCTGGAATCGTTGGGAACAGCTTCCTGACTTGGCCCACCTGATCGTAAGCCGCAGACCCGGATGCCGATCCCGATGGCCGGAACCCCTTGAACCATTCGTGCGCTCGCGTATGGTCGGCGAGCCCCGGGAGTTGAACACTGGTCCCGAGGGTCGTCTGTTGTTTCTTGACACAGTCCAATTGGAGATCAGTGCCACAGCGATTCGTACCCAGATTGCCGAGGGTGATGATCCCCGGTTCCTGCTGCCCGATACGGTCCTGGACTACATTCGCAGGGAAGGGCTCTACGGTATCGTCTGAAATGGCTGGTACGGAAAATAGCGAAAGTCGGCCACACGCGGGTATACATTCCTGCCTAAGGGCGGATAATGGTGGGCAGAGAAAACCATCCGGACAGATGATGAAGACCGAACAACTCCTAGAACTGATTACCGAGGCGCTTGAGGAACTGAAAGGCAATAATATCCGTGTCTTGGATGTACGCGGCAAAACCAGTATCACCGACTACATGGTCATCGCCTCCGGGACCTCCGAGCGTCACGTGCGCGCTTTGGCCCAAAATGTCGCCGAAAAGGCCAAACACGGTGGCGTACAGCCGTTGGGTGTCGAAGGCGAAAACGCAGGGGATTGGGTTTTGGTTGACCTTACCGACGCGATCGTCCATGTCATGACCCCCGCAACCCGAGACTTCTACAACCTGGAGAAGCTATGGGATGTGGACGGGGGCATCACCGCTGAACAGGCAGGCGGCCGCGCCTGAGTCCGGTTTAACCGTTGCTGCGGAAGTACTCCCGAGTCAATCGGAACGCTACCGGCCCCAACAGCAGCAGTGCGATCAGATTTGGAATCGCCATCAGGGCGTTCAGCGTATCGGCCACCAACCACACGAACGACAGCTTCACCACGGCGCCAACCGGTATGGCCAGCACCCAAAGAATACGGAAGGGCATGACCGCCTTCACGCCAAACAGATATTCCGCGCAGCGTTCGCCGTAGACGCTCCACCCCAGAATCGTAGTGAAGGCAAATACCACCAGCCCGAAACTGACGATCCATTCGCCAAAACCTGGCAAGCCCTGGCCAAACGCGGCAGATGACAGCGCCGCTCCGGTGGTGCCATCGGTCCAGGCGCCGGTAATGACAATCACCAGGGCAGTGATCGTGCAGATCACCAGGGTATCGATAAATGTCCCGAGCATTGCCACCGTACCTTGGCGAACGGGATCATCGGTTTGTGCTGCGGCGTGGGCGATGGGAGCCGAGCCCAAGCCGGCCTCGTTGGAAAAGATGCCGCGTGCTACGCCCATCTGCACGGCCAGCATCACGCCTGCGCCCGCAAAGCCTCCGGTAGCCGCCGTCGGGGTGAATGCCTGTTCAACGATGCTCAGGAAAGCGGCCGGAACTTCACCGATATTGGCGACGATCACCGCCATGCCACCCAGTACGTAGACGGCCGCCATGAAGGGAACCAGCTTGCCGGCCACCTGGGCGATACGGCGGATACCGCCAATCAGCACCGCGAAGACCAGGACCGCCATTACTAAGCCGCTGACCCAGAAAGGGATACCCAGATTCGTCTCCAGCACGTCGGCCACCGAATTGGCCTGAACCATGTTGCCGATACCGAAACCTGCCAGGGCACCGAATACGGCGAAGGCCGCCGCCAGCCAGCGCCAATTCGTGCCCAGGCCATTGCGGATGTAGTACATGGGGCCACCCACATGATTGCCTGCTTCGTCCACCTCCCGGTATTTCACGGCCAGCACAGCTTCGGTGTATTTCGTGGCCATTCCCACCAGCGCGGTACACCACATCCAAAACACCGCTCCGGGGCCGCCCACCGCGACAGCCGTGGCCACCCCGGCGATGTTACCTGTGCCGACGGTGGCGGAGAGCGCTGTCATGAGCGCATTGAATGCCGTGATATCGCCTTCGCCCGAGCCATGGCGTCCCCGCCAAAGCATTCGGAAGCCGTAACCCAGGCGTCGGATAGGCATGAAGGCCAGGCCGATGGTGAGAAACAGGCCCGTGCCCAGAATCAGCACCAGCATCAGCGGGCCCCAGACCAGCCCGTTCAGCCACTGCACACCTGTTTCTAAATACTCCATAACGCCCTCAATTCTGTCGTTGGCCTGAATCGCCAACTATACCCCAACAATGATCTGAAATCGGGGCTGGAGTATTGGCGCGTTTGCACGCCAGTGAGTCGGTGTGGGCAGTTGCCGTTGCCGGGAAATCGCGGCATCGGCGGCTTGTTATGCCGGCTGGCCAGATATGCGAGTTGCAGCGGCGATGCCCGGCCTGAAGTTGGTGGATGGTCGATGGGCGTTAGCCGCCTAGTTGAGGGGCGTTCGAGCCATTTCTAAGGCTTGACGGACCGGGAGTTTCCTGTCGCCTTTCAAGCGTTCGTGCTCGGGGGTGTTCAGAGCTTCCCGGCAAACGCCCTGTCCAGCAGTTTTCCCGCCACTTTTACCCGCCCGCGTGGGTTCTTGGCACCCATCACCACCACCAGCAGGCGGCGGTCTTCTCGCACGGCGCTGCCCACCAGGTTGAAACCGGCGCCCCGCGAGTGGTAGCCGGTCTTCAAGCCCTCCGCCCCTTCCACGGTGCGAAGGAACAGACGGTTGGTGTTGATGAGCTGGAAGGTGCCGTCGCGGAAACTGTCCAGTTCGGTGCTGGCCCAGCGTTTGGCAAGGGGATGTTTGATGAGATCGCGGCCGAGCAGGGCCATATCGTAGGCTGTCGTTTTGTTGTCTTTCTGGCCCTTGCGCCGGTTTGGCGGCAGACCATGGGCATTGGTGAACACCGTATGTTTCATGCCGATTTGCCTGGCTTTGCTGTTCATCATTTTGACGAAAGCCTCATGGGTGCCACCGATGTGCTCGGCAATGGCATAGGCGGCGTCGTTGGCCGAGCCAATCAATACGGCCTTCAGCAATTGACCGATGGTGAAGGTTTCCCCCTGCTTGAGATAGACCTGGTGACCACCGATACGGGATGCCTTGGCGCTGACCGTATATTGCTCCAGCAGGCTGAGTTTGCCCTTTCCGATGCGGTCGAAAACGATCAGGCCGGTCATCATTTTCACGAGGGAGGCGGGAATGACCTCGTCGTAGCCGTTCTCCTGATGCAGTACTTCGCCACTCTCGGCATCCATGACCAGGACGGCTTTGTAACCTGCCGAGTCGGTCTTGGCGCTGGCGGCGCCGGCAACGAACAGGAGAAGAGTGAATGAAACCAGTAACCGAAGGTAATAAAGCGGAGCCGGGGAGGATACTTGCGTGGATTTTCCCATGTTTTCGTTCCCGCATTGTGGCAATGCATTCATTGTAAGGTAGTCGCTCCGCCTGGGGTTAGGCAAGTTCTGGGCTTGCAAGACAACGTAGACCGCTCATCTCGGCTGCGTATGCTACGCTTTTTTCCATCGCTGATGAGCTTCGGCGTCCGTCACTCACCTTCCGCTGCTTGAGCGCAAATGGCAAAGCAAACCTCCACTCGTTCCTCTTGGGCCTGGTTGTTGCTGTTCGCTGTTGTATTCGCGCTCCTGGGTCTGTCGGTACTCCTGTTTCCCGAGCCGCCAACGCTCTCTGTTGAGGAGGGGGTTGAGCAGCAGGACGTTGGAGAGTTCGGTCGTGACAGGCCCATTCAGCCCATTCCTCCCCCCGCGGGTCTGGACACCGAAAAGGTCGCTCTGGGCCGGCGTTTGTTCCACGAAACCCGTTTTTCGGCCGATGGCGCCGTCGCTTGCGCCACTTGTCACGATCTTGCCAGGGGGGGCGTGGACGGCTTGCCCCGTTCCCGTGGTATCGGCGGGGCGGAGGGGGAAGTGAACGCCCCGACAGTTTTTAATGCCGTGTTCAATTTCAAACAGTTCTGGGATGGACGGGCAGACAATCTCACGGACCAGATGGAAGGGCCGATTCATAATCCCAAGGAGTTGGGGTCAAACTGGCCGGACATCCTCAAGCGTCTTGAGCCGGACTACGCCGCTGTGTTTCAACGGCTCTACCCGCAAGGACTTTCCGTGGACAACGTCAAGGATGCCATCGTTGCCTTTCAGCAATCGCTGGTGACACCCGATTCGTCCTTCGATCGCTATCTGCGTGGCGATCTGGACGCCCTGACCGAAAAACAGCGCCTGGGCTACAGCCGTTTCCTGACGTTGGGCTGCATCAAATGCCATCAGGGCGTGGGTGTGGGGGGCAACATGTTTCAACGCATGGGGGCGAAGAACGACTATTTTCGGGATCGTGGCAGCGAGACCCAGGCGGATCTGGGGCGTTTCAACGTCACCGGGGAGGAGTTCGATCGCTATCGCTTCAAGGTGCCCAGCCTGCGTAACGTCGCCCTGACAGCACCGTATTTTCACGACGGATCGGCCAAAACGCTGGAACAGGCGGTTTCCGTCATGGCCCGCTACCAATTGGCGCGGGAATTGAGCGACCTGGAGCGTGAGCAGTTGGTCGCCTTTCTCGGCTCCCTGACCGGCACCTACCAAGGAAAGCCGCTTTGAGTCGGTTTCGACTGCACGCACACCAATACGCCATTATCCTGGTGATGTTGGCGGCCTTCGGTTTGGTGACATTTCTGTACTACAAGAGCGAAACGGTTGACTACCGAGACCATGAGCGTTTCGTTACCGAATTGGGGCTCATTCAAGCCGCAGATGCACGTCTGAACGAGTATGTCCTGCGCCTGCGCAGTGGCACACTGGCCAATGTCGACCCCCTCAATCGGGATCTTGAGTCCCTGCGACTGAGTTTGGATGCCCTGGCCGATTCCCCCACTTTTCTTCGTCAGGCGGGCCTTGCTGCTGTCGGCAAGCAATTGCGGGCGCTTCGGGAACTGCTCAAACGCAAGGAGGCCTTGGTGGAACGCTTTAAGGCCGAGAATGCCAATTTGCAGACCTCGCTGAGTTACTTTCCGGTCCTGGTGCGGCAAATCATCGAGCGGGCCGAACCCAAAGCCGGCGCTTCCGATTTGGTGCAGAGCCTGTACGGTCTGTTGCGTGACGTTCTGTTGTTCAACCTCAACAACGAGCAGACGATGGAGGCGGAGCTGTATGCCCGGGTTCTGTCCCTGGAGAGCCACCAGGCAGACTACGAGGGCTTGGTCAGTCCTCGCACTCTGGAGAATGCCCTGGTCCAGGCACGCACTATTCTGAAGATCAAACCGGCGGTCGACGGATTGGTGGAGGAGTTGATCGGACTGCCGGCTCCGGAATATGCCGAGCGGCTCGCCCAGGCTTACAACCGCTATTACGAATACGCCTTGCGTACCACCAATTTTTACCGGCTGTGGCTGTACATCGCCTGCGTGGTGCTGTTGCTGTACGTTGCGTGGCTGATCATCCGGCACCTGGAGCGACGCGTGGCAATGGCAACAGCCCAGGTGGAAGGCTACAACGAGCGCCTGAAGCGCCAACTGCGCGATTTGCAGGCCATGGGTGCCGTGTCGCTGACGGTCAGCTCGGTAATGGATGTGGAGAAGGTCCTGGATACCATAATGGACCTGAGCAAGGAGGTGATGGGGGCAGAGGCCGGTTCTTTACTGTTGCTGGACGATACAGGCGACAAGCTGCGCTTCCACGTTGCCAAGGGCTCCGCCGCCGATACGCTGAAAAACGTCACCGTGGAGATGGGGCAGGGCATGGTGGGGCACGTGGCCGCCACCGGCCGGCCGCTGCTGGTAAAGGATGCCTATCAGGACAACCGCTTTGATCCATCCTACGATCGCCTCTCGGGTTTCCAGACCCGTTCGATGATGACCGTCCCCCTGCGCGCCAAGGAGCAGGAGAGGGTGATTGGCGTGTTGCAAGTCATCAACAAGCGCCATCTTCCCTATTTCGACGAATACGACCTGCACCTGTTCGAATCCTTCGCTGCCCAGGCCAGCGTCGCCCTGGAGAATGCCCGTCTTTACGCCCGCACCAAGGCCATCGCCGAGGATCTGCGCGCCACCCTGGAACGGGAACGCAATCTCACCATCGAAAAGGAGAAAATGGGCAAGTTTATCCCCAAGGATGTGGTGGACGAGATCTCCCGCAACCGCGAAAAACAATTGGCCCTGGGTGGGCGCACCATCTGCGCCAGCGTGCTCTTCTCCGATATCAAGGGATTCACCCGCCTCTCCGAGACGCTCGATCCGCATGAGGTGGTGCGCTTTCTCAACGTCTACATGACAGCGATGACCGAAATCATCGAGGAGGAAGGCGGCATCGTCGACAAATTCATCGGTGACGGGATCATGGCCGTGTTCACCGACCGCCGCGATCGGGACCACGCCTTGCGCGCCGCCCGTGCCGGTGTGTGCATGCAGCGCAAACTGGGCGAATTGCGTGACCAATGGCAGGCATCACAACCGGAGGTCTGCGGACTGCAGATGCGCGTGGGTATCAACACCGGCATGGTGGTGGCAGGCAATATCGGCTCGCAGACCCGTATGGATTACACCGTGGTGGGCGACAACGTCAACGTTGCCTCGCGTATCGAGGGTGCCTGTCAGCCCGGTATGGTCTACGTCAGCGCCGCCACCCAGGAGGACATCGGTGATCGTCTGGAGGCTATCCGCATGGACCCCATACAGGTGAAAAACCGCGTGCAGCCGGTGCATATCTATGCCATCAGCGCGGAAGAAGGCAGGGCCAGGCGTTGAGCGAAGATGCCCTGTCGTCAGGGCTGCTCCCCGTCACGGCCGGCATTGCCGTGCCGCTGGCGGAGATCGAGATCGGCGCCGTGCGCTCCCAGGGCGCAGGCGGGCAAAACGTCAACAAGGTGTCCACCGCAGTGCACCTGCGTTTCTCCGTACCCAACTCGTCCCTGCCGGATAAAGTCAAACAGCGGCTCCTTGCCCTCGCCGACCGGCGGATCAGCCGCGACGGTGTCATCGTCATCAAGGCCCAGACCGAGCGCAGCCTGGAACGTAATCGGGCAGTGGCACTGGGGCGCCTAGCCGAGTTGATTGCCGGGGCGAGCCATATCCCTAAATCGCGCAAGCCCACCCGCCCGACCCGCGCTTCTCAGCGCAGGCGGGTGGACGAAAAGGTCAAGCGAGGACGTATCAAAGGGCTGCGCGGCAGGGTGGATTCCTCCTGACCCGGCCCATTCGGGTACGGCAATAATCCTAAAGTAAAGCATTTTGTCGGTCGCCTCTCCGTTTTGTGACGTGGGTCGCGTCTGGTTCGTGCCTCGTTCAACGACCGGCGACGATTAAATCCGTACAGTGGACACCAAGAGAGCAGGCGTACCTTCCCAATGACGAAGTGGGCGGGCGAAACAAGAATAACGGCGGCCCGGGCCGGGATCCAAGCAAAGGCAGCCGAAAGAGAACTCAGGTAACCTAGATGAAGACCTCGACCCAAACCGGTTTTACCCTCATCGAAATGTTGGTAACCGTCGCCGTGTTCGCCGTGCTCGTCACCAACGGTGTGCCCAGTCTGCGCGGATTCGTGCAGAACAATGCCCTGGTCAATCACCACAACGATTTCATCACCGCCCTGAATCTGGCCCGCAGCGAAGCGGCCAAGCGCAGCGGCTATGTAACCTTATGCGCGAGCAGCGACCAGGCTACCTGCAATACCAATAACTGGGAATCCGGCTGGCTCCTGTTCACCGACGCCGACCGCGATGCCGCCGTCGACAACGGTACCGACGTGGTGCTGCAATCCCGCGGCGCATTGACCGAAGTCACCCTGCGCAGCAGCAGCTTTGACAACGATGGCCGCATTCAATTCAACAGCCGCGGCAGCTTGGGGGTTGCCGGTAACGATAGCGGCAGTTTCGTCATGTGCGACGACCGCGGCGCCAGCGATGCGCGCAGTGTGGTCATCTCAGCCGCCGGTCAAATCCGCCTGGCTCGCGACACCGACGACGACGGTATTATCAACGTGTTGTCCGGCGCTGAAGCAAGCTGCCCGGCCTCCTGATCATCGTGATGTTCTCTCCTCCTTGCCCCGGCGGTGGTTTTCCCCCCGGGGCTTTTGTTTTCCGTTTCCACAAACCGCTCACCACCGCAGCTATCCTAAAGTTCTCAGGTCGAATGGCCGACCTCCTGGTGAGTGAAACGAATGAACAAATTCCGTCGCCAGCGTTGTTTCAACATACTGATCGCCGCCGGGCATGAACCCCTGATTTCGGGTAACGCTACGGGCCGGAGGTCGGCCTGTCGTTGCGGTTGCAAAGCGGGTGCTTGGCGTGGACAGGGGGGATTCACCCTGATCGAGGCGCTGGTTGCGATCGTTATCGTATCCATCGGTCTGCTGGGCAGCGCGTGGTTGCAGATCTACAGCATGCGCACCACCCAAAACGCCTATCTGCAATCCCAGGCAGCCGTTATCGCCGCCGACCTCGCGGATCGCATCCGTGCCAACCCCGAGGGGGCCGAGCTCGGCGTCTACGACGATATTGATACCGGCGAGCTGCCCTCCGATCCGGATTGTATCGACGAAGGTTGTTCACCTACCCAGTTGGCAAACCACGATATCCGCGAGTGGAGTGCCCAGGTGACCGGGACCAGCGCACTGTTGCCTTCCGGTAGCGCCACGGTTAGCCGTTCCGGTGAGGTCTATACGGTGACCTTGAACTGGACCGAACAGGATCTACGCAGCGCCACTGAAAAGGCGGTCGAGGACCAGGAGGGAACCGATTCCACGCAACGCAGCTACGAGGTCCGCTTCAGTCCATGAGGGTGAAACAACAGGGTCTGTCCCTAGTAGAGCTCATGGTGGCCGCTGCCGTGGGCCTGGTGGTGCTCGCGGGGTTGACTCAGGTCTTTTTCAGCAGCAAGAAGACCAGCAACACCGCCAACGCCCTGGCGCGCATGCAGGAAAACGGGCGCGCGGCCCTGGAGCTGCTGGCGCGGGACATTCGCATGGCCGGCTTTCAGGGCTGCGCAGATCTGGCGACCATCCCAATAACGATCAATGCCCGCGTAGCGCCGACCACCAACCTGTATGTCGATGCCCTGCGTGGGTTCGAGGTCGGGGCCGATGCCTGGGACCCGTCGCCGGGAGCCTATTTGGAAGCACTGGAGGATGCCACCGGAAGTTTTGGTGTGCCCAAGGTGGGTAGCGATCTGCTTGTGATCCAGCGGGCATCGGAGGTGGGTGTGGAATTGGTCAGCAATATGGCTCAGGAGGAAACGTCCATTCACATTAACGGCAACCCTACGAATATCGGTCAGGATGATCTCGTCATCATTTCCGATTGCAACAATGCCGATCTGTTCAGCGTGACCAATGTCGTCAACCACAACAACGATTCGACGGCCACCCTTTCCCACGGTTCAGACGGAAACCTCAGCCCCGAGCTGAGCAAACCCTATCAGGCCGGTTCCGCCGAGGTGCTGCGCTTTGTCGCCAATGCCTATTTCATTGCCGACACAGGGCGGAACAACGACCGTGGCCAGGACATCTTCGGCTTGTTTCGCTCAACCAACGGTCAGGTTGAAGAATTAATCGAGGGTGTCGAGCACTTGCAGATCCAGTACGGCGAAGAACTCCCCAACGGAAATCGGCGCTATGTTTCCGCAGACGATGCCGATCTGGACATGGGGCGGGTAAAGGCGGTGCGGCTGGCGATACTGGTCAACAGTGTGGAATCCGTTCGCAGCCAGCCCGACGACGGCAGCTATGCCCTGTTGGACCTCACCGTGCAACCGGTGGGTACTGTAGACGCCGAGGCCACCCATGCGAAGGATGGACTGTTGCGCAGTACGTTCGTTTCCACCGTGATGTTGCGCAATCGGCGCTAGGTGAATGCAGATGTACCCCCTTGACCTATCTCGCCTCCCGTATCAACGCGGCAGTGCCTTGATCATCAGTCTGATCGTGTTGGCCGTACTGGCGGTGCTGTCGGTGACCGGGATGCGCTCAAGCCGCCTGGAAGAAACCATGTCAGCCAACGCCCTTCAGCAAAACATCGCCTTCCAGGCCGCCGAAAGCGCAATGCAGCGCGCCTTGTCGAATACCACCAATTTGAACAGCGTACTCAGCAGTGGCACCAATCTTTCCATCAGTGATGCCGCCGATTTGGGGGCGAGCAACGTGGTTGGCAACGCCCTTGTCGGCTACCTGGGCCAGGGGCCGGCACCGGGATATTCGGTGGGTGTCAACAAGGGGTCGCTGGTGAGTTACAAGTTTGTTGTGGAAAGCACCGGGCAGGTAACGATTCCCGGCGGGGGGGTGCTTTCGGAATCTCGAATGAGCCAAGGAGCCTACCGGGTGGCGCCCGGCGGGTTCTAAGGGGCGGGAGTGGCCGATATGCGAATTTCCAACCAATCGTTTCGTCGGGTCGTCATGGCGGCGACCCTCTCGACCTTGTGCAATTTCCCGGCACTGGCCGACGATACCGAGGTGTTCTTCGGGGCCGATGCCTTGGCGGGGGGCGGCGGTGTTCGCCCCAATGTGCTGTTTGTCCTTGATACCTCCAGTTCCATGAGCCAGATCGTCGACGGCACGGGCAAATCCCGCTTGGACAACATGAAGGAAGCACTTCGCACCATCTTGAGCAGTGCCTCCAATATCAACGTGGGGCTGATGCGCTTCAGCAGTCCCGGTGGTCCGGTTCTGTTCCCGGTTAACAACATCGACCAGGACATCTGTGAACTGGAAAGCTGTGATGTCATCGCGCCGGAAGCTCAGTCGCGTATTGGCAGTGGTGAGGACGATGCCGAAGAGGCTGCCGACGGTCAGGTTCGGCTGGACAGCGAGGTGCTGCAACTGGTCGAGGATGCAGCCCTTTCTGGTTCAGAAACGCAAACCGTGGAGGTAAGCATCGCTGCGGAAAACGACGATGTGGAGGAGGACGTCGATGGCGACGTTTACCGCGACAGTTCCGACCTGGAAGTCCTTTACGACGCCTACAACAGTCACGGTACACAAAAGATCGGTCTGCGCTTTCAGGATGTGGCTGTTCCACAGGGAGCGACCATCACCTCCGCCACGCTGGTGTTCACTGTCGATGAGGACGGTAGCGGCAGCATTTCCGTGGACATCATCGGCCACAAGGTGGATGACTCCGGTGCCTTCAATGCCAGCGATGATCAGGTGAGCGACCGCCTAAGCGCCGCCCCCACGATCGCCCAGGTAAATTGGGATGATATTCCGGATTCCGGTGTGGGCAGTGAGGTCACCAGCCCGTCCATTGCCGAAATCGTGCAGGAGATCGTCAATCAGTCCGATTGGGCATCGGGCAATGCGATGACGTTCTTTCTGGTAAAGGACCCGGCCAGCACGTCGGACAGCAGCAACAAACGTGTGTTCGAGGCCTACGGCAGTGGCAGCAAGCGACCCAAACTGGTGATCCAATACGCAAGCGGAGAAGGTTTGGACGACACCACCCAAACAGTCGGGCTGCGCTTTCGCGATGTGCAGGTGCCCCAAGGGGTCACCGTGACCTCGGCGCGCCTGGAGTTCGATGTCGCCGAGGCTTCCACTGGAAGCGCCGCCCTCACTATTCACGGTGAGGATGTCGACAACTCAACTGCGTTTTCGGACGCTGACAACGATCTCAGCGGGCGCACGGCAACAAGCGCCAGTGCATCCTGGGCACCGGAAGAATGGCCCACGGTCGACGAGAAGAAGCAGAGCGTGGACATCAGCGCCATTGTCAATGAAATCGTCCAACGCTCCGGCTGGTGTGGCGGCAATTCGCTTGCCGTCTTGATTTCCGGCACCGGGCGGCGTAGTGCGCAGGCCTTCGAAAGTACCAGCGGCGATGCACCCTTGCTGAAGATCAGTTACGACCCGGATTCGATCCCCGTTGGTGGCGGTTGCATCAACCAGACCATTCTCAAGCGGGTGGGCGATGGCAATGACGACGCCGAGGAGGATACCTCTTCCCACGGGGTGAGCGTGACCAGTTCGGATCTGGAACTGCCCCGTGACGATCACGATCAGATCGTCGGCGTCCGCTTCCAGGACCTGAACATTCCCAGGGGCGCGACCATCCTCGAAGCCTCTTTGAGTTTTGAGGTCGACCGGCAACGCAGCGGTTCGGTATCGCTGCGGATTCGCGGTGAGGATGTCGACAACGCCGCCGCGTTCACAAGCAGCAGCAGCAACATCAGCAACCGCACCACCACCAGTGCCGCGGTGAGCTGGAGCAGTGTGCCCCAGGAGCCGGAAAACAGCGTCATTACCAGTCCGGATATCGCGTCCATCATCCAGGAAATCGTCAACCGCGAGGGATGGAGCAGCGGCAATGATCTGGCTCTGTTGCTCGAGCGTTCCGGTGGGGGCACCGACACTTTGGAAGTCGAATCCTTCAACGGCGAGGCCGCTGCAGCGCCCTTGTTGCGCGTTAAGTTGCAATGGACCAACGACGGCAGCGATGAAGCCACAACGGTGACCGTGCGCGATCGCCTCATCCAAGTGGTGGACAATCTCGCCTACCGCTCCAGTACGCCCATCGTCGACACCCTCTACGAAGCCGCCTTGTACTACCGGGGGGAGAACGTGCTCTACGGCTTGCAGCGGGGTGCGGAAAGTCAGAGCAGACGTGAATACACCCGTGTTTCCCATCCGTTGAGTTACACCGGTGGCACGGTGGTGCGAGAGGCCGGGTGTACCGACGCCAATCTCAACGCAACCGATTGCCGCTCGGAAAACATCACCGGCAGTCCGACCTACGTCTCACCCATTGCGGATTCCTGTCAGACGAACTTTATCGTCCTGCTCAGCGACGGCGCGCCGACCTACAACGAATCCACTGACGAAGTGCATGCCATGGCCGGCATCGGCAGTTGCGCCGATTCCGGTGCCGCCGCCTGCGGCCCGGAGCTGACCAAGTACCTGTACGAGAATGATCAATCGGATCTGGACCAAACCCAGAACATCATCACCTACACCATCGGTTTCAATTTCTCCGGCGACTACCTGCGCAGCTTGGCCACGCAAGGCGGAGGCTCGTTCTACGAGGCCACCACCGCCGCCGATCTGACCAACGCCTTCGGTACCATCATCACCGAAATCCAGGCGGTGGATACCTCTTTTGTCGCCCCCGGCGCCACCGTAAACCAATTCAATCGGCTGTCCCATCGGGACGAGCTCTATTTCGCCCTGTTCCGACCGAATGAGCGTCCGAAATGGGACGGCAACGTGAAGCGCTACCGGGTCACGGGCGATCCCGCCGTGATCAAAGACGCCAACGACCTGGAGGCCGTGGACGACGGCACGGGTTTCTTCAAAGACAGTGCCCAGAGTTACTGGTCCGCCAGTGCCGACGGTGCCGACGTCGCGCTGGGCGGCGCCGCGTCGAAGCTGCCTACGACCCGCAAGCTGTATACCCAAACCGGTTCCAACGCCAGCTTGAGTGCGGCTGAAAACGCCTTGTCCGAGTCCAACACCGCCATTACCAAGGAAATGCTCGGTATCGAAGGCGCCGAAGACAGCTACCGAACCTCCCTGCTGCAATGGGCGCGGGGTGTGGATCTGAAGGACTACGACGAGGACAGCAACACCAGCGAGATCCGGCTGCAACTGGGTGACCCCTTGCACTCCCGGCCGGTGATCGTCACCTACGGCGGCACCGACGATTCGCCGGACACCACGGTCTTCTTCGGTACCAATGAAGGCTTCGTGCATGCCGTGAACGGCAGCACCGGCATCGAACAGTTCGGGTTCATTCCCAAGGAACTGCTGCCCAACCTGAACGACTTCTATGTCGATGCCATCGCCACGACTCATCCCTACGGCATGGATGGTCAGATCAGCGTTTGGTACAACGATGCCGACGGCGACAATCAGATCACCGCGGATACCAACGATTTCGTCTATCTCTATGCCGGCATGCGTCGCGGCGGCCGCAGCTACTATGCGCTGGACGTGACCGACCGCAGCGCCCCGCGTCTGCTGTGGAGCATCACCGGCGGTAGTGGCGACTTCACGGAACTGGGCCAGACCTGGGGTCTGCCGGTGGTGACGGCGGTGCAGATCGACGACACCGTTCGCAAGGTGGTGATTTTCCCCGGCGGTTACGACGAAGATCAAGACAGCTACACGGTACGTACCGCCGACAGTCAGGGCAGGGCCATATTCATGGTCGATGCCGCGGATGGCTCACTGGTCTGGTCCGGCGGGCCAGACAACACCCACACCGAACGTTATACCGACATGCGCTACAGCATCCCCGGCAATGTTCGCGTGGTGGACATCAACGGCGATGGTTTGGCCGATCAGATGTACGTGGGCGACATGGGCGGGCAGTTGTGGCGCTTCGATATCCAGAATGGCGCAACCAACGCCAATCAATTGGTCAGCGGTGGCGTGATCGCCGATCTGGCCGGCGATACGGAGGCGGACAATCGGCGCTTTTTCGGCGAACCCGACGTGGCCCTGGTGGGGCGGGCCGGCGAGCAGTACCTGGCCATTTCCATCGGCTCCGGCTGGCGTTCTCACCCCTTGGATACCGCGGTGGCCGACCGCTTCTATTCTCTGCGCAGCCCGGACATCTTTACCGCTCCGGACGCCTATTCCGCCCTGTTTGAGAGCGATTTCTATGACGCAACGTCCAATCTGATCGGTCAGGGCACCAACGACCAATCGGTTGCCGCCCAGGCCGTATTGGATGGCAAATCCGGATGGTATATACGCCTCACGCGGGCAGGCGAAAAGGTCGTTTCCGAATCGCTGACGGTCAATAACCAAGTGGTTTTTACCACTTACCATCCCTCGGCCGCGATCTCCGCCTGTTCCGCCGCCCTCGGGCTTGGCCGTGTCTACGTGATGAGCATCTTCGACGCGACACCGACCCTGAACCTCGATGGCATCGGCACCATCGAGAACCTGGTCATCAGCGATCGTGAGCGAACCCTCGACCACGGCGGCATTCCGCCGGAACCGGCGATCCTTTTCCCGCCGGGTAGCGACCCCATCATTTTGGTCGGGCCGGAGCAACCGGTATCCGAATTGCGGGTACAAGAACTGACGCAGAGGACCTTCTGGCGTGAATCAGCGGAATAGGCAGACAGGCTTCAGCGCCATCGAACTGCTGGTAGGGGTAGTCGTGCTCGGCCTGCTCGCCGCCGTAGCCGTGCCCATCTACCAGGATCAGGTTGGCGCCGCCCGCCGCAGCGACGCCCGTGCCGCCCTCACGCGCGTCTCGCAGCGTTTGGAACGCTGCCGCACCCAATTCTATGCCTACAACACCGACGACTGCCCGGTCTCCTTCCCGGTGACCTCCGAAAACGGCCACTACGCCGTCACCGTGACCCGCAACGCCACCAGTTTCACACTCACCGCCACGCCCCAGGGCAAGCAAGCCGACGATGCCTGCGAAACACTCACTCTGGACAACCTGGGAAAACGCGGCGCTACCGGAGCGGGTGTGGAAACGTGTTGGTGAGACTGCGGGCGTAGATGCGATAGGGCGTTCGAAGGGCACTGCCCTTACCGTGAACGGGGCCTGCGATCATGCTCACTGCTGGCGCAAAACTGGGCAGAAATCGCGTTGATGGTGGCAGAAGACAGGCCCATATACGAGACATTTATCCGCCATGCTGTCCTTTGGCGGGCTGATATCGAATGGTGCACCGGCCAGGCCGACTGCATAAAAAGCCCGGCCGAATATACCCATTGGAGGCCGAACCCTGCCCCAGCCTCAGCAACGTTCCTGAACGCTCCTCATTTTTCCGTAAGTATCACCAAACCGGTCCAGGCTTCCGGGGTTGGGGCGTCGCGCAGTCCGTCTGCATAGTCGGCGAGAAACCGATAGCCCCTGGCGCGAAGCGTGCCGGGGGCATTGTCTGCCAAGCGCAGCCAAGCAGATTGCGCTTCAGTGAAATTTCCGCTGCGAAACGCCTCCAGGGCCTTTTCCACAAACGCAATTTCCCCTGCCATTTCGAGACAGTCGAGGCTGTCGTCGAAAGCCATCATCAGGTCGTAGACTGCCACCGGTTCGTCACGCCCCTTGGGGCGAAATTGGCCTAAAGGTCTCAACAGGAACCCCTCGACCGGCAGGCGCTTGCGAAATTCCTCACTGACGAGGATGGCGGCGCCCAGGGGCTTGGTCATGCCCTCCAGACGCGAGGCGGTGTTTACCGTGTCGCCGATGGCGGTGTAGGAGCGTTTCTGCGGCGAGCCGATCAGCCCGGCGACGACCTTGCCGGAGTGCAGGCCGATGCCGCTTTCGAAGCGGGGGACATGGCGGGGCAGGGTGCGGTTGAAGTGGTCCAGTTCCGCCTGCATCATCAGTGCCGCGCCGGCAGCGCGCGCGGCGCCGCTGGTTTCTCCCGGATTGCAGGGGAACAGGGCCATGACGGCGTCACCGATGAATTTGTCGACGATGCCGCCGAAACGTTCGATGCAACGGGTCATGCGCGTGAGATAGTCGTTCAATACCTCGATCAGCGCCTTCGGTCCCAGCGCTTCGGAGATACTGGTAAAGCGACGAATATCGGAAAACAACACCGTCATCTCTGTTTCGCTGCCCTGGAAGCCATGACCTCCGGTCTGTTCGAGTAAGAGATTCAACTGGCCCTGGCCCAAAAAGCGCCCCGCGGTGTGCAGCAGCCAGATCTCCCGCGACGCCTCTTTGAGTTTGCTTTCGAACCGTTGGCGGAGCTTGTCCATGGCGGTGGCATCGAGACGGCGCAGCGCTTCGCGCAAGAGTTGGGCACCTTCGATGGGGTGATCATTTTTCAGCTCGATCCGGGCCAGGCGGTGCAGGAGCCGGGCGTACTCCACGGGTGATGATGTCTGGGATGTGTCGAAGTGCGCCATCGCCTGCCGGTACTCGGCGTTGGCTTGTTCCGAATCTCCCTGGGCCCAGTGGATGTCGCCGCGCACGTAGGCGATGTTTGCCAGCAATTCCTGTAACAGCCCCGGAAAAATCGTTTGTGACTGGGTGTTTCGTTCTGCCTGGTCAAGAAGTTCAATTGCCTGTGAGTAGTCCGGTGCCGACCGGGTGAGCTGCGCGCGGGCCAGGCCGATGTGGGCAAAGCTGGCCTCTGGTCCGTTTGGGTTGTCCTGTCTGGCCAGGCTCAGGGCGATGTGGAACTCCTGTTCCGCCCCCTTGGTGTCGCCGGCCTCCAGTAGACAGCTTCCCAGGTGGGTATGCAGTTGCATGCGCAGACGGGTGAGTTCCGGCGATAGGCGTTCGACGATGGCCAGGTCACGACGCAAGTAGTCCGTGGCCTGGGGAAATTCGCCCAGCTCCATCGCCAGCCGGGCCAGATTCCCCAGGGTGAGCGCCTCGCCGGCTTCGTCCTCTGCCTGTTCACGCAGGGCCAGGGCGAATTCGTAGTCGCGTCGCGCGGAACCCATCAGTCCCTGGTAATACTGCAATTGGCCGTAGGTGTCCCAAACACGGGCCGTATACCCTGGGTCCGGCGGGTTTGCGAGGTCTTCCAGCAGATGGATGCTGCGATTTAGGGCGGTGTAGGCCAGGTCGATACGTCCGTCCTGCCGCCAGGCGAGGTAGGCGCGCAGGTGCCAGTAACGCCCGCGATCGCGGAAATCGAGTTCCGTCTCCTGCCTGCCCAGGTGTTCCAGCAGTTGGCGGGGAGAGTCCGGATCTTCGCGCAGTCGGGTTATGGAGACGATGGCCGCCAGCAGCATCAGACGCAGTTCGTCGGCGGCGGCCACTTCCCGCGAGTCCACCGTGCCCGGACGTGGATCCAACAAGGCCAACGCCAAGGCCATGCTGGCCGTTTCAGCGAGCCCGGCTTTGCCCAGGGTGGCTGCGATGGATGATGCTTGCATCGTCACTCCCGGTGCCTGGGCGTTGCGAACGGGTCCTGGCCGGTTTTCACTTGAAATCCGATGCTGGCAGGTTCGGGGGGCATAGCCGGCAATGGTTTGATGCGGCCCGGCGGTAGGGCTTCGATCTCTGCAATGCGTGTCTCTGCAATCGCCACGGGATCGTTGGCGAGCAGGCGATAGCCGATCGCCCCCAGGCACAACACAAGGGCCATGGCCGCAACGGCGGAATTCCAACGTCCCGTGCTCATCGGTTTTTCCCCTTTCGGGCCGGTTCTGTTTCTGGTTCGAAATAGGCGTAGATGGCAATTTCGCCGCGGATGGAAAGCCTGTTACTGGACTTGGCGGGTTCCACCTCGGCAAATCGCCAGCGGGAGAGGAGCGGCGAGCCGTTGAGGGCCTCGGCAAATCGGCCCAATTGGTCGAATCTGCCTGTCAGGCTTACGGAGACCGGCTGTTCCTGGTAGAACTCAAAAGCACGCGTCGTCTGCGGGCTGAATTGCCGGAGTTCGATCCCTGAAACGATGGCGGCATTGATCAGGGCTCGCAGCAGCTCGTCCAGCGCCGGGCGATCAGGTAACAGTCGCAGGGTGGGGCCGGCGGTTTCCAGGAATTCGAGGCGTTGTTTTTTGTAGTCGTCGACCTGCACCGCCTTGGCCTGTTTTGCCGCCAATTCGGAGGTCAAGTGGTCGCTTTCCCTTTGTAGTCTGTCCTGCTGCAACAGCAGATCCTGCAGATGGCCGAAGAAACCTGCAATCAGGACGGCGAAGAACAGCAGCGGCCCCCGTCTTGCCCGTAGCCAGCGGCCCAGAGAGCGGATCGAATCTGGTGTGATCAATGCCTCGGGCATGGTTTACCAATCCCCTTGGGTACCGTTCGTCGCGGCAAAAGCGTAGTCCAGTTGAAAGGTCTTGTTCTGTCCCTCTGTCGGGTTTTGGCGGTCCAGGGTCATTGCCGGTACCTGGGCCTGGGGCAGCCGTTGGCGCAGGCTCTGGTCGAAGGCCGCCACCGTTTGCAGGTCGGGCGCCTCGCCGTACAATTGCAAGTGCAGTCCATTGTCGACTGTGGCCTCGGCCTCACTGCGTGGCAGGCCGAAGCGCAGGCGCCGCAGTTGCACCTGCGGGTTGACCGCGTTGCCCAGGGCGTTGAGGACTTGTAGAAACTCGCCGTTATTGGCGCGCAGCGTTGCCACGATCTGTTGGCGTGCCAGCAGCATGGCGCGGTCTTCCTCTGTGTGGCGAAATTCGCGAATCTGTCCTTCCTGTTCCGCGATGGCTGATTTGAAGCGTTGGTTGGCCGCTTGCAGATCGGCGATGCGGGCGGAAAGGCTCCAGTCCCAGACGCCCACCACCACCAGGCCCAACAGCGCATAGGCAGCCAGTTTCGCGGTGCTTTTCAGGCGGTTCGGGTTGGATTGGCTATGCATGTTTCGGTTCAATTGAGCTGTTGGCGGCAAACATCGGTTTGTTGATGTTCTCCCGCGTAACGCAACCATTCGGCGTCGTTCAGGCGCGATTGGCCGGCGAAGGCGCAGGCACTGGCCAGGAGCTTTGCCGGATCGGTATACCAGAGCCTTACCCGCCCCTCGTCCCCACCGCTGGCCAGCAGCGATCCGTCGGGGGAGAATTTCAATTGTCGCACGGGTTTCTCATGTCCCCGTAGTTGCCGGGTCGGCGATTCCGGGTGCTCCAGGTCCTGTAGCCAGATCGCACCGCTGCCGAAGCCGATGGCCAGCCAGCGTCCCCGTGGTCCCAGGGCGATGGAGGCAGGATCTCGCCGGTCGGTCCAGGTGATCTCTCTTCGCTCACCGAAGCCTGTCGCGTTGGCCTTGAATACCAGGACCTGCCCGCTGCGAGTCAGTCCGGCGACACGCCCGCCATCGGCGCTCCAGGTGGCTCGGGACAAGGTTGCGGCCTCGCTGCGTGCATTTGCCGGTAATCCTGGAGCGACGTTTTGGGATAGCGGGCCTACCAGTTCTGCCAAGGCGTTGGAAAAACGATCGCTACGCAACGAAGGATCGGCCGACATCAGCGGCAGCTTGAAGCTGTCCAGTGCCTTGAGGGAGGGTGGCTGATCAAGCAGGAAGTCCTGCCCGGAACCGTTCTCCTGTAGCAGCCGGACGCGGTTTCCCGCGCGTGCCAATTGCAGGGTTGCTGGTTCCTGTGCCAGGGTCTGTACCGAAACCTGCCGAAAGCAGCCGGGGCGTTCGGTTTGTGGGCGAAGGGTGAGGACTTCGTTTTCCCCCGCGATCAGCAGGTTTTCTCCACCGTCGGCCAGCGTAAGGCGGCCAAATCCTTGCGTGGGCAATTCGGGGGCGATATCCCAGGGATGTTCCCTGTCGAGATTCCACACCGTCAGGTTTCCTTTGGTGTCGACGCTGATCAGCCTTCGGGATTCCAGGAAGCCGGCTGCCATGATGTGGGCGCAGCGTAGCGGCAGGGCGTGAGTCTCGCCTGCCGTTATGTCGCCGAGACGGGCGAGTCGGATCTGGCCCTGCCGGTCCAGGTGTACCAGCCAACGTCCGTCGGCGGAAAGTCTGAGACGCCCGGAATCCTGCCGAAATACCGCCGACACTGTACCCGTATCGGCGTGCAGACGCCAAAGTCCGACCGGGGAGGTGCCGTCCGCGCTTTGGGCGGTGAGCCAGTGATCGTCCCTGCTGAAACCCAGGGTATCGGCCAAAGGCAGGGGGCCGAGGGAGACCACAGAGGCTTGTCCCCGCAAGAGCAGGGTGAGATGACCCTCACGGTCCAGGCTGGCGAGTCGATTTCCGTCGGTGCTGAAGGCCAGGGCGGTTGGCGGAACTGGCAGAATGTCTTTGTACCATTGCAATGCACTTTTATCGGCGATTGGCCGGGTGTCTCCGTTCGGCTGTGTGCCCTCAGCCAACGCCCAGGTCTTGGCGCGGCCTTGTATGTCACGGCTGAGCAGCCAGTCTCCCCCAGGGCCGAACTGGACGTCCGCCACCAGACCCCCGGCCGGGTCGAGTTGGCGCAGTCCATTGGGGCCGTCGATCTCCCCCAGGTTCAGAACGTGCACGCGTTCGTCCCAACCGAACAGGGCAAGGTGGTTGCCAGCGTCATCGAATCGCAGGCGGCCGAACTGTTTTTCGTCGGCGTCAGTGGATCTGCGGCGCCAGGAGAGCCCGTCGCCAGCCTCCTGACTCCAAAGCCGAAGCCGGCCCAGTTGGTCCAGCACCGCCAGCCAGCGGCCATTGGGCGAGAACTCGGCACTGCGGGCGGAAGGCATATCGATTGCCTGGGTCTTCGGGTCCGGCGGATAGGTAGCTGCCCGGCGTGCGTCCCACAGCCGGAGGCTTCCGTCACGTCCCATGCTCACCAACGTATCGCCGCCGTCGAGAAAACCCAGTGATATCGGTTCGGTCTCCTGAACGCCCAGGCGCAGGGGTTGCTGCACGCTTTCATAGGCCCAGCGCCGCAGTTCTCCACTGCGATTGCCGGTGTAGAGCAGGGCCTCGCCGGGATGGAAGGCCAGCGCCGATATGGGCGACCCGGAGCCGTCCGATGCGGGCATCGTGCCCCGGCTGCCGGAAACCTCGAGCTGCCAGCGGCGCACCTCACCCGATTCATCGGAGCTGACGATGTTACGTGAATTCATGGCCAGGTCGGCGATGGCTGCACCGTGGCCGTGACGCACGAAGCTGCGCTGAACCTTGCCTTTGTCGTCGACCTGCCATACCCGTAATTTCTGATCCTTGCCGCCAGCGATCAGCCAGTCTCCGGCAGGGCTGAAATGAATATGTTCGATACCGGCCTCCCTTTCCTGCAGCAGATTGACGGGGCCTGTCACCCTGGCGTCACCGAGAAGGTAGAGACTCACCGTTCCATCCTCGCCCAGGGTTGCCAGGTGTCCCTGATCGCCGGCCATTGTCGTCTTTCGGACCTGCGGCAATCGTAGCCTGGGGCGGTAATCGATCTTGCCGTCGCTGTCTTCCTGGCGCTGCCACAGCAGCAGTTCGCCGTTGCGCTGGAGCGCGCCTATCCAGGCCGCATCCGCACTCATGGACAACTGGGTGACCGGCTCCGGCGTCAGCAGCCAGGCGTCGGCCTCGCTGCCGCTCAGGGCTTCGTTCCAGCCCCACACGCGAATACTGCCGTCCATGCCGGCGGATACCAGCCAGCGGCCATTGCGGCTCATACGAAGTTGGGTGATGAGACTGTTGGCACCGATCAGGTGTCGGCCCGCTGACGTCGCGGCGTCGGTCGGCCAAAGGCGAATGCGCTTGTCGCCTCCCGCGGAGACCAGCCAGGAACCGTTGCCGGAGAAGCTCAGGGCGTGCACCGCGGTGGCGTGCTCACCCAGGCGCATTGGCGGCGACTGTCGGTTCGTCGCCAGCAACCATACCCCATGGTCGGTGCTGGCCAGGCCCAGCCATCGACCGTCCGCCGAAAGGGCCAGCCGGGTAGCCTTGACGGGGAGTGACACGGCCAATGCCGGGCCGATCGGTGAGCCGTCGGAATACAGATTCCAATAACGGACCTCTCCTGAGCTGGCCAGGGCGGCGACGCGCAGGCCGTCATCACTCACGGCGACTTGCCGGGCCGCCCCCGTCAGGCGGCCGACGGCGGTACTGCCGCTGGCGTGCACCACGGAGCGGAGCTGGTCTTCGGCGGCGCCGCGCAGATCGATCTGGTCCTTGTCTGCCAGCTGCAGGATGTTCAGCCCCAGCAACACGCTGGTCACCGGGCGGGTGTTGGCCAGTTCCTCGGAGGCGGTTTCCAGTTTGCCCAGCAACAGACCCTTGGCGAGCAGGGCGACCTTGGCGCGTTCGGCCAGGTTCCATGTGCTGAATGCCAGCAGCACGGTGAAGCTCAGCGCGAATCCGCCCACCAGCAGGCGCTTGCGATGGCGCTGCTGCAATTGGGCCTCGCTGCGGCTGCGTTCCATGTAGTCGGCGATCTCCGGCGCCAGCCGCAGGCGGGGAAGATAGGGTTGCAGATAGTGCAGAAAGCCCGCATCCAGCAGGGCCTCGGCGGCGCGGTTGCGGGACAGGTATTCCTTATGGCGATTCTGTAGCGCCTGACGGATCTCCAGGAGTTCCTTTTCCAGACCCGACATCCACGCGAACACGGTGGCGGCGAGCGTATCGTGGCGCAGTTCCAGGGTCTCGCGTTGCGGGTCTTCGCGCAGGATGCGACTTTGGATGAGCTGCCTGATCGCCGCGTTCAGCTCCCTGGGGGGGATGGCCGCGCCGAAGTTCAGTGTGTCACGGGCCAGTTCGACCCCGCTGACGACTTTCTTGGTGCCTTCGCCGGTGACCATGGCCTTGAGAATGTGACGGCCGTGGTCCGGGTCTGGCAGGCGCTCGACCTCTTCTTCCATGAAGCGGGCGAGTATATCTTCGATGCGTCCCTCGCTTTCGTAGGCAGCGCTGCTGATGAAGGGGGGATTGCCGCCAGCGTCCACCGCTTTGCGATAGAGGCGGTCCATGACCACTTGCAGGTAGGGCAGTTCGACGCCGTTTCCTTCTACCGTGAGTCGGCGGACGATGGTACCTGCGAGCCCCGCTTCCAGCCCGACACCGCAGACCTGGCAGGCGGATTCCACCGCCCGTTGGGCGTCTTCGTCCGACATGCGGCGCAGCCACAGGCGGTTTTCGAACAGGCTGGGCACCTCCCGTTCCAGTTCCGTGAGCAGGGCCAGGTATTCCTGGCGAATCACGAACAGCAGCTTGAGGTCCAGTCGAACGTCGATGAGTTGCCGCAACTCACGGGCAAAGTGCCGTTTGCTGGCCTTGCCGTGGGCGATGAACAGCTCCTCGAACTGATCGAACACCAGCACCAGGGTACGGCTCTCGAACTCTGCCAATTCGCGCAGAAGTTCCACCGTGTCCGCCTCCGGTGCCAGCCCCGGAACGCGTTCCAGGATGGTTTCGCGCAGTTGTCGCCAGGCATCGGCGTGGCTGCGCAGGGTGATGAAGACGGCATCTTCCTCGGCGATCTTGCCGCGCAGACCGCACTGGATCAGGGAGGTCTTACCGCTGCCGGACTCGCCGTAGAGCAACAGGTGTTTCTTGCGGTAGAAATGGCGCAAGGCCTCTTCCGCCTCGGCCTCTCGGCCAAAGAAGATATCGCCGTCCTCCGGGCCGTAGGCGTCCAGGAACTTGAAGGGGTTGCGGAAGTGGGTCTCGTCGTCGGCACGGCGCTCGTAGCGGTCGAGAATTTCCTCCAGCGACAGTTCGACGCTGGCGGGAGTGGGGTTGTCGCCGTTACCGCTCATCGACACTCAATCCGCGGTTTGCGCCTCGGCGGTGGCGCTTCCCAGCAGTTGCAGCAGTTCTTCGATGCCGCGCTCGGCCATTTCCCGTTCGCTGGCGTATTCCAGCTCCTGGCTGTTGAATTCCCGGCCGCTGGTCCCACAGGGCAGATAGTGGATCTTCCAGCCTTGCTTTTTGCGCTCGAAGCCGTTCATGACGTACAGATCGGGACGGATGCCGGAGGCTTCGTCGTAGCGCTCAGGGTCCAGATAAAGATACAGCGGGTGCAGATTCAGGAACCCGCCGCCTTCTTTTTCCAGGATGAAATCCTCGGTGTCCGTGTGCCACTCGCGCTCGGAGAATATCGCCTCCGGGTCCTGATAGGCGCCGGCCAGCAGCCAGAACTGGTGGGCAAATTTGGATGCCTCCAGGCGCCGACGGTGCACGTTCACGGTTTTCACGTAATAGGGCATATAGTCCTCGATGAAATCCATGGCACGCAGCAGATCGGCCATCATGGCCTCCAGCTCGTCGCAGGACTTGGCGATCTCCGCCGGCCCCATGTCGCCATGGGCGAATCGGTTGCGTACCGTGACGATGTCCTGCAACAGATTCAACCCTTCACCGGGGCTGCCGAGCTTGCGGGCGAAGACCAGATCCCGCAGCTCCGGCATGAAGGCGTCCTCGGAATCGGCCAGCAGCCGCTCGCCTTCGCGAAGAATTTCGATCCAGTGCCCGAACGACGGGCGGCGCAGACTGTCCGGGAACCGGGCCAGGGCTTCGTTGGGTTCCAGCCGTTGCGCCCGTATGGACTCGCGCAGATCGGCCAACACGACGATGGCGAGGAAGCGGGCGGTCATTTCCGCTGCTTGCAGGACGTACTTCAGGCGCTTTGCGTCCTTGTCGTGGCAGGCGCGGATGCGCCGCATCGCGGTGGCGATGGGGTAGGGCAGAACATCCAGATTGACGCGTCGGGCCACGGGGTTCAGGAACGCCAGTGACGACAGGGGATGGGCAGATAGCGATCCGGCAGATTGGTGAGGTTTTGTCCCACACCGTCCATGCCGGCTACCGCCTCGGCATGACCGCACAACCATGCAAGCGGACTCTTCGGACTGCCCGTGACCCGTGCCGGCCGCACCGTGATCAAACGGCCCTCGGCATGAGCGTTGATGCGGTTGCCGAGCCGCACGTGTATCGCGCCCTGCTCGACGCTGACGTTGCGGACATAGTTGCCGATCAGGTGTTTGGCCGCCGGAATACCCGCGGCCTCGTTATTGTCGGGAAAGGTGCCGGACTGCTCGTAATGATCGACGATGGCCTGCTTGGCCATGTCCGCCAGCGTCAGGGCCTCCTCCACCTGGGCGCGAATCACGCGATCGTGATAGGTGGGCAGCGCCATGGTGGCCATGATGCCGAGAATGGCGACGACGACCATGAGTTCGATGAGCGTGAACCCCGCTTTGGATGCTTTCATCGGGTCAAAATCCTCACGGGCTGGGCACGGTGCCGTTCTGGCACTGCGGCGGCAACAGGGTGGGTTCGATATCCGTCCGGTTGTTGCCGTAGGCCTGCATGCCTTCGGGGGGGGCGGCGTAGCCACAGACCCAGGCGATGATTTCCGGGGGCGGATATTCCATGGCCACCGCCGGGCGAAGGCTCAGGGTGTGGGGTTTGTTTTCCAGGAGCATCCCGATATGAATTGCGCCGTTGCCGACTTCCATCGCGGTGACGGTGCGGCCGTCGATATCCGCGGCGGCAATCAGACCCGCCACGCTGTTATTGCCTGGGAAGCGGCCGAAGTAGGCGAAGTAATCCGCCACTGCCTGGCGAACCGGTGCGACCAGGCTGAAGGCTTCGGCGATGCGCGCCCGGGAGAAGTAGTCCCGGTAGTTGGGTATGGCCATGGCCGCCAGCAAGCCGATAATGACCACCACCGTCATCAATTCGATCAGGGTGAAGCCCGTAGAATGCCGTTTCATTTGTTTTCTGCTCCCCACTCCTGGCAAGCCCGGCGCAGGTAAGGCGCCTCCAGGTCGCTGAGGTCCTCGCCGGCCGCGCGGCGACTCGCCGCCGACCGTTGTGCGCATACCCAAACGATGGGGGCATCCGCCTGCTTCACGCTGAGCGTGGGGCGAAGGGACAATACGCCGTCGGGCAGGTCGCTACTGTCGTTCTGGCGATAATGCAGGTGTATTGCACCATCCCGCACCTCGATGCGTTCGATGGCGTCGCTGAACAGCGCCCCGGGTTCATTGATGGCCAGGGCGCGGTTGTCGCGGGGGAAACGGCCGTGGTAGGCGTAGTACTCCTCCACCTTGTCGCGCAACGGTTGTGCCAGCAGCAGTCCTTCGACCACCGCCGCCGACAGGGCGTAGTCCCGATAGGTCGGAAGCGCGACGGCGGCCAGCAGGCCGATGATGATCAGGACCACGACCAGCTCAATGAAAACGAAGCCTGTTTGAGCCGCGAGCTTCACCTCAGACCACCCTGCCAAGGGCGAAAATGGGCAGGTACATGGCGACCACGATAAAACCGACGATCACACCCAGTATCACCATGACAATGGGCTCCAGGGATTTTGTCAGGTTTGACGGATCGGCGAGCTGGTCCTTGCTGCGCCGTGCCAAATCGGCCAACAGTTGCGGGAGGATCTTGCGGCGCTCGCCGATCGCTACCGCCGATACCCATTTTTCGCTGAACAGCCGGCGTCCGCTCATGGCCTCGGCAAGTCCCTTGCCCGAGGCGATGCGTTCGTGAAGCTGAGCGATCTCATCGCGGGCGTAACCACTGCCGAGCACCGAGCTGGTTGCGTCCAGAGCTGCCTGGAGTGTTTTGCCATGGGCAAGATTGAAGGCCATGGTGTGGGCGAACTCGCCCATGGCGATTTCCCGATAGAGCCGGTCCACCCAGGGAAGCCGAAGTGCGAGTTCGCCACCCAGACGGCTGATTCGCCTATTGCTCTGTGCCCATCGTCGCCATAGTAACGACAATCCGATCGACAATAGCAGAATGATCCACCAGTAGGTCCCCAGGAAGCGCGAAAAGCCCACGACCATTTGGGTGAGTTCCGGCAGATCCGCGCCAAAGCCCATGAACAGGTCCTGGTACTGGGGGATGACAAAGACCATCAGTATCGACACCACGATGACGCCGATGACAATGACCGCGACCGGGTAGAACATGGCCCGTTTCAGGGCATTGCTGTCCAGTCCGATGGTCTGCATGTCGGCAAGGTATCCGCCCACCTCTTGCAGGCCCGTCGCCAGATCCCCCTCCCGTTGTGCCTGGCGCAGACGATCGATACAAAACGCCGGGAGGGCAGGAAAGGCCCTCGGCAGGGCCTCCCCCAGTTCGATACCCGATGCCAGGTCAGTGCCCAATTGTTCCCAGCGCTTGCGTTTATGGCCGTTGTGGCTCTCGTTTTTCGCTACGTAGTCCAGTGCTTCGGGGAGGCTGGTGCCGATCTTCATCATGGCGGCGGCCTCGCTGAAGGATGGACCGGCGGACCATCGGTCCTTGCGGCGCTGGGATTCACTCATGGATTGTCTTCGATTCGGAATGGGAAATCGGTTCCCGGCAGTCAGTGATGCGGTTTTGCGCCGGCAGGTCGGTGCGATCGGCGCCGACGGGCTCGAAATTTTCGTTCAATGGCCCCGGGCCACATTGCCAATAAAGCGTAGCCCCTTCGCCGTCTCGCAGGGTTACCGGACGAAAGCTGAGCCGTGAGCCGTTCAGCCGGTTTGCCTTTTCGTCGGAGAAACGCATGGTCACCGTACCGTTGTCCACCTCGACCGTGGGGTACCAGCGTGGATCCCTTTCTTCCTGTTCCCGTGCCCGCTGCGGCCAGCGTCCCGTGACGGCAAAGTATTCCTGTACGTGATTGCGCTCCGCGGCGGTAAATCCGAGGGCATCGGCGGCAATGGTCTTGGTGATGGCCTGACCATAGTAGCGCGAGGCGACAGCCAGCAGGACTCCGAGCAGCGCCAGCGAGACCATGAGTTCGACGAAAGTAAAGCCGCCGCGGTACCGCCTTGTCCGCGAGTGTGTTTTGGCCTTGGTCAGTTGGCCCATGCTATTGCCCGGAGTGCGGCTGTCGGCGTCGTCACACTGAGGTTCGCCCGAGGTTTGGCGTTGAGATGAGGAACGCCGTAAGTATAACTCAGACCCGGCAGGGTGCCGGCGGCCCGGGTCGGCGCCTTGCCGGGCAATTTTTCACGTTGCTTGTGTCTTGGTGTATATGACAGCCAGCGGAACATGCCCTTGAAAGACTTGTTTGATGCCAAGTGTAAAGATTGTTGACGGTGGGCTTGTTTCCGTCTTTTGTCCTTTGCCAGCACACTAAGAGTAGCTTTGAGCAAACTGAATTTGGATCTGCAGAGGTTCGCGGGGAGAGAAATTATGGGCCAATCGATCTTCGCAAGGGTGCGCTCCGTCAATGTCGGTGGTCCTGGCGAGTTGGACTGCGGTGGGCGTGTTGTACTGTCGGCGCTGCGAAAATCTCCTGTCAGTGGACCGGTGGCTGTCGGGAGGCTCGGACTTTCGGGTGACGATCAGGTAGACAGGAAGCATCACGGCGGAGAAGGGAAGGCGGTGTATGTCTTTGCGTGGGAGAACTACGCCTATTGGGGCCAAGAGCTGGCACATGATCTTTCCGTGCCGGGTTTGTTTGGTGAAAATCTGACGACAGAAGGTTTGTCGGAGACCCAAGTCCGGCCCGGCGATCGTCTGAATTTTGGCGATCTGGTCTTGGAAGTCACCCAGCCGCGCACGCCCTGTTACAAGCTGGTGACGCGCCTGAAGGCGGCTCCAGGCTTTGCCCGGCAGTTTCTGCAAAGCGGTCGCACGGGTTTCTATGCGCGTGTACTGCAAACCGGGATGGTTTGCGCTGGCGACCAAGGAGTGCTGGAACATGGCGCAGGCAGCGGCCCGACGATCGCAGAGCTGGCCGTGGCCAAGGCGCGCAAGCAGGTCGTGCGGCAGGGTCCCTTGGGGCGGTTGCGTTCCTGGATCAGGTGGTAAGGCCGGAGGTATCCAGGTCCGGGTGAACGATCAGGCGGGCGGCCTCCAGTTCGAAGATTGAGAAAAGAGTGCCGTTCACGTCCTGCGTACCATTGGCTGTCCAGAGTGCACCGTTGCCGTCGGCCACCGCGTCGCCGGTGTTGCCGACGATCAGGAGATCGTTGGTGCTGTCGGATATGTCCAGCACGTCGTCGAGATTCAGCGTGAGTTGGTTGTCGCCGCTGCCGGTGATGTCGATCTGTTCCACGCCGGTGATGCGGCCGGTCGCGGCCAGATCCAGGTTTACGCCGCTGGCGCCGCTCTCCAGTTGCACGGTGTCGAAGCCGCCGCCGCCGTCCAGGCGGAAATCCACCCCATCGGTGATGAGGATGTCATTGCCCAAACCGCCGATCAGTATGTCGGTATTGGCCCTTCCGTCCAGGGTGTCGTCGCCGCGCCCGCCGATGGCATTGTCGATGACGGCGGTGCCCAGAAACACATTGTTCATGTCGTCGCCGATGTAGACGTTGTCCGCGAAGGCGCTCTGTTGCGAGGGGTTGGCGCCGAAGAGGATATAGGCCTCGCCGCTTTCGCCGTTTTCCGTGTTTGCGTAGGGGGCGCCGATCAGAAGATCATGGAATCCGTCGCCGTTCACGTCGCCGGCTGCTGATATGCTGTAACCGAACATATCGTGATTGTAGCCCGATGGCAGTGCGCCCAACAGCGTCAGGTAGCGGGCGCCGTCGGGGGTGCTCACGTCCACGTCGGTAGCGCCGTTGCCGCCAAACAGCAGGTAGGTGCGGTCGCCTTCGGGGTTGCTGCCTTCCACGCCGCCGGGTGAACCGAACAGCACGTCGTCAAAACCGTCGCCGTTGAAATCGCCGGCCGCCGCCACCGATTCGCCGGCGTACTCGTCTGGGCTGACGCCAATCAGGCGAATGCCGTCGGTGGATCCGAAGCTGTTGAGGTCGATGTTGCCACCGAACCCGCCGCTACGCCCGAACAGAATGTAACCGGCCGGATCACTGCCGCTACCGCCATTGTCGCTGATGGCAAAATCGTCGATGCCGTCGCCGTTGAAGTCGCCGATGCCGGTGACATCCCGGCCGAGGCCGGTGGCGTTGATTCCGGTGATGGTGAAACCTTGCGAGGGTGAAAGCGCGGCCAGGTCCAGGGTGCCGACGGGGAGTGAGCCCGTTGGCGCGCCATACAGTACCGCGACTGTGGAACGTGAACGGCTGGCGACAGCCATGTCGTCGAAGCCGTCGCCGTTGATGTCGCCGAGGATGGCGACTTCCTGGCCGAAGCGGTCGTTGGCGGCAACGCCGTCGATGACGAAACCAGCGACCGTGGAACCAATATCCATGGGCCCGATCGCGCCACTGAACGGGCTGCCGTGACCGAGGATGACATAGGCCTGACCGCTGTTGGCGCGTGAACCGCCGGCCCCGTCTGCGTCGATAGCCCCTATGATGAGGTCCTCGAAGCCGTCGTTGTTGATGTCGCCACTCATGTCAACGGCGAATCCGGTACGGGTGGTCGATTCGCCGTGGAAGGCGAAGCCGTTGTTGCCGTCCAGGTCTCCATCCAGAGCCAGGGGGTCGCTGGCCGCGGCAGCGCCGAATACCACGAACACGGCGCCATTGTTGCCATCGAATTGGCCGGCGCCGATGACCAGATCCGCCAGACCGTCGCCGTTGATGTCGCCGCCGAGCGATAGATCGGAATAGAGTAGATCGCTGGGCGGTCCGGTGACGGTGCTGGCAAAGCCGGTGCTGCCATTGAGTGTGGCGAGGTCGAAGGGGGAGGGGTAGTTGGCGGCCGGAGAGAAGGCAGTGTAGAAGGTGCCGAAACTGTTGGGATTGTTCTGTGTGCCGGGAGCCGCCAGCACGATGTCTGCCAAGCCGTCGCCGTTGAAGTCGCCACCGCCACCAACGGCCTGACCTTGCAGATCGCCGTCGGCTTCGCCGGGAATTCGTGTGCCGTTGTTCGCGTTTTGCACGAAGGCGGGTACGTTCACTCCAGCCAGGCTTATGTTGAGGTCCAGCCCCTCCTGAACCTGCAATGTGGCGTTTCCGCTCCGGTATTCGAGGTAGGGGTTGCCGCCCAGATTGGGATTGCCACTCAGAATCCACTGTCCTGCGACGTTCACGGTATTGGATGCGTCGCCATCGATGCGCAGGGTATTGCGGATATCGGTCATGCCGCGCAAGTCCGCCAAGTCCAGATTCAGCGTATTCCCATTGCCCGTTCCGAGGTCCAGGACTTCGAAGTTGCGGAATAACTGGTAGTGTTCCGACAGGTTGAGATCGGTGAGACTGAGCATCACGCCGGCGGCGCTGATGCGCAGCGTGTCGTCGCCGGTACCACCGTCTACCCGGCGGGTGTCGGTTGCGGGGTCGTAGATGATCGTGTCGTTGCCTTCGGCGCCGATGATCACGTCGTCACCGGGGCCGCCGTCGAGGAAATCGTCGCCGCGTCCGCCGATGAGTATCTCGTCGGCGCCGGTACCGACGAAGTTCTGGCTGCCGTCGCTGCCAAGAAAGTCGGCGCTGGTGCCGAAGCCTCCACCGAACACCACATACGCCTCGCCGGAGTTTCCGCCTTGGTTGCTCGCGTGCCGGGCGCCGATGATCAGATCGTCATAGCCGTCTCCGTTGACATCGCCGGCGCTTCTCACATCGGTCGCCCGCGCCGCAAATCCGGATTGGTCCGCGTTCGCGATACCTTGGATATGCAGACCTTGGCCGTAACTTAAATCGGCTACGTTCAGGCTGCTGCCAAAATCTCCGGTTTGGCCGAAAATCACTGTCAATTCGGCGCCTTGTCCTGCTGCGCCGAGATTTGCATAGTCCGCCGTCACGAACAGGTCGTCGATTCCGTCGCCGTTGAAATCGCCGGCCGCGCCTACACCGGAGCCGAACGAAACCGGGCCTCCGGTTATTGCAAAGCCGTTGCTGCCGTTCAGATCGGTCGGAAAAAAGACCGGGCCGAAGGGTGCCCCGGTGCCGAACAGTACATAGGCTGCTTGCTCGTTCGGGGATCCAACGATGAGATCGGCGAGGCCATCGCCGTTGATGTCACCCGCCCCGGCGGCGATTTGATTGGCCCGAAGCGCCACGTCGATGGGGCCGATCGCGAAGCCTTGGCTGCCGGTCAGATTGGCAAGCTCGATAAGGGGAAGACCGCTGGCAGCGCCAAAAATAAGGTATGCCGCATCGGGACCATCCACGTCGAAGTCGGAAATCACGAAATCGTCGAATCCATCGCCGTTGAAGTCGCCTACCCTGCCTACGGATGCCCCCGCGTATTCGTAGCTCTGCACGCCATTGATGAGCGTCCCCCCGTAGTAGGCGGCATACTGGCTTCCGATGTAGGAATACAGACGACTCCCCCCTGGAAGCAAGGTGACTTGTCCCGAACCCGCACCGTTGGCATTCGCTTCGATGGCGCCGATCAGGATGTCTTCGAAACCGTCGCCGTTGGTGTCGCCCACCGCGGCTGCCGCATACCCGAAACGGTCGTTGACGGCCGTGCCAGCAACCACAAGGTCAGGCGAAGCGGTCAGATCGATCGGGCCGCCGGGTCGGCTGCCATCCCCAAACAGCAGGTAGACGGCACCACTGTCAGCAACGCTTTCGTCAGCGACATCGTCGCCCACGAGGAGGTCGTTAAAGCCGTCGCCGTTGAAGTCGAATCCACCGGCGACGCTGAATCCCAGCCGGTTGTCGGTGGCCGCCGGGAGTATTGCGAAGCCGGCGCCAATCGGCATGGAACTAACGTCGATCAACAGCGGGGAGGCGGCTCCGGAGCCGTATACGACATACGCGGCGCGTCCGCTGTCATTGGCCTCGGCGGCGCCAATCAGCACATCGTCGAAGCCGTCACGATCGAAATCGCCCGCCCCGGAAACACTGAAGCCGAAGGCATCGGTGTCTGTCGCATTGATGTACAGCGTGAAGCCGTTGGCGCCGTTCAGCTCGCTGGGACTCAGTGTAGGCAGAGGTGTGAAGATCTGAATGCCGGAGACGTCCACGCCCTGCTGGACCTGTAGCGTCGCCCCGCCGTTCTGGAAGAAGCTGTAATTGTCGGCGCCGATGATGCCACCGCCGACCTGCATCCAGCCGCCGTCTGAAGTGGAAACCGCGTCTCCTGTACCACCCATAATCCGCAGGGTGTTGCGGCTGTCGGTCATGCGGAACAGATCCAGGGCACCCAGGGTGACAGAGAAGTCTCCGCCGGAGAGATCGAAGACCTCCAGGTCTTCGAAGCGCTGGTAGTGGTCCAGCGTCATGTTGATTTGTGTGAAGTCGAAGTTGCTTGGCGAGTCGTTTCCGAACAGCAACGTATCGTTGCCTTCGCCACCGTCCACGGTGAGCACGTCCTTGATATGGAAGACGATGGAATCGTTTCCGGCGCCGGCGCGGATAATGTCGCCTGCGGTTCCGGTGTTGGTAATGCCGTCGATGAAGTCGCTTCCGGCCGTGCCATTGATCAGGTTGACGTTGCTGTTGCCGGTCAAGCCGGGAAACAGCTCGTTGCGAAAATCCGCGCCAAACACGACGTAGGTATTGCCGTCGTATCCGGAGACCAGCACATCGTCCAGGCCGTCGCCATCGACGTCACCAAGACCACCGACAGTCGTCCCCTGATAGGAATAGTCGGTCCCGCCGAGCAAGCCGATGCTTCGAATACCGTCGGGTACGGCTACGTCCACGTCGCTGGTGTCACTGCCGCCGAAAATCAGGTAGGCAATGCCGGCGCCGGTGTAACCGTCGTGATCGCTGGTGGGAGCGCCGACGATAATGTCGTCGAAGCCGTCGCCGTTGACATCGCCCACGCCGCTCACCGATGCGCCGAGCAGTCCGCCGGTGCCGGTGGCTGTAATGTTGAAGCCGGCAGATCCGATATTGTCCAGATCGATAGTCTGGCCTGCCGCGATTTGACTGCCGAATACCAGGACGGCGCGTCCGTCACCATTGGCGTTGGAGACGGGTAAGCCGAAGATCAGATCCTCCCGGCCGTCGTTGTCCACGTCACCGGCACTGGCTACCGGCATGAAACCGCTGTAAAAGCTCTCACCCTGATCGTTTGAGGCGCTGACAAAGACCGTGCCGAGGCTGTTGCCAGGGGTATCCAGCTCCGGGGTGGTGATGAGGGCGCTTTGGGCGGCGAAACCGTCGCTGCGCCCAAAAACCAGATAAGCGGCTGAGCCGTAAACTCCCTCGACAATATCGAGCGCCGTGAACAGGATATCGTCCAGGCCGTCGCCGTTGACGTCGCCCGCGGCACTGACGTCCAGGCCGATGTAGTCGTAGTCGCCAAAGACGATGAAGTCGCTGCCGAGATATCGGTTGGTGATGGTCAGTCCCGTTCCCACATCGAGGCTGTCGAGTGATACCGAACCGTCGGCTCCCGGTCCTCCCGGTTGGCCGAACACGACGTAGACCGTTTCCTCGGTGAAGGGATTGCTCACGGCGAAGTCGCCGAGTCCATCGCCATTGACATCCCCCAGGCCGGCGAGCGATACGCCGTAGCCATAGGTTGGAATGTCCACGCGCAGGCCGGTCGCCATGTCGATATCCCCGGTCGACAGGCTTCCGCCGCCGATGTTGCCGGATGTACCGAAGACGATGAAGGGTGTTTCGTAGTAGGACGAACGCGTGTATTCATAGGCGACGAAGCCGATGTCGTCGAATCCGTCGCCATTGATGTCGCCCACACCCGCCACCGGCAAGCCGTAGTAGGCATAGCCATAGCCGCGGCCGATGCGGAAGCCGTTGTTGCCGTCGAGTTGTGTCTCGAGATTGAAGGGGTTTGTGGGAGGCAGACCGGTGTCGCCGAAAATTACATAAGCGGGCAGTGGGCTGGCTTCTGGGCCGGGAATGGGATCGCCGACAATGAAATCCGCTATGCCGTCCTGGTTGAAGTCACCGACGGGCTGGACGCCATTGACGAAATCGTAGCTCTGCAGATCAAACCCCTGCCCGCCGGTCAGGTTTGGCAGCAGGATCGTCGTGGGCGCAGTCGGGTTGACCTGTACCGTCGCAGCGTCCGTGGCGGTGCTGAACGGGCTGGCGCCACCGTTGACGGTGGTATCGAAGGTCTGACCGATCGTGCCCTGACTGAGATCCCAGGCGCGGAACTCGAAGGTTGCCTGGCCGCTGAAACCCATGTTGGGGACAAATCGGACCAATTCGGTCGCCGAGAGCAGCCGAGCGGACGTGCTCAGGTCCACTGCCGAGCCGGTGGTGGCAGAGAAGTCCAGCCAACTGTTGCCGAGGTCGAGGGAGTATTGCCACTTGCCGTTGGTGTTGTCCACGGCGGTGACGGCAACAGCTTCGGGTGGCGAAGGGTTGTCGGCGTCGGTGATGGAGCCGTCCACGACCACATTGCCGACCGTGTCGCCGGCCGGGGCTGTTTCGTCTTGCGGAACTGTAGGCAGTGCAGGGGTCGGATTGTCGTTCAGGACCGGTGCGGTATTGACGATGGCGAGCGCGGCATCGGCGTTGGCGCTGAAAGCCGTGGTTCCGCCTCGGTTGGTGGTATCCGCGGTGCCGCCGACGGAGCCGCTGGTCTGGTCCCAGGCAAGGAAGCTGATGGCCGATTGCCCGGCGAAATTGGCGTCGGGCACGAAGCGGACCTGATCGTTGAACCCCAACAGTCTCGCCGAGCTGGCAAGATTCACGATCTGCCCACTCACGGCTGAGAACGCGTTCCAGGTTTCACCATTGTCCAGGGAAAACTGCCACTGACCATTGGTGTTTGCCACGCCGGTTACCGCGATCGACTCCGGCGCGTTGGCAACGTCTGGATCCGTGATGGAGCCATCGATGATCAGCTCGCCTACCGTCGTACCGGCAGGGCTGATTTCGTTGGGTAACTGGGCAGGAAACTGCGGATCGACCAGCACATTGAGCGTTGGCGCGGTATTCTGAGGCTCGGGCTCCGGTTGTGGTTCAGGCTGTGGCTGTGGTTCGGGTTCCGGTTCGGGCTCGGGTT
>JAGRGI010000164.1 GCA_020445565.1 Chromatiales bacterium
TGGGTTTCATCAACACCATGGATCCGAAGGAAACCCACCAGGTTACCATGGAAATCCAGCAGTACATCGAAGACCACAAGAACGACGATGGTTTCAAACTGGTGAACTTCGGCTTGCGCAATGAGGACATCAGCGGTGACACCAACGAGTTGTCGCAGCCCGGCCCGAACTACGTTCGTCCCGGTCTGGGCGGGTTCCTGGGTGCCACCGAAGCAACCCGCGAGGTGGCCTTCGACAACTGGCTCTCCGGTCCGTTGTTGACGGCAGCGGCCGTGTTCGTGATTGCCGCGCTGATCTTCCGCTCCGTCGTGGTGTCGGCCATCCTGCTGTCCTTGCTGCTCATCACCCTGTTTGCACAGTATGGGTTGGGCGGTTACTTCACCTCGGTGAAAAACTGGTCCGGCAACCTCGCTTTCCACTTGCAGGTGGCACTGAGTATCGCCATGGGGTTGGGTGTGGACTACGGTATCTACATGATCTCCCGCCTCAAGGATGAGATGAAGGCCACCGGCGGGGTTTGGAGTGATGCCTTGCGCAACACACTGAACACCACCGGTTCCGCGGTCATCATTTCCGTGATCGTGCTGGTCAGCTGTTTCATCCCCTTGCTGAACACGGACTTGGCCAACACCTGGGGACTTGCGGTCTACATCATCGAGGCCCTGTTGATCGACGTGGTCACCGCGCTGACCCTGTTGCCGCTATTGGTTTA
This sequence comes from Chromatiales bacterium, assembly GCA_020445565.1. Taxonomy (GTDB): domain Bacteria; phylum Pseudomonadota; class Gammaproteobacteria; order JAGRCI01; family JAGRCI01; genus JAGRGI01. Next base: position 713 of record JAGRGI010000164.1, read on the forward strand.
CTGGTTCAAGCCGAAATACGTGTTTGGCAATCGTTGATCCAGGCAGGCAGACGCAAAGAAGCCCCGGTTTCGGGGCTTTTTTGCGTTTGGGGCTGGCAAGATGCGCCAGCAGTTCCGAAGCATCGACAATCGGTGAAACCTTTCAAGTGACCAGCTATGAAGTTCGGTAGCTACGACTGGCGATGGCCGCAATGGAATGGCATTTACTATCCGGATGACCTGCCGGAGGACTGGCGACTTTCCTACTATGCCAATGAGTTCGATACGGTCCTCTTGCCAGAGGATGTCTGGCAGGGAAGAAGGGAAGCACTGAACGACTGTCTGGCTGAGTTGCCGTCGGATTTTACGGTTTGGCTGGAACTGATGAACCCAACTATCAGCGATATACCTTTTGCGTTGAGTTCTGTGGCTGGCGTGCTATATCGGGGGACTGAGAGGGTCGCCGTCAATGTCCACGAAAACCGGGCGGTAGTCGCAAGTAGCGCGGAGCCCGAAGGCATGCCGCGCTGCTGGAGTCCTCAGAGGGAAATAGGTTCCGATCTGGCCCCGGTTGCCCTGGTGCCGGCCGAGGCCATAGCAAGCCCCAGGCAACTTCGAACCTGGGTTGAGGGCTTGGCAAAACTGGCCGGTGACCGCGAAAGCTACCTGATCTTCGAGGGGACACCGCCATCCCTGGAGTGGATGGATCAGGCCAAAACGATCGCGCGCCTGCTGGGTGTATAAGGCGAAAGCCTACCGCTCAGTCCTGCGTCACCTATACTCCTGTTAGGTGTTTACCCATGCTTGGTTCGGGCGGTAATCCGGGCTCTGCCAGAAACAGCCCGTGCGAGCGTTCTCGACTGAAGGTATTTTGGCACCAAGCGCTTTGCGTATCTCCACGGACTCACCAATCCATCCGTCCTGAAAAAGACTCCACCCATGAGCGAAAACTCTACTGCTGGCGACTCCGCTTTCGACTTCGATCGGGCATTTTCACGCAATCTTGGTTTGATGCAGCCCGACGAACAGCAAAAGATTCGTTCGGCGCGCGTAGCCATCCCCGGTTTGGGGGGGGTCGGGGGTGCTCACCTGCTCACCTTGGCACGTATGGGCGTGGCGAACTTCACTATTGCCGATTTCGACGTGTTTGAACTCCATAATTTCAATCGTCAGGCTGGCGCCACCCTGTCGGCCCTGCATCGCCCCAAGGCGGAGGTGATGGACCAATTGGTCCGGGACATCAACCCCGATGCCGATATCAGGATCTTCGGCGAGGGCATCAATGCCAACAACATCGACGCATTTCTGGAGGGTGTCGATGTGGTTATCGATGGTCTGGATTTCTTTGCCGTCGAGGCCCGCCAGATACTGCACGCCGCCTGTTGGGATAAAGGCATACCGGCGGTCATGGCCGGTCCTATTGGCGCCAGCACTGCCTATATCGTGTTTCAGCCCGGTCATATGAGTTGGCACGACTATTTTGCCATGGATCTGGCGACCAACATCACCGAGAAATTCATCCTGTTCGCCATCGGCAACGCCCCGGCAGGTACCCACGTGTCCTACATGGATGCCAAATACGTCCGCCTCGACGAAAAACGCGGTCCCTCGCTGTCGCTGGCGGTGCAATTGTGTTCGGGCGCCGCAGCGGGTGAGGCCATGAAACTCATTCTGGGAAGGGGAAAGATCTACCCCGCGCCCTGGTTTCATCAGTACGATGTGTACAAGTGCCTTTATGTTCGCCGCAAACTCCGCTGGGGCAACCGCGGCCCCATGCAACGCCTCAAGTTCAAGATGTTGCGCAAGTACTACACCTGATTTTTGCCGTCGATCCCTGGGGATCGTACGGTCGTTTCGCTGAAGAGTCGCGAACTTCCCAGTCAAGGGAGGTGAATGCCGGGATTCGCCCTAAGTCTGAAAGAAGCTGCCGCCGAACCCAACATCCCGAAACTCTCCTGACCCCTGGGTCCCGGTAATCTTTGCATGGATGTCGCTCCGAGCTCCTCATGCACCACAGACGACCATTCCGTAAGCGGTCTATACCCCACGATCAAATCGGGCTAAACTTGGGTTCAATTAGTTAGTAAGGCAACTATTGCCAGGGTAACCGTTTCGACTGCATGGTATATCGCCTCGACAACACCCTGGGCTTCGCCATACACCGAGCGGCGGTGTATCTCCACCGTGCCTTCGGCCAGCGACTGCGCCCCTACGAGTTGACGCCGGAACAATTCGCCTTGTTATCCCGTTTGTGGGAAGAAGATGGTGTCCCGCAGCGGGTGCTGGCGGAACGTTTGCTCAAGGACAGACCCACGGTGACGCGGATTCTGGATCGCATGGTGGACAAGGGCCTGGTCACCCGGCGTATGGACCCGGCCGATCGGCGAAGCTACAGCATTTGTCTCACTGACAAGGGGCGCGAGTTGCAAGCGCCGCTGGTGCGCCTGGCCATGGAGGTTCGCGAGTGTGCGTTTGCCGAGTTGGATGAGGACGAGCGTGAGCGGGTACGTCAGATCCTGAATCGAATTTCCGCCAACCTGGACGGTCCGACGGGTGGAGGCCAGCGATGAGAGCCTTTTTTATACTGATCTTGTTTGTTTCGGCGCTGGTTCGGGCGGACGAGACGCCACCGGCAAGGGTGGTAGTGTCCACGGTGTCCGAGGAAGAGGTCCGTTTGACCACGCCACTGGTGGGCGTCGTCGATTTCGACCGGGTTGCCAGTCTGGCACCGGAGGTTTCAGGACTGATTGCCCGTCACGGCCTGGAGGAGGGGGCCGTGGTAAAGAAGGGCGAGACCCTGGTGTGGATCAGTACGGATTTTCTGGAGCAGGACATCCGCATTCGCCGTGCCGAAATGGAACAGGTCGCCGCTGAGGCGGATAAGCTGGCCCTGCAACGCCAGCGCATGGAATCCTTGCTCAAGACCAATGCCGCCAGCCGCACCAATTACGAAGACACCCTCTACGATCACAAGTCGATGGTGGAAAAGCATCGCGGCCTGCAAGAGCAGGTGGACCGCTTGAAGCTGTCGCTCGAAAAGAGCCGCGTGCGTGCTCCCTTCGATGGCATCGTCATCGAGCGCCTGGCCGAGGTAGGGCAGTGGGCCTCGCCGGAGTCGCCTCTGGCCCGTATCGCCTCCCAGGACGATATCCGTATCAAGGTGCCGGTATCCGAGGATTTGTTGCGCTATCTGAACGAGGGCGACAGCGTTGCTGTGGAGATCCCCGCCCTGGGTCGCTCTCTGGAGGGCAGGGTAGCCGGCTACGCCCCGGTGGCCGATCTGCGTAGCAAGTCGGTGCTGGTCAAGATCGGCATACCCTATAGCAAGGACTTGGTGCAGAACATGACCGCGCGGGTACAGATCCCTGCCAGCGACAAGCGCCGCCTGCGGCTCCTGCGCCGCGACGCGGTGGTTACCAACCAGGGTCAATCGGTGGTCTATGCCGTGCGCGAAGGGAAGGCCGAATCCCTGCCGGTGAACATCGTCAGCCGTATGGGCCGTTTCGTGGGTGTGGATGACAGCGCCGTCAGCGCCGGTATGTCGGTGGTGGTGGATGGCAACGAACGCCTCAAACCCGGCCAAGCGGTACAGGTAGTGGGCAGTCTCTGAGTCATCCCCCATGAACCTCATCAAACTGTCCATCGACAATCCGGTTTCCACCTATGCCGGGGTCTTTCTCATACTGCTGTTCGGCGGGCTGGGTCTGACCAAGCTGCCGGTGCAGCTTACGCCGGACGTGGAGCAGCCCAAGATAACGGTGCGCACCACCTGGCCCGGTGCCAGCCCCTACGAGATCGAGAACGAGCTGATCGACGACCAGGAGGAAGTCCTCAAAAGCCTGCCCGGACTCAGCAGTCTGGAGAGTTCCAGTTACGACAGCATCGCCGAGATCACCCTCACCTTCGAGGTAGGCACCGATCTGGAGGCATCCATGGTGCGGGTGGCCAACAAGCTCAACGAAGTCACCGACTACCCGGAAAACGCCGATCGCCCGGTGATCGACGCCAGTGGCGCCCAGAGTGCGCCGATCATCTGGATGTTGCTGAAGCGTACCGGTGGCGATCCCAAATCCGTCGTCGAGTACCGTACCTTCTTCGAAAACGACGTGCGCCAGTCATTGGAGCGGGTGCCGGGGGTGAGTTCGTTGTTCGTCTTCGGCGGCTCCGAGAAGCGCCTGGAGATTGAGGTCAATTCAACCAAATTGGCTCAGCACGGCATCGTCTTGCAGGAAGTAATCGACCGGGTACGAAGTGCGAACAGCGATGTCTCCGCCGGTGTATTGGGCGTGGACAAACGCAATTACCGTTTGCGTACGGTGGCGCAATTTCGCGATCTGGACGACCCCGGCAATCTGCTGCTCAAGGACGACGGACTCAATCGGGTGTATCTGCGCGACGTGGCCGATGTCCATTTCGGCTACGCACCCAATGCCGCGCCCGTGCAGCACAAGGGAACGCCCTCCATCGTCGTGGGTGTCCGCAAGGAGGCTGGTGCCAACGTGCTGGAACTCACCAAGCGTATGCGCGGTGTGGTCGATGGCCTCAACAGCGGCATTCTGGCCCGCAACGGACTGCTCCTGGACTGGGTCTACGATCAGGCCCCCTACATCAACACTGCCATCGACATCGTGCAGGGCAATCTGGCCCTGGGCGGCGCCTTGGCGATCGTTGTGCTGTTGTTGTATCTGCGTAGCGTCAGCTCCACCCTGACCGTAGCCATGGCCATTCCTATTTCTGTGGTCGGCACCTTCATTTTTCTGTACGCCGCCGATCGCAGCATCAACGTTGTCAGTCTGGCGGGCATCTCCTTCGCCGTCGGTATGCTGGTGGACAATGCCATCGTCGTGCTGGAAAACATCGATCGGCACAGGCGCATGGGCAAAAGCCCCTTCAGCGCCTCCTATGATGGTGCCCGCGAGGTTTGGGGCGCGGTGCTGGCCTCTACCGTCACTACCGTCGCCGTATTCCTGCCTGTGGTGTTCGTCGAAGAAGAGGCCGGCAAGCTGTTTCGCGATATTGCCATCGCCATCACCTCATCCATTCTCATCAGCCTGGTGGTGTCGGTGTCGGTGATCCCCGCCATCACCAATAAGCTCTACGGCATGTCCAGGCGGCCACCGCCTGCCCGCGTGCATGAAATGCCGCGTGGCAACTTCTTTGTGCGCACCATCATGTTCCTGGCGCGGCTCGCTGTGCGCAACGCCTTCACCCGCATCGTCGTGGTGGCCGGTTTCACCGCCGCTGCGTTGCTGATCGCCGATGCTCTGCTGCCCAAGGCCGAGTATCTGCCCCAGGGCAATCGCAACCTGATTCTCAACATCATGGTGCCGCCGCCCGGTTATTCCGAAGTCAAGCGCGACCAGATGGGGCAGGAGATCTACGCCGCCCTCAAGCCTTATGTGGAGCAGGACGGCAAGGACGGCTATCCACAGATACGAAATATCTTCTACGTGGCCTCCGATCGTCTCACCCTGTTCGGCGGCATGAGTGAACACGACACACGCGCCCGCGAGCTGATGCCGCTGTTCAGCAAAGTGATGAATTCCCTTCCCGGCGTGTTTGGCGTCAGCCTGCAACGGGGCATCTTCGACAACTCCATTGGCAAGGGCCGCAGCGTGGATGTCAATGTATCCGGCGAAGACAACGAGCAGATCGTCGCCGCCGCTAGAACGCTCTACGGCACCATCAAGGGCGCCATTCCCGAGGCCCAGATCCGCCCGGTTCCCTCTCTGGAAATCACCTATCCCGAGGCCAATCTGCGCCCGGATCGCTCCAAGGTATTGGCCAACGGCTTCACTGAGCAGGAGTTGGGCGTATATGTGGACGTACTCATGGACGGCCGAAAGATCAGCGAGTTCAAACCCGGCGGTGAACCCTCCATGGATCTGGTGCTGACCTCCGACCAGCGTTTTACCGATAGCCCCGAGGCCGTGCTGGGCGGGGTGCTCGCAAACCGCTACGGCAACCTGGTGCGTGTTGGCGATCTGTCCAAGCTGGAATATGGCCAGGGCATGGTGCAGATCAATCACCTGGAACGTAAGCGCACCGTCACCCTGGAGGTCACGCCGCCCGAATCCATGGCCATGCAGTCTGCCATGGAGCTGGTGCAGCAGGATCTGGTGCCTAAACTGGAGGAGGCCGACAAACTGCCCGGTGTGTCGGTCAGCGTCGGCGGCAACGCCGATAAACTGGATATTACCCGCCAGGCCCTGCAGTGGAACTTTCTGCTGGCGGTGGTCATCACCTACCTGCTGATGTCGGCCCTGTTCGCCAACTACCTCTATCCTTTGATCATCCTGTTTTCCGTTCCCCTGGCGGCGGCCGGCGGCTTCATCGGCTTGGACCTGGTCAATCGTTTCGTCGCCGCGCAACCCTTCGATATCCTGGTGATGCTCGGCTTCATCATCCTGGTTGGTACCGTGGTCAACAATGCCATACTCATCGTCCATCAGGCCCTCAACAACGTCCGTTACGAGGGCATGAGCGGTCAGGACGCCGTGCTCGATTCCGTCCGTACCCGCATTCGCCCGATCTTCATGAGTACCACCACCAGCCTGTTCGGCCTGCTGCCCCTGGTACTGGCGACAGGCTCCGGCAGCGAAATCTATCGTGGTCTGGGCGCCGTCATCCTCGGCGGTCTGGCCGTATCCACTCTGCTGACCCTGTTCGTGGTGCCGGCCTTATTGTCGTTCCTGATCGGCTTTGAAAAGGCCAGGATAAGACCGGAAATGGAACTTTAGGAGAAGCCCACGGCACCTTGCCGACGAGTGAAAGAGTTGTATGCTGGGGCTATGGACTGATCATATCGACGAAGTTTGCCCGTGACGACTATCTATACAGTTACCGGGTGCGAATATACTGCTGGAGAGCTGCTCCGTGCCGTGGTGAAATCCAACGGCTCTGTCATTGTAGTCCTATGGAAAGCCAGAAATGGTGGCGTTCTCAGCATCCAGGCTGCTGCGGGAATCTGTGAGTCAGCCGAATAGTACATTTATCCTTGGCCTTCCGAAGTTTTACTGCACAGGACGGATTACTTTATTTTTTTCGTTGAGAGATCCAGCCATACTTCCATTCGGAGTGTAGTCAGCAGCTGTGTGCGGCAGAAATGCAAGGCGGCGTCCAGGTTCTGAGCGGCCTCCTGACTCAAGTCGGAACCCAGTTCGAAGTCTTTGCCGCCTATGGCCAGCAAAAACGCGTCCGGTGGCGGACCGAACAGGCGGCGATAGTTCGCCAGAAGTTCGCTGGGCGACAGGGCGTGGCTGCTGTGGGACAAGTCATTCGCGGCGTGAACCGGGCCGAAGTGAAATCCTGTAGACATAGCGATCGCGGCATCCACGAACAGCGCCAGACGGCGCTGTTTCAGGTCTATGGCATGTTCGATCTGAAGTTGCATATCTTCCAGCAATTCGATGTTGCCGGGGAGGTCTGTGGACAGTCCATCCAACAGCAGGGGGCCAAGGGCGTCGTCACCTCGGCTGCGATTTCCGAATCCGAGCACCAAAACAGGACAGGGTCGCTCAGGCGACATATACTCCCCCCTTTGCGTCGATAACCTCAGGGCGGGTTTCGAAAAAATGTATTTTATGATATTATCAATAAATTATATGTTTGGCTGCGGTAAAGCCAGATATTCGCATACAGTGCCTGTGGACGGTGCGTTGCGATCAAAGCATTGGTTCAATTTTGCTTGACGCCGTATTTGCTGCCGCCTACACAAATAAGCATAGACCTGTAAAACGATCGTTTTCGAGGGGATTCGGATCCATGTCGAGAAAATTGACTCTCGCCGCGTCTGTCGTAATGGCCGCGGCGCTCGCACAGAACGCCATCAGTTGGGCGCAGGACGACGTAACCGTGCCCGCGGATCAGATCTTCACGGTCACCAAGACCGAAGGAGGATCGGTGTCGGTGCTCGGCGGCACGGTGATTCCCATCCGCGTGGTGAACCTGCTGGCGCAGATGCCCGGTGAAGTGGAGTTCATCGCCGGTTCGGAAGGTGACGCCTTTAAGGAAGGCGACAAGCTGGTAACGGTGGATATCGGCTCACTTCTGGCCAAGCGTCAGGCGGCCGAGGCGGCGCTGAACAGCGCTCAAGCCGGGCTGGGCAACGCCATTGTGCAATACAACCGTGAGGTACTGACGCCGAATTCCCAGGCCAATTCCATGTTGGGCGGCATGCCTGGCATGTTCAGTACCTTCATGGACCCGATGCGTTCCATGATGGGGCAGGGGAATCCAGGCTATGAGCGCGGCTCCAACATCTACGGTCAGGGCGTGCAGGTGCGCACGGCCCAGGACCAGATCCAACAAGCCCTTGCAGCGATTCGTGAACTGGACGAGAACGTCAAGAACGCCAGTGCCGTGGCGCCCTTTGACGGTGTCGTGTTGAACAAGATGGTCGAAGTGGGCGATGTGGTCCAGCCGGGTATGCCTCTGATGGTGTTCGGCGACAAGAGCCTTTTACAGATCCAGGTGGAGGTGCCCAGCCGGTTGCTCCGCGGTTTGAAGGAGGGCGGCATGGTACAAGCCCGTGTCGATCATGGCGAGGAGATCACCGTCACCGTGGACCGAATCTTCCCCAGTGCCAACCAGGGCGGACACACTACCACTGTAAAGTTCGGCATCCCGGAAAGTACTCCGGCCCATCCGGGAATGTATGCGGAAGTATTGGTTAACGATCCGAGCAGCATGGGGCTGCAAACCCTGGTGATTCCCGATTCCTCCATCAACTGGCGCGGAAGCTTGCCAGCGGTGTTCCTGGTCTCTGCTGATCGGGCTGTGCTGACGATGAGAACCATCCGTCTCGGGCCGCCCAACGGTGATGGCAAGCGCGTGGTGCTTTCCGGTCTGGCCGAGGGCGATACCATCCTCAAGGCGCCTCTGGCCTCTACCCGGTCCGGACCCTATCAAGCCAATACCCTGTAATTGGGTAGGGTTCGGATGCGTAGCGTTTCCGGTGGTGGCCGCCGGAACAGGATCAACGGGTTACGAGGCAAGACACAATGACAATAGCCAATAAGAGCGACATCCTCAGTAAGGAGAATCTGGGTTTCGCCGGCCGACTGGCGGATTCCTTCATTCACTCGCCGCTGTCGCCACTGTTGTTCGTGGCGATGATGCTGGTCGGATTTTACGGCCTTTATGCCACGCCACGGCAGGAAGATCCGCAGATCTCCGTGCCGATGGTGGACATCATGCTGCAAATGCCGGGCGCATCCTCGCAAGAGGTATCACGCCTTGTGGTCAGCCCTCTGGAACGATTGGTCAGCGAGATTGACGGTGTCAAACATGTCTACTCCGTCAGTGACGAGGGCATGGGTATCATCACGCTCGAATTCCATGTCGGTGAGGAAATCGAGCGAGCCATCGTACTGACCCACAACAAGGTTCAGTCGAATATGGATCTGATGCCACCCGGCGCCGAGATGCCCTTGATCAAGCCTAAGGAGATCGACGACGTCCCGGTGGTCAACCTGACGCTTTGGTCCAGGACCATGGATGACGCAAATCTGCGCAGTCTGGCCGTTAGCGTGATGCAAGACCTCAAGCAGCTCCCCAAGACAGGCAATGCATTTGTCGTGGGCGGTCGAGCCGAACAGGTCCGGGTTGACGTGCTGCCGGAACGATTGAAGGGTTACGGCATTAGCATGGGACACATCGCCAAAACCATCCAGGGCTTCAATGCGGAAATGACCGTCGGCGCGGTGGAGCAGGGCGGTACTCACTACTATGTGAAGTCCGGCACCTTCCTGAAGTCCGCCCAGGATTTCGAGCGCCTGGTGGTCGGTAGCCACCAAGGACTGCCCGTCTACTTGCGCGATGTGGCCGATGTCAGCGTAGGGCCGGAGGATGCCCGCCATCTGGTCAATTACTACACCGGTGCGGCTCACGACGGGGAATCGGTGGATGGCGCCCAGGCCGTGACCATCGCCGTGGCCAAGCAGCATGGCGCCAACGGCGTAGCCGTGGTCGATAGCGTGCTGGCTCAGATGGATCATCTCAAGGGTTACCTTATCCCCGACAATGTCCATGTGGAGGTCACTCGCAACTACGGCGCCACGGCCAATGAGAAGGTCAACGACTTGCTCTTCAAGCTGGTCATCGCCACAGGCGCGGTTACCTTGCTGGTCTGGGCATCCCTGGGGCTGCGCCCGGCCATCGTGGTATTGCTGACTATCCCCGTGGTCCTGGTCATCACCGTTTTCGTCGCCATGCTTGGCGGTTACACCATCGACCGCGTCAGTCTGTTTGCCCTTATCTTCTCCATCGGCTTTCTGGTGGACAACGCCATCGTCATCGTGGAGAACATCTACGCGCGTTGGCTGAGGGCAGGCAAGGTCAGCACCGAGATAGCCGTGGACGCGGTTCGCGAGGTGGGCAATCCCACGGTGCTGGCTACCTACACTGTGATCGCCGCCTTGCTGCCCATGGGTTTCGTGCGCGGAATGATGGGGCCGTACATGGAGCCGATCCCGGCTCTGGGCTCCGTGGCCATGCTGTTTTCCCTGATCGCTGCCGTGGTATTTGCGCCCTGGCTGGCGATTCGGATGGTTCCGCCAATGGCCAAGCTCCACAAAATGGAGGCTCGCGATCACAAAATCGACGAATGGCTGGGTCGTTTCTACCACAAGGTTATCGGCGCGCTGCTCAACAACAAGCTGTATGGCTGGGGATTTTTCTTTGGCTTGATTGTGGCGTTCGCCATCAGCATCGCCATGTTCTTCACCTACGATGTGCGGGTGAAGATGTTGCCCTACGACAACAAGGCGGAGTTCGCGGTGGTCATCGATATGCCCGACGGCACGGCGCTGCCGGAGACCAACAACACCACCATAGAGATGGTGGAGGCTCTGCGCTCCATGCCCGAGGTGATATCCCTGCAATCCTATGTGGGCACGGCCCGGCCTTTCGATTTCAACGGTCTGGTGCGTCACTACTACCTGCGCATGTTCCCCTGGCAGGCCGAGATTCAGATCGAGCTTCTGCACAAGTCCAAGCGCGATCGTACCAGTCATGAACTGGCCATGGCGGCACGCGAAATGCTCAAACCGATCGCGGCGAAAGTCGGTGCGGTCATCACGGTCGTGGAGATGCCGCCAGGACCGCCGGTACTGCAAACCGTTGTTGCTGAGGTCCACGGACCGGATGTACAGACGCGTCACCAAGTGGCGGAGATGATGACGGCGCTGTTCCATGAGTCGCCCTTGATCGACGACGTGGATAACTTCATGCGCAACAACCAGGAGATCTGGCGTTTCGAGGTCGACCTGGACAAGGCCGCCAACCAGGGTGTTTCGGTGGAGACCATCAATCAGCACCTGGCCATGGCCATGGGCGAGTTCAAGGTCGGTGACATCAAGCAGAAACTGGTCTATGAACCCACCTATATCCTGTTGCAGATCCCTCTGGCGTTCCGCTCGCAACTGAACCTGCTGGCCGATATGCCTGTGATGACCCAGGATGGCCGTACCGTGCCTCTGGCGGAGCTGGGCAAGTTTGTGAAGGACGCCCGTGACCCCTTGATTTTTCACAAGGATCTGCGGCCGGTGGAGTTCGTGGTCGGCGATTCCGTGGGTGCCTTGCCAGCGCCGATCTACGCCATGCTCGACATTGATGAGCGCTTGAAGAGCAACCCCACCCCAGACGGCGTGTCAATGGAAGGAACCATGATGGGGCCGCCCCCCTTCGACGATGTCTCGGGTTTCGAATGGTCTGGCGAGTGGACGGTTACCTACGAGACTTTCCGCGACATGGGCATCGCTTTCGGCGTGGCCCTGGTCGCCATCTACATGCTGGTGGTGTGGCAGTTCGGAAACTTCTCCATCCCCGCCATCATCATGGCGCCGATTCCGCTGACCATGCTCGGTATCATTCCGGGACATATGATTGCCGGGGCCGAGTTCACGGCCACGTCAATGATCGGCTGGATTGCCTTGGCGGGTATCATCGTGCGTAACTCGATTCTGTTGATCGACTTCACGATCAACGAGGTAAGACGCGGCGAGCCCTTGGTGGAGGCGGTGATCAACGCAGCCAAGTCGCGTACCCGTCCCATCATGATCACCGCATTGGCACTGGTGTTGGGTTCGGCGGTGATTCTTACCGATCCGACCTTCCAGGGCATGGCCATTTCCCTGTTGGCGGGCGTGTTCGTTTCTACCCTGCTGACCCTGCTGGTCATTCCCTTGGGTTGTGTCAGCCTCGGCGCGCGCGTGTTCGAGTGCTCTGGCCTGACCGCCGATCAGTGCGAAGAACGTCGGCGCAACAACGGTTCGGACGGCGCTCAGGGGGACGACTCGGGTGAGGCGTCCGAGGAGACCGTTACAGCGCAGGACTTCCTCTCGCCTGATCCGGAAACGACGCCGGAACCGGAGACGAAACCAGCGTCGGAAGACGAGGTGACGGCAGAGAGTGCTCCCGCAGCGCCTAAACCGAAGCGGAAGGTCAGGGCCAAGACCCAGGCAAAGCCCAGGTCGCCCAGGAAGAAGACACCCAAGCCTTCAGAAGATTAGGCATTGGTGCTCCTCCAATAGAAAGGTAGACGGGGTAAAATCCCCGTCTACCTTTTTTCGTTTGGTGGTGACGATGCTGAACATGTCTTTCGATACCTTCACCTTGAGTGCCTTTGGGGTGGTTGCCCTGGCGTTCATTTTCATCATCTGGTTGCAAAATCGGGCGCAGAAGGAATCCCGGCAGCGTATCAGCGAACTGGAAAACCAGATCGATCGGCTCCACGGTCCCACGGCCTTGCCGTCCCATGCCAGCCGCGAACTCTGTTGCGCCGTGCGGCGATTGTATCCGGACGCCATGCACGGCGTTGATTTTCAGGTTGCGGACGACGGTGACGGACCCTACATCGCCACGTGGTTGCTGGAGCATCCCAGACCCGAACCGGAGGCGCTTTCCAGGGCCATCGCGGAGCATCGCGAAGTCTTGGAGGCCAGCGGATACAAAGACGAACGTCGCCGAGCCTACCCGAGCGTAGGCGCGCAACTCGATGCCCTGTACCACGCGCGCAAGGGACATCCGGGCAGGTTGGAGGCGATTGATGAGCAGATCAGAAGGGTGAAAGAACGCTTTCCGAAACCTGTGGAGTGTGAAAAGGATTGCAGCGCTTAACTGATCAGCCGCCTACACTGCTGTTTGCTCATCTACATCTAAGCCAAGCCCTCGCGAAGGGCCTGCGATGCCCGTGGAACGAACATCACTTGTCAGGGGCGTTTGCCCATCTCTGAGTTGAATAATGATCCATTGCAGGCATTGTCGGACGGAGGTCCCATGAAGACTCGCCTACTGGTTCGGCTCCCGCTGCTGGCGGTATGCTGGAGTTGGACGTTCAATTGCCAGGCGGCGGACCGTATTCACGTCCTGGCCTTGTTTCCCGATAGGGTCATGGTCGAAGTGGACGGCAAGCGTAAGGTCCTGCGGGTCGGTGAGACGGCCGTGGACGGGCTGCGCCTGCTGTCGTCGGACAGCCGGCGGGCGCTGCTTGAAGTGGAAGGCGTGGAGCGTGTCATGGAACTGGGGGGTCGAATTGGCGGGGCTTTCCGGCCGCCTGAACAGACCGAGGTGCGTATCGTTAAAGACAGGGCCGGAATGTTCACAACCACGGGGACGATCAATGGCCAGATCGTTGACTTTATCGTCGATACCGGTGCTTCTGCCGTGGCTATCAGCCAGGAGATCGCGAAGCGTCTGGGCATCGATTTTCGCTACACGGGCACGCGTGGGCTCGTGGAAACCGCCGCCGGCAGGACCAATGCCCACGCTGTTGTGTTGACACGGGTTGCCGTGGGCGGTATCGAGCGAAGAAACGTTAGGGGTTTGGTGGTGGAGGGGGGCGACCCAGCCCTGGCTTTATTGGGAATGTCCTTTCTTGAGGGGTTGGAGATGGAGCATTCAGGGCAGTTGATGGTTTTACGGCAGAGTCGATGATTTCTCCTGAGAACTCACTGACCCGCTGCTTACTTCGAAGCTCCACCGAAATCCCCGGTTTTCCTGTTTTCTTGAAAGCCAACGTCAACAAAGCAGCAGACCAGCGGGTTCGCCAAGATCGGACTGCAAGGTAGTACTGCACCGATCTACTGTTGGGGTTGGAGAACGGTATCCTCAGGCGGCTGCCCGTCCGGCGGATAGTCCAGGCTGTAGTGCAGGCCGCGACTTTCGTGCCGAAGCGCGGCGGAGCGGATGATCAGGTCTGCAACCTCCACGAGATTGCGCAGTTCGATCAGGTCTCCACTCACACGGAAGTTGCCGTAGTATTCCTCGATTTCGTGACGCAACAGGTCGACTCGGCGCTTGGCCCGTTCCAAACGCTTGTTGGTGCGCACGATGCCCACGTAGTCCCACATGAAGCGGCGCAGTTCGTGCCAGTTGTGGGCGATGACGATCTCCTCGTCCGCGTCCGTTACCCGGCTCTCGTCCCAGGGCGGAAGTTCCCGGGGCACCGGCACGTCCGAAGCGGCGATGTCCGCCGCGGCGGCCCGGCCATAGACCAGGCATTCCAGCAGGGAATTGGAGGCCAGGCGGTTGGCGCCGTGGAGCCCCGTACAGGTGGTCTCGCCGATGGCGTAGAGAAATTTCGTGTCGGTGCGCCCGGCCTGGTCCACCACCACGCCACCACAGGTGTAGTGGGCCGCCGGCGCCACGGGAATCCATTCCCGGGTGATGTCCAGGCCCAGTTCCAGGCAGCGGGCGTGGATGGTGGGGAAATGGCTGACGATGAACTTGGCGGGTTTGTGGGTGATGTCCAGGAACACGCAATCCAGGCCACGCTTCTTCATCTCGAAGTCGATGGCCCGGGCCACCACGTCCCGGGGCGCCAGTTCCGCACGCTCGTCGTGCTCGGGCATGAACCGGGTGCCGTCCGGCAGGCGCAGCACCGCCCCTTCTCCCCGCATGGCCTCGGTGATGAGGAAGGATTTCACCTCCCGGTGATACAGGCAGGTCGGGTGAAACTGCACGAACTCCATGTTCGCGACCTCGACGCCCGCCCGCCACGCCATCGCCACCCCGTCCCCCGTCGCCACCGACGGATTCGTCGTGTAGATGTAAACCCGGCCGCAGCCCCCCGTGCAGAGCACGACCCGGTCCGAGCGCAGCGTTTCGACTTCCCCCGAGTCCTCGTTCAGCACGTAAATACCCACGCAGCGGGGCGGCGTCGCGAATCCCAGCCGCGCGGTCGTGATGAGGTCGATCGCGAAGTGCCGCTCCAGCAGCGTGACGTTTTCCGTCTCCCGCAGCGCGGCCAGCAGTTTCGTCTCGATCTCCCGGCCCGTGGTGTCTTTCGAGTGCAGGATGCGCCGTTTCGTGTGGCCTCCCTCGCGCCCGAGATCGAGTTCCGTTTCGCCGTCCCCGGTCTCCCGGCTGTCGAAATCCACGCCCCACGCGATCAGTTCGTCGATCGCCCGCGGTCCCTCGCTGACGATCGTGCGCACCACGTCCTCCGGACAAAGCCCCGCGCCCGCGTCGAGCGTGTCCGCCACATGCCGGTCAAAGGAATCCTCCTCGCTCCGCACGCAGGCGATGCCGCCCTGCGCCTGGGCCGTGTTCGTGTCGGCGGCGCCCTTTTTCGTGACGATCGCCACGCTCCCGTGCTTCGCCGCCCGCAGCGCAAAACTCAACCCGGCAATCCCGCTGCCGACGACGATGAAGTCATGGGTTTTCATGGTGATGGGGAGACGGGCGGGGTCGGCGCGGGCGTTTCGACGGTTGCCGGGCATTTCCCGCCTTGGTCGAAGAAACTCTCGCGCCCGAAGATTCAGCCGGGGAACATGCGGGAGATTCGCCGGTTG
>JAGRGI010000165.1 GCA_020445565.1 Chromatiales bacterium
GGTAAGAATCTTAGGTATGAGTTGATAGGCGACGATGGCAAGGCGAAGCGGTAAGTAGCGTAATGATGTCTGATCTCGACAAGGTGATTGAAAAGCATGATGCTGCTGTCGCGGCCGGCGGCGTGGAAATCTGGATTGGTGCCGAACCGACCTTTACCCTGCGGACGTCCGAGGCGCCGGAGTGGTTGTCGCAGGCACTGGGTGGGGAGAAGGAAGATTATGCCCAGCGCATGGCGCGCGAACTCTCCGTGCGGCATCCGGGCAGCGTTATCCTGCGTAGTGTCGGGCGCCAGTATGGCGGTGAAGAGAGGCCCCGTTGGTCGATTGGCCTGTACGAACGCCGTGACGGTGTCGCCGTTTGGAACGGCCCGCCGGATCCGGTGTTTGCCAGTCCGTCAACGGCGCAGGCTGGCGGTGCGCAGCGTTTCCGCGAGACACTTGCGCGAGCCTTTACTCAGCGGCGTTGGCAATACCGCGTGTATCCGGCAGGGGACGATATGGAGCAGTGCCTGCTGGTCCGGATGGATGGTAAGGAGCTGGATGGATTCGACGCTGACGACCCGCGCCTGTACCGCGGTTCGGTACACGACGAGAAGACCCCAGACAGTGGTTTGAGCGACAACCTGGCCGGTGAGGGTTTTTTCCTGTTTGCCGTGAGTGAGGTTGAATGCGCACCGGGCATTACGACCGTCCGGGTGGATTTGCCGGCCTGCCGGGAAGTCACCGGCTTTTTGGATTGTCTTGCCGTTTTAAACCAGGCGGCGAGTGCCGCCGCATTGCCCTGTTTGTTGATACAGGGTTATCCCCCGCCAGTGGACGCCTCGGTCTCCTGGACCACGATTACGCCGGACCCCGCGGTAATTGAAATCAATCAGGCGCCGCAACCGGACCTGGCTCATTTCCAGGCCGCCGCCAGCGAGTTATACGCGGTTGCCGATGAACTGGGGCTGGCGCCCTATCGCCTGCAATACAATGGAACGATGTCGGATTCCGGTGGCGGTGGTCAGTTCACCATTGGCGGGCGAACACCCGCTTCCAGCCCGTTTTTCGCGGTACCGTATCTATTGCCGAGGATGGTGCGTTATTTCAATCATCACCCGGCATTGTCGTACCTGTTCGCGCCGGATTACGTTGGCAGTGCCAGCCAGTCGCCGCGGGCCGATGAAAGTGTTCGCGATGCCTTTCGCGAACTCGAAGTCGCGTTGTGGCAGCTGGAGATGCGGGAAGCGGTCACGCCGGAATTCCTTTGGGCCAGCCTCGCGCCTTTTCTCGCCGATCCCTCCGGTAATTCGCATCGCAGCGAATTAAATATCGAAAAACTCTGGAATGCGGGTTTGCCACTGCGCGGTTGTCTGGGATTATTGGAGTTTCGCGCCTTTCGCATGCCGCATTCCCCACGACGCGCGCTGGCGGTAGCCCTGTTGTTGCGCTCGGTGGTGGCGATGCTGGCGCAACACGATCGGGTGCCGGGCCTCCGCGACTGGGGCGACGAACTGCACGACCGTTTTGCGCTGCCGTACTATTTACGCCGGGATTTAGGTTCGGTATTGGCCGACCTGGAGCGTACCGGTTTCGGGTTCCACCCCTCGATAGCGGGTGAGTTGTTTGGCGATACTTATCGTTCGTGCTGGTCCGTGGATTTTACCGGGTGTCGTCTTGAAATCGAGCAGGCTATTGAATTCTGGCCCCTGGTAGGCGATGTCGCCTCGCAGGAGCGTGGCGGTTCCCGCCTGGTCGATTCCAGTACGTTACGCCTGCAAATCAGTCTACGCCAGTCGGGTGAGGAATCGGTGGCGCTGGACGGCTGGCAACTGCGCAGCGGTAGTTACGACATACCGTTGATGGCTGAGGAGGACGGCGAGTTGCGTCTGATGGGTTTGCGTTACCGGGATTTCGTTCCCTGGCGCGGTCTGCATCCGGCGATCAAGCCATTAGGCCCGGTGGTGTTAACCCTGTGTCACCCGGATCGGGACGAGGCATTGGAGTTATCACTGCACAGTTGGCAGCCGAATGGCCTGCCATACCATGGTCTCCCCGGAGGGCTCGATGAGGCAGCCCAAAGGCGTACCGAACGCCTTCGGAGCAGGATTGTGAGTTATGCGGATTTACCGCCGGTAAAAGCGCCACCGGAAGATGCATTGTCGGATTTTAGTCTTGATTTGCGGCGTCTTTGAGCGGTAACAAGGGGTCAGATTGCCTGTATTCTCAGTCAGTTGGTGAGAACGGGATGGGTCAACCAAAACAGCGAATCCCGATTCAGATAGCAGTGCAACTCAACAATCCAGGCGAAATAGACGGACGAAGCACAGGCACGCGAGGCACCTCGTGCTGCTGGAGTAACCTCTCAATGTGAACATGCGCAGGCCGAGGACCTTACCGCGACCAGCGCGTCCAGAACTGCTGAACGACACCGGCTTGCGCTACCGTGGCAATTCGGCTAACGTCCAGCAGAAACCAGCTGCACGCAAGTCCATGGGCGCCGACCTACCACTTAACATTCGATTGCGTCGAAGAA
>JAGRGI010000016.1 GCA_020445565.1 Chromatiales bacterium
GCTGGTCGTCGTGGAACACCGGGATATCCAGCTGCTCCACCAGCGCCTGCTCGATTTCGAAACAATGGGGGGCGGCGATGTCTTCCAGGTTGATACCGCCAAAGGTCGGAGCGATCCTGACCACAGTCTCGATGAAAGCCTGGGGGCTTTCGGCGTTGACCTCGATGTCGAACACGTCAATGTCCGCAAAGCGCTTGAATAACAGCCCCTTGCCTTCCATCACCGGTTTGCCCGCCAGAGACCCCACATTGCCCAGGCCGAGCACCGCCGTACCATCGGTGATCACCGCCACCAGATTGCCTTTACCTGTGTAGCGATAGGCTTCCTCCGGGTTCTCGGCAATCTCCTTCACCGGCTCCGCCACGCCGGGTGAATAGGCCAGGGCCAGATCGCGCTGGGTCTTGGCTGGTTTGGTCAGGCTGATCGCGATCTTTCCGGGTACCGGCTCGGCATGGTACCTGAGAGCGGCGGTTCTGAGATCATCTTGGCTCATGGACGAGTACCTCTGTACCTGAACGCGCACGATCCGGTTATCGACATTACCCGGCGAACGACCCACAAGTTGTTAGGCCGCCAGGGAGACTACCGTCCGCGAACGTGTTCCAAGAAGAAAAAGTTGTGCGGCGCACAAAGAATAGGCGCTAACAGAAAAGAGAGCAAGGCGGGTAGGCAAGAGAGGGAGAACCGAGCCGTGCGAAGGCGCTGATTGAAGCAGCGCCCCCGCACGTAAAAGAATCAGGCGCGGGCGTACTTGCGACGGAACTTGTCCACACGACCGGCGGTATCGAGAATTTTCTGCTGGCCGGTATAGAACGGATGGCACTGCGAGCACACTTCGATGTGCAGGTCACGGCCCACCGTGGAACGCGTCTGGAAGCTGCTGCCGCAGCTGCAAGTAACCGTAATATCGGAGTATTTCGGGTGAATATCGGCTTTCATGGCTGCCTCGCTCAAAAGGTTGAGTACTCTGTCCGGGCGACACCGAGTCCGCCCGACAGCGCCGGGACAGGGCACTTTCCCCAAGTAAAGGCGGCGAATATACGACAAGCGCTTTTGAAGTTCAATCACTTATAGCTCAACAGGAACCATTTGGCGGCAAGGACCCGGTTTCGCCCTTCATCCTTATAATGAACCCCAAATCCAGTCCAGCCCCTTTGCTCAATCGTTGACAACGTTAAGGCTCCGCAGCCACGCTTGTCCAACGCGCACAGCGGCTCGGAGGTCGCAGTCCGACAACCTGAGAATTGCCGGTACAAACCAATCCCCAGGGTCTTCGCAGCGTGGGTTCACTAACGGCCGCGAGTCCTATTCCACCGTCACCGATTTCGCCAGGTTTCGCGGCTGATCCACGTCCGTACCTTTTTGAACGGCCACATGATAGGCCAGCAGTTGCAGAGGGACACTGTAGACGATGGGCGCGGTACTCGCGAAGATGTCGGCCAGGGTCAAGTTGCGGAACTTGTCCAGGTCGATATGGACCTTTTGGTCACTGAACAGGAACAACTCTCCGCCACGCGCCCGGACCTCTTGGAGATTCGAGAGCACCTTGTCCAGCAGTGGATCGTTGGGCAGGGCGCAGACCACGGGCATTTCCGAATCCACCAGGGCCAAGGGACCGTGCTTGAGTTCGCCGGCGGGATAGGCCTCGGCGTGGATATAGGAGATCTCCTTGAGCTTCAGCGCACCTTCCATTGCAATCGGGTAAAAAGTACCGCGCCCCAGGAAGAGTGCGTCCTTCTTGTCGGCGAAATCCTGCGCCATGTTTTCTATGGCGTCGTTGAGTTCCAGTACGACTTCCACCTGGCGAGGCAGAGCCTCCAGCTCTTCAACCAGTTGGCGCTCAGTTTCGGAATCCATGCCAAATCGGCGCGCCAGTGCCAGAGTCAGCAGGCGCAGGGCGACCAACTGTGTGGTAAACGCCTTGGTGGAGGCGACGCCGATTTCGGGGCCGGCCCGGGTCATGAGAGACACGCTGGACTCCCGCACCAGGCTGCTTTCCGCGACGTTGCAGACGCAGAGACTGCCGACATAGCCCATTTCCCGGGACCCGCGCAGAGCTGCCAAGGTATCGGCTGTCTCACCGGACTGGGAGATGGTGACAAACAGGCAGTCGTTCGGCACGACAACCTTGCGATAACGGAACTCGCTGGCCACCTCCACTTGGCAGGGCACGCCGATCTCTTCCAGCCAGTAGCGGGCGACCAAACCGGCATGGTAGCTGGTACCACAAGCGATGATGTGTACGCTTTTGGTTCGGTCCAGCAACTGCTTGGCAACATGACCGAAACTTTCTTCCATCAAGCGGCCCTTGTAGATCCGCCCTTCCAGAGTCTCGGCGAGCACTGCCGGCTGCTCGAAGATCTCCTTTTGCATGTAGTGCTTGTAAGGACCCTTGTCAGCCACGCTGGCACTGAGCTGGGACTCAGTGATGGGGCGCTCTACCGACTGACCACTGGCGTCGTACACCCGCACGGCGTCTCGCCGAAGTTCGGCGATGTCACCCTCCTCCAGGAACAGGAAGCGATGCGTCACCGGTAACAGGGCAAAAACATCCGAGGCGATGAAATTCTCATCCTGTCCCAGCCCAATGACCAAGGGGCTGCCGGCGCGAGCGACGATCAGACGATCCGATTCCTCAGGACTGGCTACGGCAAGTGCATAGGCACCGACCAGGTGTTTAATGGCTGATCTGACCGCCACCAGGAGGTCGGCGTGATTTTGCAGTTCACTGGCAAGCAGGTGGGCGATGACCTCGGTGTCGGTTTCGCTGGTGAAACCGAATCCCTCTTGAGTCAAGCGCTCGCGCAGTTCCGCATGGTTCTCAATGATACCGTTGTGGACCACCGCAACGGTTTCACCGCTCATATGCGGGTGGGCATTGCGTTCCGCGGGCATGCCATGGGTCGCCCAGCGGGTATGTGCGATACCGATGGACCCCCTCACTTCAGTCGCTTTCAGCATTTCCTGCAATGACGCGACCTTGCCGACCGAGCGAATTCGCTGCAAGCGACCACCATCGGTTCGAACGGCAATTCCGGCGGAATCATATCCGCGATATTCCAGGCGACTGAGTCCATCCATCAGTATGGGGACAACATCGCGTTGGGCGATGGCACCAACAATGCCGCACATGGCGACCTCCTCAAGCGTCGGTCTTGGGCTTTTTGACTGGACGCGTCCAGCCGGATACGCTGATCTGCGCGTTGCGCTTGGACAGCGTGAGCTGCTCCGGCGGAGTGTCGCGGGTGATGGTGGAACCGGCACCGATCGTAGCGCCGTCTCCGACGGTGACCGGGGCCACCAATTGTGTATCCGAACCAATGAAGGCGCGGTCGCCAATGACGGTGCGATGCTTGTTTGCACCATCGTAATTACAGGTGATCGTACCCGCACCGATGTTGACGTGACTGCCGACGGTGGTGTCGCCGACGTAACTCAGGTGGTTGATCTTCGAGCCCGTGGCCACGGTGGATTTCTTGATCTCCACGAAATTACCGATATGAACATGTTCGGCCAGCTCGGTTTCCGGCCGCAAACGCGCATAGGGCCCAATCCGGCTATGTGCTCCCACTACGGCATCTTCGATGACGCAATTCGCCATAATGTGGACCCCTTCGCCGATGCGGCTGTCGCGGATCAGTGTGTTCGGACCAATATTGACGTTATCGGCAAGTTCGACGTTTCCCTCCAGTATCACATTGACATCGATACTCACGTCCCGACCCACAGACACCCGACCGCGCTGGTCGTAGCGGGCCGGATCTGCAAAGGTGACACCGTGTGTCATCAGCTCATCTGCGCAACGTCGTTGATAGGCACGCTCCAACAGCGCCAATTGACGCCGGTCGTTGACGCCTGCCGCCTCCATCGGGTCGCCGATACGGTGTACCCGCACGGTCACCCCTTCTGAAACCGCCATGCCGATGATGTCTGTCAGATAGTATTCACCCTGGCTGTTGTTGTTCTTCAGACTGGCCAACCAGGAACGCAGACGACCGGCGGATACCGACAGGATGCCCGTGTTCACCTCGCGGATATCGCGCTCTCGATCACTGGCATCCTTGTGCTCGACAATGCGCAGTACCCGATCCTGGTCATCGCGGATGATGCGTCCATATCCGCTCGGATCGTCCAGCTCGACAGTGAGCAGGGCTACGCCGTCAGCTTGCTGCTCAAGCAGTGCGGTCAGGGTGCTCGCCCGGATCAACGGAACATCCCCATAGAGCACGAGCACATTGGCATCGTCACGAATAGTGGGCATCGCCTGCATAACGGCATGACCGGTGCCCAATTGCTCGGCTTGGAGCACCCAATCCACTTCGCGGTGAGCCAATGCGGCGGGTACCGTTTCGCCACCATGGCCGTAAACGACATGCACAGCCTCGGAATGAAGTTGTTCCGCGGTATCGATAACGTGTTCCAGCAACGGCCGGCCCGCCAGTCTGTGCAGCACCTTTGGGTGGGCAGAGCGCATACGGGTTCCCTGTCCGGCGGCGAGTATAACGGTGTTCAGCTTCATGTGATGATCACTGGCGGCGATTGCCAGGGAGCATAGACCGCCCGCTGCCCGACTGGCAATCGATATTGATTAGGTCCCATTCCGGGGCAGTCAGTGGGCTGTAGGGGGAGGCTCCTCAGCTCCTTCGGCGGCCTTCTCGGCTTCGCTGGCTTCACGGACCGATACGACATTGATTCGAAAAGTCATCGTTTGGCCGGCCAGGGGGTGATTGCCGTCGGCGGTCAACTTGCCATCGCCAATATGGCTGACACGGAACGTTTTCACCTCGCCCTTGTCGTTATGCATTTGTATTTCAGCACCGATGTGGCGAAATTCCGGGGGCACGTTGTCGAGATCGTCAGTGAAAGTGAGCTCTTCCCTGCGCGGCCCGAAACCCTCATCTGGAGACATCCGCATAACCACCTGGTCACCCGGCTTGTGACCAGCCAATTCCTGTTCGAGCCTGGGTATCAATTCGCTGTTGCCGCCATGGACGTAACCAACCGGCGTATCGATCTTCTCGACCATCTGGCCAGCCTGATCGACTATTTCGTAAGTGAATTGCACAAACTTGCCGGCGACAATGACTTCAGAAGACATGATGGGGTACCGGGCATCAGGCGCGAACGGCGCCTGAGCAGCGCCGTTCGGGAGGAGAAGAATCAGCTTCCGCGTCCGCCTTGGCGGATGCGTTGGATAGCTCGCAACTGGGCAACGGCTTCGGCCAATTCGGCCTTGGCCTTGGCGTACTCGAATTCGCCCTGGCGGTTGGCCAATGCCTGTTCCGCCTGCTCTTTTGCCTTGAGGGCAGCGGCCTCGTTCAGATCCTTGGAACGTACTCCGGTATCCGTCAAAACAGTAACCACATGGGGCTGAATTTCAAGGATTCCGCCGGAAACATAGAAGTACATGGTATCACCACTTTCAGGGATAACCTTGACTTCTCCGGGGCGCAAGCGGGTCAGCAAGGGAGTGTGGCGCGGCGCAACGCCGACATCGCCCATTTCCGCCGGGGCGATAACCATCTGCGCCTGCCCGGAGTACACCTGGCTTTCGGCGCTGACGATATCCACATGGATGGTCATTGTCATGGCACATTCTCCGTCCGGCGAGGCAATCTGCCTCGAACCGGGTCAGCCAAATCAGAGACTCTTGGCCCTTTCCAGGGCTTCCTCAATGTCCCCGACCATGTAGAAGGCCTGCTCCGGAATACTGTCGTACTCGCCAGCGACGATGCCCTTGAACCCTCGGATGGTGTCTTTCAGGTTGACGTACTTGCCAGGGGAGCCGGTAAACACCTCGGCGACGAAGAACGGTTGAGAGAGGAATCGTTGCACCTTGCGGGCACGAGCCACCACTTGTTTGTCGTCCTCCGACAACTCGTCCATACCGAGAATCGCGATGATGTCCTTGAGTTCTTTGTAGCGCTGCAGGGTTCCCTGAACCGAGCGGGCCACTTCGTAGTGTTCCTGACCGACCACGTGGGGGTCAAGAATTCGGGAAGTGGAATCCAGAGGATCCACCGCCGGATAGATACCCAGCTCGGCAATCTGGCGCGACAACACCAGGGTGGCATCCAAATGCGCAAAGGTAGTAGCCGGTGACGGGTCGGTCAAATCGTCCGCGGGCACATAAACGGCCTGGAACGAGGTGATGGAGCCGGTCTTGGTGGACGTGATGCGTTCCTGCAGTACACCCATTTCCTCGGCCAGTGTAGGCTGATAACCCACCGCGGAAGGCATACGGCCAAGCAACGCCGACACTTCGGTCCCCGCCAAGGTATAACGGTAGATGTTGTCGACGAACATCAACACATCACGCCCTTCATCACGGAAAAATTCCGCCATAGTCAGGCCGGTCAACGCGACGCGCAAACGGTTACCCGGCGGCTCATTCATCTGGCCGTAAACCAGGGCTACCTTATCCAGTACGCCACCTTCCTGCATCTCGTGATAGAAGTCGTTGCCTTCACGGGTGCGTTCCCCCACACCGGCAAATACTGAGAAACCCGAGTGCTCGACAGCGATGTTGCGGATCAGCTCCATCAGGGTAACAGTCTTGCCCACGCCGGCACCGCCGAACAGGCCAATCTTGCCGCCCTTGGCGATAGGCATGATCAGATCGATGACCTTGATGCCGGTCTCCAGCACCTCGGTAGTTGCTGCCTGCTCCTCGAAACTCGGCGGCATGCGATGGATTGGCCAACGCTCTTCGGAAGCAACCTCACCCTGCTCGTCCACGGGGTTGCCCAATACATCCATGATACGGCCCAGGGTCGCCTGCCCTACCGGCACCAAAATCGGTGAGCCGGTGCTGCTGACGGTCAGGTTACGCTTCACACCGTCAGTAGAACCCATCGCGATGGTTCGAACAACGCCGTCGCCGAGCTGCTGCTGCACCTCCAGCACCAGACCGTTTTCGTCGACGGTCAGGGCATCGTAGACCTTGGGCATTTCGGCACGTGGAAATTCCACGTCTACCACCGCACCGATGATTTGCACGATCTTGCCTGAACTCATTCTCTAAATCCCCTGGTAGACCTTGTTTGGGTCCGCCCCGCGGGCAGGCCCTTCGATTCACGAATTCGGTTGACGCCAAAGGTCATCATCAGACTGCGGCGGCACCACTGACGATTTCGGACAACTCCTGAGTGATCGCTGCCTGACGGGCCTTGTTGTAGGCCAGTTTGAGATCCCCGATCAAGTTGCCGGCGTTGTCGGAAGCAGACTTCATGGCAACCATCCGTGCTGCCTGTTCGCAGGCGACATTCTCAACCAAGCCTTGATACACCTGCGATTCGATGTATCTGTCCATCAGGTCGGTCAGCACCTCTTGCGCATCGGGTTCGTAGAGATAGTCCCAGCGTTCGGGCATCTCCTTTTCCTTCTTCCGCGGCTGGATAGGCAGGAGTTGCAAGGGGGTCGGCTGCTGCGTCATGGTGTTGACGAAGGTGTTGTGCATCAGAAACAACTTATCGATACGACCTTCGTTAAAGGCATCCAACATCACCTTGACGGAACCGATAAGATCCTCGATGCGCGGCGCATCACCTAACTGTGTCTGCTGGGCGACTATCTTGGCTTTCAGGCGGGAAAAAAAGGAGAAACCCTTCTGACCCAGGGTACAGAGATCAATCTCGGCCCCTTTTTCGTGCCATTCGGTCATCAACTGCACGGTACGCTTGAACAGATTGGTGTTCAGGCCGCCGCACAGTCCACGGTCGCTGGAAACCAAAATGACGCCGATACGCTTTACCGGGCGGTCCAGCAGATAGGGATGCGGAAATTCGGCATGGGCGTGGGAGACGTGCTCGATGACGCTGAGCATTTTTTGAGCATAGGGACGGGAAGCCGCCATGCGGTCCTGTGCCCTGCGCATCTTGCTCGCCGCCACCATTTCCATGGCGCGCGTAATTTTTTGGGTGTTTTCTATACTCTTGATCTGAGTACGAATTTCCTTGCCACTGGCCATGCCTACGCCCCGTTTACCAAGTGCTGGTCTGCTTGAACTTCTCGATCACGCCGCGCAACTTATCGGCGATGTCGTCGTTGTAGTCGCCGGTTTCGTTGATGCTGTCCATCAGCTCCTTGTGTTCGGACTTGAAGTAGGATTGTAGTGCGGCCTCGAAATCCACCACCTTTCGCACTTCGATGTCATCAAGAAAGCCCTGGTTGGCAGCGAACAGCGACAACGCTTGCTGAGCGACGCTGAGCGGCTGGTACTGAGGCTGTTTCATCAGCTCGGTAACGCGTTGACCGCGCTCGATCTGCTTGCGGGTGCTCTCGTCCAAATCCGAGGCAAACTGGGCGAAGGCTGCCAATTCACGGTATTGGGCCAGATTGAGACGTACACCGCCACCGAGCTTCTTGATGATCTTGGTCTGGGCCGAACCACCCACGCGGGACACCGACAGACCGGCATTGATGGCCGGACGGATGTTGGCGTTGAACAGGTCGGATTCCAGGAAGATCTGACCGTCGGTGATCGAGATCACATTGGTGGGAACGAAGGCCGACACGTCACCAGCCTGGGTCTCAATGATGGGCAGCGCGGTCAGCGATCCGGTCTTACCCTTGACCTCACCATTGGTGAATTTTTCCACATAGTCGGCGTTCACCCGTGCCGCACGTTCCAGCAAGCGCGAGTGCAGGTAGAAAACATCACCTGGATAGGCCTCACGGCCCGGGGGACGGCGCAACAGGAGCGACACCTGGCGGTAAGCCCAGGCCTGCTTGGTGAGGTCGTCGTAAATGATCAGGGCATCTTCACCGCGATCGCGGAAATATTCGCCCATGGAGCAGCCGGCATAGGGGGCCAAGAACTGCATGGCGGCGGAATCGGCCGCAGGGGCGGCAACAATGACGGTGTGATCCATGGCGCCATGTTCTTCGAGCTTGCGCACCACCTGGGTGATGGACGAATTCTTCTGGCCCACCGCCACGTAGATACACTTAACCCCGGTGCCCTTCTGGTTAATGATGGCATCAATGGCGATGGCCGTCTTACCCGTCTGGCGGTCGCCGA
>JAGRGI010000017.1:0-54042 GCA_020445565.1 Chromatiales bacterium
TGGAGCGGGAAACGAGACTCGAACTCGCGACCCCAACCTTGGCAAGGTTGTGCTCTACCAACTGAGCTATTCCCGCTGCGAGAACGAGGCGCAGTTTACCCGATTTCATGAGACTGTCAACCGACTTCCAGCGACTTTTTATCTTCACGACCGGATAAGGCTGGCCAGGCGGCGCGCAGGTAGTCCACCATGGACCAGATGGTGAGGGCCACCGCCAGATACAAAAGGCCATAGCCCAGGTCACGGACCGGTATGGAACCGATCGGGTCCCGGTAAAGCAACAGCAGCAGGGCCGCCATCTGGGCAGTGGTCTTGACCTTGCCGAACACCGACACGGCGACACGGGCACGGGCGCCCAATTCCGCCATCCATTCCCGCAGCGCGGAGATGGTGATCTCGCGGCCGATGATGACAGCTGCCGGCACCGCCAGCCAGGGGCTGGGATCGGCCTGGACCAGGAGCACCAGTGCCACGGCCACCATGAGTTTGTCGGCTACCGGATCGAGAAATGCCCCCAGGGCGGAGACTTGCCCGAGTTTGCGGGCCAAGTAGCCATCGGCCCAATCGGTGAAGGCGGCCAGGGCGAATATGACGGTACTGGCCAGATTCGACCAGTGCATGTCGGCATAGAAAACCAACACGAACACCGGGATGAGCGCGATACGCAGAAGCGTAAGGATATTGGGTAGATTCAGCGGCATAATTCATGATAGCCCGGCAGACGCGGACGTTGCTATGATCGAGAGCGCATGACCTCAACGATTTTCTCTGCCAACGGGCGACTGATGCCGGGAACCCGTTGCAGATCTTCCACGCCTGCCCGGCTCACCTCGCGTAGACCGCCCAGGTGTTTGAGCAGTGCCTGGCGGCGCTTTGGGCCCAGACCTGGGATCTCTTCCAACACGGAGGTCTTGCGGGCCTTTTCTCGGCGCTTGCGATGGCCGGTGATGGCGAATCGGTGAGCCTCGTCGCGGATTTGTTGTATCAGATGCAGGGCCGGGGAATCCGCCGAGGGACGCAAGGGAACGGTGGATACACCAACGAACAGGTCCTCCAGCCCGGCACGCCGATCGACGCCCTTGGCCACGCCCACCAGGGCGACGCCACCCACCTGCAACTCTTCCAGTACGTCACGCGCCATGCCTAACTGCCCCTTGCCTCCGTCGATGAACAGGATATCGGGCAATTTGCCCTCCCCTTTGCGCAAACGGGTGTAGCGGCGTGTGAGGGCCTGTCGCATGGCGGCATAATCGTCGCCCGGTTCGATTCCTTCAATGTTGAAACGCCGGTAATCGGTCTTCAGCGGGCCTTCCTGATTGAACACCACACAGGACGCCACCGTGCGTTCACCCATGGTGTGGCTGATGTCGAAGCATTCCATCCGGCTCGGCGGGTCATCCAGTTTGAGCAATTCCTGCAGGGCCGCCAGACGCCTGCCCATGCCGGCGCGGCTGGCCAGCTTGGCGTCCAAGGCCAGGCCGGCGTTGTTGTTGGCCATCTCCAGCCAGCGGGCGCGGTCGCCACGCAACCGGTCACTGATCGTGACCTTATGACCGGCGTGAGTGCTCAAGACCTCTTCCAGCAAACCCTGCTCCGCCAGGCGGTGATTGACCAGGATCTCGCCGGGGACCTCGCGCGAGAGGTAGTATTGGGGCAGAAAGGCGGCCAGCATGTCCGGCGCTTCGGTATCTTCGGGCAATCTGGGAAAATAAGTTTTGTTTCCCAGGCTATGACCGGCGCGCACAAAGAAGACCTGCACACAGCCCAGTCCCTGTTTCACTGCGGCGGCAACAATGTCCACATCACCGCGCTCGCCGCTGACGTACTGGCGCTGTTGGACCTTTCGCAGGCTGGCGATCTGATCGCGGTAGCGGGCGGCGGCCTCGAAATCCAGCTCTGCGGATGCCTTTTCCATACGCTGCACCAGTTCCTCCACCACCAGGGTACTGCGTCCTTCGAGGAACATAACGGCGTGGCGAACGTCCCCGGCATAGATTTCCGGCGTGACCAGCCCCACACAGGGCGCGGTGCAGCGTTGAATCTGATGTTGCAGGCAAGGCCGTGAACGATTGCGATAGAAGCTGTCCTCGCACTGGCGCACAGGAAACAGCTTTTGCAGCAGTTGCAAGGTCTCACGCACCGCGCCGGCACTGGGATAGGGGCCGAAGAACCGCCCTTTCTCCTTGCGGCTGCCGCGGTAGAAAGACAAGCGGGGGAAATCGCTGTCGTCGGTGAGGTGAATGTAAGGATAGCTTTTGTCATCCCGCAACAAGACGTTGTAACGGGGTTTGAGGGCCTTGATGAGCTGGCTTTCCAGCAGCAATGCCTCGCCTTCGGTGCGCGTCACAGTCACTTCCATGGCAGCGACTTGGTTCACCATGGCCCTTACTTTGGGTGCCAGGGCCGAACGAGTGAAGTAGCTGGAAACCCGCCGCTTGAGGTGGCGAGCCTTCCCCACGTAGATCACCTTGCCCGCCTGATCGAGCATGCGATAGACACCCGGATCGCCGGTCAAGGTCTTGAGGAAGGCGGCTGAATCGAATCCTTGGGGCTGATGGTCGTTGCTCATCGCGAAGGCGAAGAATCGAGCAACACTCGGGCTCGGGCGAATACGTCAGAAAACATGGCGGCAGTCAGACGCCTGGTCTGCGTGTTGTAGCGGCTGCAATGGTAGGAATCGAGCAGGGTACTACTGTCCGGCAAAGCATGCTCGGCCCCGTGACCGAAGCGATAGGCTGCCTGCTTGAGCCCCAGTGCACTCAGCACGGCGCGATGCGCCACCAATCCCAGGGCCAGCACCACCGAACCGGGGATGAGGCCGTCCAGCTCCGCCCGCAGGTAGGGGTTGCAGCGTTTCACCTCATCGCCGGAAGGCTTGTTCTGCGGAGGCAGGCAGCGAACCGCATTGGTGATACGGGCGTCAAGCAGGCGAAGGCCGTCGTTTGCGTGCTCGGAAACGGGGCAGTTGGCAAAGCCGTGTTCATACAGGGTCTGATAGAGCAGGATTCCAGCATAATCGCCGGTGAACGGTCGACCGCTGGCATTGGCCCCATGCATGCCGGGCGCCAGACCGACGATCAGCAAGCGGGCGGAGAGTGGGCCGAATGATGGCACCGGCCGGCAAAAATAGTCGGGGTGCTTCTCGTGCACTTCATCGAGAAACCCCGCCAGGCGCGGACACCGGCGACAATCAGGGTCGAAGTCGGCCGCCGGTATGTCAGACATTACTCAATTCGTCACCAAAGACCCCGTGACTGATGGCGTAGCGGGTCAGTTCCACGTCGTTTTTCACCCCCAGCTTGTCGAATACGCGATAGCGGTAGGTACTCACCGTCTTGGGGCTGAGATTCAAGGTGTCGGAAATCTCCTGGATCTCCTTACCCTGGGTAACCATGATCATGACCTGAAATTCCCTGGGCGACAGATCTTCCAGGCGTTTGTCGTCGTTGCCGCCCAGGCTGTCCAGCATCGCCAGCCGTTGCGCCAACTCGGAAGAGATATAGTTCTTGCCCGAGTCCACCATGGCAATGGCCTTTACCAGTTCCTCCGGCGGGCAACCCTTGGTCAGATAGCCCTTGGCCCCGGCCTTGAACAAGCGATTGGGGATCGAGTTCTGGTCTACCACCGTGAGGACGATCACCTTCACCTCGGGGTGTGAGCGAACCAGCTTCTCGGTCGCCCCGATGCCTCCGATACCGGGCATTCGCAGATCCATCAGAACGACATCGGGTTGTGTTTCGCGGACCACGGCAAGCGCATCCTCGCCACTACTCGCCTCGCCGACCACCTTCATTCCAGGTTGGGCCGCCAGGAGGTTTCGGATTCCCGCCCTGACCAGCTCGTGATCGTCCGCCAACACGATGTTGATCATCGTGACCCCCATACCGTTCTTACTGTTCTTAGACAGGCAGATGGCGGAGAGGGTGGGATTCGAACCCACGGAACCGCGAGGTTCAACGGTTTTCAAGACCGCCGCTTTCGACCACTCAGCCACCTCTCCGCGTCTGGGGAAGCATAACCAAAGGTCCAGCCTGATACCAGCCGTTCGAAGTCCGGTTCGGCAGCAAAATCAACACATGGATTTATCCAAAACTTGCACGCCGAACCGGGCTATGCTCGTGGTTCGGCGATACATCCGAAAACCGGCGGCGGCTGGGGTATACTCCGCACTTTGTCCCTCCACCGGTCCCGACCCCGATGAGTCAAAACCGCCGCATCCTCGTCACCAGCGCCTTGCCCTACGCCAACGGCCCCATTCATTTGGGCCACTTGGTGGAATACATCCAAACCGATATCTGGGTGCGTTTTCAGAAGATGCGCGGGCATGAGTGCTGGTACGTCTGCGCCGACGATGCCCACGGCACGCCTATCATGCTGCGGGCCATGAACGAAGGCATCAGTCCGGAGGAACTCATCGCCCGCACCTGGGAAGAGCACAACCGGGACTTCGCCGATTTCGGCGTGGTCTTCGACAATTTCTACACTACCCACTCTGAAGAAAACCGCGAGCTTTCGGAGACCGTCTACCTGCGCAATCGCGACGCCGGTCACATCGAGACCCGCACAATTACCCAGGCATTCGACCCGGTGAAGGAGATGTTCCTGCCGGACCGCTTCATCAAGGGCGAGTGCCCCAAATGTGGCGCAGCGGATCAGTATGGCGACAACTGCGAGGTCTGCGGTGCGGCCTACTCCCCCAGCGAATTGAAAAACCCTGTGTCCGTCGTCTCCGGCGCCACGCCGGTGGACAGGGAATCCCTTCACTATTTCTTCAAGCTGGCGGACTTCGAGGCCATGCTCAAGGAATGGATACATGGCGGGCATCTACAGGAGGAGGTGGCCAACAAGGTGGGGGAATGGTTCGAAGCCGGCCTGCAATCCTGGGACATCTCCCGCGATGCCCCCTATTTCGGTTTCCAGATTCCCGACACCGAGGGCAAATATTTCTACGTCTGGCTGGACGCCCCCATCGGCTACATGGCCAGTTTCAAGAACTTCTGTGCCCGTGAGGATCTGAATTTCGACGACTTCTGGGCCGCCGACAGTCAGACAGAGGTGGTGCACTTCATCGGCAAGGACATCGTCAATTTCCACTGCCTGTTCTGGCCCGCGATGCTGCACGGCGCCGGTTTTCGCCGGCCCACGGCGGTGAATGTACACGGCTTTCTCACCGTGGACGGTCAAAAGATGTCCAAATCCCGCGGCACCTTCATCAAGGCCCGCACCTACCTGGACCACCTGGACCCGGAATACCTGCGCTACTACTTCGCCGCCAAGCTCTCATCGCGGGTGGACGATCTTGACCTGAACCTGGAAGACTTCGTGCAACGGGTCAATGCCGACCTGGTGGGCAAGGTCGTCAACATCGCCAGCCGGTGTGCAGGGTTCATCAGCAAGCGTTTCGACGGCAGGCTGGCCAGCCATTTCCCCGAACCGGAACTGTACGCGCAGTTCGTCGACGCCGGAACCGGCATCGCCGAGCACTACGAAGCGCGCGATTACGGCAAGGCGATCCGCGAGGTCATGGCCCTGGCCGACCGCGCCAACCAGTACATCGACGACAAAAAACCCTGGGTGCTGGCCAAGCAGGAGGGCAAGGACGAGGAACTCCAGCAGGTGTGCAGCGTAGGCATCAACCTGTTCCGGGTGCTGATGGGCTATCTGAAACCGGTGCTACCCTTCATGGCCGCCAAGGCCGAGCAGTTTCTCAACACCGATCCACTGCTCTGGCACGGCCAGCACCTGCCGCTGATCGACCACCGCATCGACAAATTCCAGGCCCTGATGACCCGTGCCGAGCCCAACCGTATCGAGGCACTGATCGAAGCCTCCAAGGACGATCTCGCCAAGGCCGCTGCACCCACGGCCGCCAAGCCGGCGGGTCCGCTGGTGGACGACCCCATCGCCGGGACGATCGATTTCACCGACTTTGCCAAACTCGACCTGCGCGTGGCCCGCATCACCAAGGCGCAACATGTGGAGGGGGCGGAGAAACTCTTGCAACTGACGCTGGACCTGGGCGGCGAGACCCGCAATGTGTTCGCCGGCATCAAATCCGCCTACGCCCCGGAAGATCTGCAAGACCGGCTCACGGTAATGGTCGCCAATCTGGCGCCGCGCAAGATGCGTTTCGGGGTATCCGAGGGCATGGTGCTGGCCGCCGGTCCGGGGGGCAAGGAGATCTTCATCCTTAGCCCCGACAACGGCGCCCAGCCCGGCATGCGAGTGAAATAAAGACGATGACGGAGACCGCCACCGAAACGCCCAAGCTGGAAATCTCCGCCTCCCGTCAGTTCGTTGCCTGGCTGGCGGAGCAGCGCCTTTCCCTGGCCTTCACCACCTACCAGGCCGGCAAACTGTTTCTGGTGGGCTTGCATCCAGAGGGCCGGCTATCGCTGTTCGAACGAACCTTCAACCGTTGCATGGGCCTGCACGCCACCGACCAGACCCTGTGGATGAGCAGCCTCTATCAGATCTGGCGCTTTGAAAACGCCCTGCAGTCGGGTCAGACCCACAACGGCTACGACCGCCTGTTCGTGCCGCAGATGGCCTACACCACCGGCGATCTGGACGTACACGATCTTGGCGTCGACGGCGCCGGCGAGCTGGTGTTCGTCAACACCCTGTTCGGCTGTCTCGCCCGCCCCAGCCCCAGCCACAGCTTTCTACCCATCTGGCAACCACCCTTCCTGTCCAAGCTGGCCGCCGAGGATCGCTGCCATCTCAACGGTCTGGCCATGCGGGATGGACAGCCGGCCTATGTCACCATGGTAGGTCGCTCTGACGTTACCGACGGCTGGCGCGAACATCGCCGTTCCGGCGGGCTGGTGATGGACGTGCGAAGCAATGAAGTCGTATGCGAGGGCTTGTCCATGCCCCATTCACCGCGCTGGTACAGGGATCGTCTCTGGCTGCTCAACTCCGGCAGCGGGGAATTCGGCTGGGTGGACCAGGGCAGCGGACGCTTCGAACCGGTGGCCTTTTGCCCCGGCTATCTGCGTGGCCTGAATTTTCACGGCGATTTTGCCGTGGTGGGGCTATCCAAGCCGCGCGAGAACCGCACCTTCACCGGGCTGCACCTGGACGAGCGACTCAAGGAGAAACAAGCCGAAGCCCGCTGCGGTTTACAGATCATCGACCTGCGCAGCGGCGATGTGGTCCATTGGCTGCGCCTGGAAGGGGTAGTGGACGAACTCTACGATGTCTGTGTCCTGCCCGGCACCATGCGCCCCATGGCAGTAGGACTGAAGACCGACGAGATTCGCCGCACCATCACCGTTGCAACGCCCGACGGTAATAGTCGGCCATAACCGACTCGCTATCACGGAAGATCCGGTGAGCCTTGCAACCCCATCGCTTTTGTTGGTGCTGTCGGGCGGTTTGGCAACCGGCGCATTTGATCGGCAACCATGTATGGCGGCTTCAGCATTGGTCACCGCTCACCCTCTATCCGCGCCAGGTGCCGGCCCCGACGACCGGGCGGCCAACCGCAGGGTGAGTTGGTCGCCTGATTACTCTTTCAGGTCGGACGTACACCGGCAGGCACACCAACCACCGTCGTTCCGGCCTTGACCGACCGGGTAACCACCGCGCCGGCCCCCACCACTGCCCGCCGGCCGATGGTCAGGCCCTGCAACACCGTTGCGCCGGCACCGATATGAGCGCCCTGTTGCACCACCACACCGCCGCAAAGTACGGCGCCGCAGCCGATATGCGCATGGTCGGCGACCTGGCAATCGTGCTCCACTACCGCGGCGTTGTTGACGATAGCGTCAGCACCGACCCTGGCACCGGTCTGTACCACCGCCAATGCCAGCACTTGCGAACCTTCCGAAAGAGCCGCGCCTTGACTGACATAGGCCAGGGGATGAATCGCCGAAGCAAACTGAAATCCGGCATCGCGCTGGGTGTCGTAGATCCTTTGCCGCAGGGAGGTATCGCTTACCGAGCCGATACCATTGACCAGAAAGATCGACTCCGGGTCCACGCCCGTCAACCAGCTATCGTCCCCAAACACATGCACGCCGTCCACGTCGCCCCCGTGCA
The DNA here is from genome assembly GCA_020445565.1 of Chromatiales bacterium. Lineage (GTDB taxonomy): Bacteria > Pseudomonadota > Gammaproteobacteria > JAGRCI01 > JAGRCI01 > JAGRGI01. Next base: position 8,047 of record JAGRGI010000017.1, read on the forward strand.
GCCCGGAATCGCGGTCCAGAAAGCCTTGCACGTTTGCGCCGGCGGTTCGCAGAGCATCCAACAAAACCCGTCCGTGACCGCCCGCCCCCAGAATGATCAATGGCAAACTCATGCCCCCACCCCCTCCAGGTCATTGAACCGCTTGTTCGTCAGACCCTCAAGCGGAACACAACGCAGAATGTCCAGAATTCGTTCGACCGCGTTTCCCTGCCCGTATGGATTACTTCGCATCTGCGCCTGCCGGCGAAATTCTGTGCTCAAAGCACGTGTTATCGCGGCACGGATGGATGCCTGATCGTCGGCGCAATCGATCACGGTATCGCCACGCAATCGGCCCGCCTGACGTTCGCCGATATTGACCGTCGGTTTGCCGAACCAAGGCACCTCGATAAGCCCGCTGGAGGAATTGCCGATCACCACATCCACCCATTGCAACAGGCTGTAGTAGCGCAAACTGCCCAAGCTGGTGAACACCGATACCCTCGGTCGCTCCCGAGCGAAGGCTCGCAGCCGCTCTACAATCATAGCGCCCCCGACATCCGCATTGGATTCGGTGATAACCACACGGGCCTGCGGGAATTCATCGAGCGCACCCAACAGCGCCTCCGCCGCCTCCGAGGGAGGAACCCGCCCCAGGGTGGCAGGATGATAGGTGACCAGAAAATTCACTTCACCCAGTTCAAAACCGGCATCCACCTGCCACTGTTCGCGCGTCAAAGGGCTGGTCGCCGCGATGGCATCCAGCCCCAGTGCGCCGACAGTGAACACCCGCTCCGGAACCTCGCCCAGTTGTATCACGCGACGCCGGTAGGGCTCGGCGGCAACGAAGTGCAGATGAGCGAACTTGGTGATGGCGTGCCGAATCGCGTCGTCCACGGCACCATCGGTGCGCTCACCGCCATGGATATGCGCTACCGGAATCCGTGCCAACAAGGCCGCTTGCACCGGCGCGAGGATCTCGAATCGGTCGCCGAGAACCACCAGGATATCCGGGCGATTGCGGGCAAACACCTCGCCGAAGCCGATCACCCCCTGCCCCAGGGCGCGGGTCACCGTCGCCGGGCTATCGTCGCTGAGGTCGGTGGCGATTCGCTCGTGGAGGGTAAATCCGTCGTCGACGATCGTCCGCCAAGTCTCGCCATGCATCGGTGACAAATGCATGCCGGTCACCATCAATACCAATTCCAGTGAACTGTCCTGGTCGATAGACCGCATCAAACCCTTCAGCAGCCCATACTCCGCCCGACTTCCCGTAACGACCCCGATACGGCGCAATGCCTCAGTCCTCGCCGACCAAGTTCGGACTACTGGGCAGGTTGACGATACGGGCCGCCAATCGCTCGGTGGCCGTCATCTCCATACTTGGGCAATAGCGGTACATGGGCAAGCGGTGTTGCAAGGTCCAGGCGGGGCGCGCCTGTATACCCAACTTCTCGGCCCGATCCAGCAGGGCGTCCCGCACCCCCTCACCCACCAACAGGGTATTGAGCCAGTAGTTCGAGTCGGCGTCAGGCGGTTCCTCCACAAAACGGGCATCCGAACAATCCACGAACGCCTCCTGGTAGCGTTGGGCCAGCATTCGCTTGCGCCGAAGCAAGTCGTTCAGCGCCTCCATTTGGGCGAGTCCCAGGGCCGCGTTGAGATTGGGCATTCGGTAATTAAACCCGGTTTCGTCATGGAACAGTTCACGATGACCGGCTACCTTGGCGGTGGTCGCCAGGTGGCGTGCCCGCCGTGCCAGATCCTGATCGTTGGTGAGAACCGCACCACCACCGCCGGTGGTGATGATTTTGTTACCGTTGAAACTCAGTGCCGCAACCCGTCCCCAGTGGCCGACATGCAGGCCCTGGTATCGGGTGCCCAGGGCCTCGGCAGCGTCCTCTACCAGCGTCAGACCATAGCGAGAGCAGATCTCGGCCAAGGCATCGAGCCTGTTGGGATGGCCGAAGCTATGCATGGCGACGAGGGCACGCAACGGCTTGCCAGTGAACGCGTTGCACGCCTGACCGTCGATCTCGACAAGGATCTCGCGTAGATAAGCGTCGAGCGCCTGCGGATCGGGACCGAGATCGCTCTCGTCAGCCGCAATGAAATGGGGTGTCGCCTGGCAGTAGCGAATGGCGTTGCTGGTGGCCACAAAGGTCAGGGCGGGCACCAACACCTCATCGCCCGGCTCAACGCCGGCCACCAGCAGGGCGATATGCAGGGCCGCTGTGCCATTGACGGTGGCAACGGCATGGGCCACGCCGGTGTACGAACTCAACGCGCTTTCAAACCGGTCGACATAGGCCCCCACGGACGATACCCAACCGCTGTCCAGGCAGTCCTTCACATACGCCCACTCGTGCCCCTGGAAGCTGGGTTCGTGCAATGGCCAGGGACCTTCACCCTGTGGCAGACAGCCTCGCAGTCTGGCCAGTATGTCGTCGATCGGGTTCACAACATGTAGGTGTCCGGGCGGTATCCGGCCAGGTTCTCCGGGCGTTGAAACCACTCTGCCGTACGCCGCAAACCTTCCCGCAGACCGTCCACGCCGGCATAGTTCGGCTGCCAGGCACACAGTTCGCCGGCCTTGTCATTGGCGGCCCAGAGGCGCTCCACCTCGCTGTCCTTGGGGCGCAGGCGTTGCGGGTCCTCGACGATCTCAACGTGACGGCCCATGACCTCGGCAATCATCCCGGCCGTTTCACCGATGGAGATTTCATAACTGCTGCCAACGTTGACGACCTCACCCACCGCCCGGTCGGCGGCCCCCAGGGCCAGGAAGCCGGCAACCGTGTCGTCCACGTAGTTGAAGTCACGGGTTGGGGAAAGCGCACCCAATTGGATTTGTTCCCTGCCAGCGGCGATCTGGGTGATGATGGTCGGGATAACCGCCCGTGCAGACTGGCGAGGCCCGTAGGTATTGAAGGGCCGCACCACCGTCACCGGCGTCCCGAAGGAGCGATGGAAGGCCAGCGCCATCTGGTCGGCACCGATCTTGGTGGCCGAGTAGGGCGATTGACCTTGCAAGGGATGTTCTTCCGTGATGGGCACGAAACGCGCCGTGCCGTAGACCTCGCTGGTGGAGGTGTGCACTACCCTCTCCACGCCCAGATCCCGCGCGGCCTGGAGAATGTTCAGGGTGCCGCCGATATTGGTGTCGACATAGCTGTCAGGGGAGTGATAGGAGTACGGAATGGCGATCAGCGCCGCCAAGTGAAATACCGCCTGGCAACCGGTCATCGCCACACGCATGCCATTGGGATCGCGCACATCCCCGGCAAAAATATCGAGCTCCCGGCGAATAGCGGGCTCACTGCGATCCAGCCAACCACGCGTGCCGAAGGAGTTGTACATCACCAGGGCACGGACGTTTGCCCCCAAGCGAACCAGGGCCTCGGCAAGATGCGACCCGATAAAACCGTCCGCACCGGTCACCAGCACACGCTTTCCCGCCAGATTCACCCCGTATCCCCCAACAGTCAATAATCGCCAATGAACGTATAGGCGTTCCGGGATAGTCGATCGGTTTGCGGAAGCGCCTGACATGATGGCTGCGCGTTTTCGTCCCCGCCATCGTTGGCAAATCAGAATAGCAGAGCCGCGGCTATACTCACGTTCTTCAATTCTCCCAGTAGGATGCGATCCATGAACTTTATCGACCTGAAGGCGCAATATCTTGAGATCCAGGATGACGTACTCGCCGGCATCCGCAAGGTGCTCGAAAGCGGCCAGTACATCCTTGGCCCCGAGGTGCGGGAGCTGGAGCAGAAACTGGCGCAGTACGTGGGTACGGAGTACTGCCTGGGACTTTCCAGCGGTACCGATGCCCTGGTCGTTGCTTTGATGGCCCTGGATATCGGCCCTGGCGACGAGGTCATCACCACCGCTTTCAGCTTCATCGCCACCGGCGAGGCCATCGCCCTGGTGGGCGCCAAGCCTGTGTTTGTGGACATCGATCCCAAGTCCTACAACGTGACGGCCGAGACCATCGCCCCGGCCATCACGCCGCGTACCAAGGCCATCATGCCGGTTTCGCTCTATGGCCAATGCGCGGACTACGACGCCATCAACGACTTGGCGGCGGAGCACGGCCTGACAGTGATCGAAGACGCGGCCCAAAGTTTTGGCGCCACCTACAAGGGCCGCCAGTCCTGCGGCCTGACCACCATCGGCTGCACCAGTTTTTTCCCCTCCAAACCCCTGGGATGCTACGGCGATGGCGGCGCGGTTTTCACCAACGATGCGACCCTGGACAAGCTCATGCGGGAGATCTACCTGCACGGCCAGGATCGCCGCTATCATCACGCCCGGCTGGGCATCAACGGCCGACTGGATACGGTCCAAGCCGCCGTGTTGCTCGCCAAGCTGCCTCACTTTGCGGATGAGGTCGTGAAACGCGCCGTGATCGGCAAACGTTATTCCGAGGCACTGAAAGACGTGGTCACTACGCCCTGGATCAGCCCCGACAACACCAGCGTCTACGCCCAATACACCATCCAGGTCGACAATCGGGACGCCGTGCAACAGGGCTTGCAGGAAAAAGGTATCCCCACCGCCGTGCATTACCCCATTCCATTGAACAAACAACCCGCCATGGGCAGCAACGAGGCCCGGGTCCCCCACGCGGAGGCAGCGGCAGAGCGGGTTATCAGCCTGCCCATGTCGCCGTGGTTGACGCAGGACGACCAGGATCGGGTAATCGAGGCGGTTCGGGAGGTGGTTGCCTGCGGCTAGCCAGCTGTACAGCGACTCAGATCGGGCCTGCGTGCGGGCCCGCAAACCATCTAATCGAAATGTCCCAGCGGACGGCCGAAGACCTGATAAGCAGGTTCTTCCACCAAGCGGCGCTGTGCCTCTTGCGTATTGCCTCCGGCGGCACTGAAGGGAAATGAAATGCCATAGAGGACTGCCCCGACCGCGGTGCCCACCAACATCAACGGACGAACCACCACGGTATCGAACACCATCGCCTCGGCGGACGGCTTGCCATGATAGGTGGCGCCCTCCCCGGCCATGGCAGAACCCGACGACGCCATGACCAAGACAACCGCCATGGGAAGTTGCTTCCACTGTTTGCCGATACGACGAGGAACCATGGCTTCTCTCCAGAAAGGGAAACGGTGCCTGTACTTTAGTCCATTGGCGCCACTGCGTCACATCGGCCCGATCATGAAAAAATCCCTGGAGGCGAGGCCGGCGGCCCAATGCCATTACGTTTGGACATTGCCACTAAGCGGGTGGGCGATTCGGGGTACCCGGACCGGGTACCCCGGAGCGTAAACACCTAGCTTAGTGGCATTGGCTGCCTGCCCCACCCATCGTGGATGCCTAAGCAAGCGCTTGCTTGGCCCGAAGTCTATTCAAAACCTCTCTGGCATCGGTTTGCGCGCCGCCGTTCGGCACCGGGTCGTCCAGCCCCATGTCGCGCGCCAGTCCCCTTTCAACCTCCCTGGACGCATTCAAGCGATCGGCCGTGGACTGCTGCATTGCGCGAATACGGTCTGTGGTACATCCAATATCGTTCAGACGTTCATCCAGGCCGTAGCGTCGCTGCTCCAGATTGACCGAAGCCCGTTGCGCATGGGCGGTGGCCTTCAGCAGGCCCAGCTCCCGCCGCTGGGACTTGACCTGATTCAGGGCAGCCGCCAGGGCCCCACGCACATCATGCTCGTGGCGTTCCAGTTGCGCCAGGGCGGCGCGTTCGCGTTGCAAAGTGGCTTCGTCAGTGGCGATACGCTCGGCCAGACGCAGGGCGGCTGCCTCATCGTCCTGCGCCAACAGCTCCCTGGCCCTGCTCTCCCGCTCGGCGATCGCGGTCGTCAGCCTGTCCACTTCACGCCGCACGGCGATCTTCTCGGCAACCACGGCGGTAAGATCACGGCGGGCCTGATCCAGTGTGGCCTCGCATTCATAGAGTTGTTGTTCCAGCAGGCGCAGGGCGTTGGCGTCGATCACGCCCTGCGCGACTTCCCGTGCACCGCCGCGGGCGATGGTCAGTAGTTGGGCTACCAGTTTCATAGTCGTGCTCCTTTACTCGGAATATTCCTGCAACATGCGGCTGGTGCGGGCGTCGTTGATGCGGTTGATCAGGCGACGGGCTTCGTGGTCATCGCGCAGCGTCTTGGAAAGCGTGATGGTGGCGCTGACCAGGAACAGCGAGCAGAGCGCAAAATAGCCTTGCACCATCAGTCCGCCGGGCATGAACAGAATGCCTGACCCCATGGCCACAAGGGCGATGACGAAGGCGGCCTTCACATAGAACAACCAACCGGTGGAACTGCTTTGGATATCGTTGGGATCCATTGTACTGCACCTCATTTCTGGTGATGTTTCCCGCCCGTTCGGCGGGGCTCGGGTACAGTGATACGTCGCCCTGGCCTGCTCTGGCAACGCGATCGTCGCGGGTCGTGGGGCATGGTTCCGAGGGTAGCGAAATACGCTACCCCCGAAGGTCGAATGGGCCTTGGGGATGGAAGGGAGACTTACGCTATGATGCAATCTGGCCCTCTCGACCGATACTCACGCCATCGATGAATTACCGAGTCCGTATCAGCTCCCGTGCCAAAAACGTCCGCCTGATGATCTCCCGCGCCGGGCTGGAGGTGGTCATTCCCCGGGGTTTCGATCCAGACAATGTTCCCTCCATCGTTGACCGGCATCGCGCGTGGATCGACAGACACCTGAAAAAACGGCGCGACACCTCGCCACTGCCGCCCGTCGACAACGCTCTGCCCGATCGTATCGAGCTTGCCGCAGTCGGCAAGGCATGGACCATCGAATACCAGGACCGGTCTGGCGACTCGGTGTGGATTGAGGAGTTTGCGGGTAGCCATGTAAAGGTCTGGGGCAATCTCAGCAATCCCGCCACCAGCAGGGAATTGCTGCGCAAGTGGCTGCTGCGTACCGCGAAGAAGATCTTCGCTCCTTGGCTGAAGGCTTTGTCGGCAGAAACCGGTTTGGACTATGCGCGACTACAGGTGCGAACCCAGAAAAGCCGCTGGGGCAGTTGCTCCAGCTCCGGCACCATCAGCTTGAATGCCAAGCTCCTTTTCATGCCACCGGAACTGGTGCGCCATGTGATGATTCACGAGCTTTGCCACACCGTACACCCCAACCATTCACACAGTTTCTGGGCACTGGTGGCGCGACACGACCCGGACTATCGGTCTCTGAAGCGGCGTCTGAACGAAGCGGGAAAGGCGATTCCCAGGTGGGTGACATACCGCTGATTGTTTGCTTTTCAGACCATAGGCAGAGAATGGATTTATGTTCGCCTCAAAGACCGGGCGGCAGGTCAACGGACCGATCAGGTAGCCACGGATAGCTTGTCTGGTGTCGCAGGCCCGTCACTGGGCAGACTTCGCAACCACAGTAGAAAGACGATAAGCGCATCGAGCATGATCAGCGCCTGCCAGGCGTACAGATGGGCCCATTCAAAGATCTCCTTATCCCACTGCCCGATATAGAACAGGCTGATGATACGCACCAGATTGAGGAGCTGGATAGCGAAGAAACCCGCCACCAGACCGATGACACGACTGCGCCAGGGCGCGGGGTAGGCAAGCACCGCGGCGATGAGGACGATCATGGCTTCCACGCCGTTGCAGCCCGCTTCGATGGAGATGCCGAACCCTGTGGCCATGCTGCGCAAAATCTTGCCGCTGGACACCACATCGGGATCGAAGGGCAACACCAGCGCGGCGCTGATGCGTGCCAGGGTATCGGTCCAGGGAATCACCACATACTGCTGACCGTAGGGAGTGAGTTCTGCGGTAAACAGCAGCAGGAGAATCACCAGAAAGAGAACCAGGAAGCGGACCATATCGGTTCAGCCCGCGGCCGCCAGCGCCTGCTCGACATCGGCCAGAATGTCGTCGATATGCTCCAGGCCGACGGACAAGCGCACCAAGTCCTCGGACACCCCGGCGCTGGCCAATTCCTCAGCGGACAACTGGCGATGGGTGGTGGTGGCCGGGTGACAGGCCAACGATTTGGCATCACCGATATTGACCAGGCGAACCACCAGATTGAGCGCGTCGATGAAACGGGCGCCGGCCTCGCGACCGCCGCGAATGCCAAAGCTAAGGATGGCCGAGGCCCGGCCGCCCATGTACTTCTGCGCCAGATGGTGTTCCGGGTGGTCGGGCAGGCCGGCATAACGCACCCATTCCACATTGGCCTGCCCCTTCAGAAATTCCGCCACCTTCAGGGCATTCTCACAATGGCGGTCCATGCGCACGGGCAGGGTTTCGATACCTTGCAGAATCAGAAAGCTATTCATGGGGGAAATGGCCGCGCCCATGTTGCGAAGCGGCACCACGCGGGCGCGGCCGATATAGGCGGCTGGCCCCAGGGCCTCGGTATAGACCACGCCGTGGTAGCTGGGGTCCGGCTCGTTCAGACGCGCAAAGCGAGCCTTGTGGTCTGCCCAGGGAAACTTGCCGGAATCGACGATGACGCCACCAATGGTGGTGCCGTGGCCGCCCATGTATTTGGTCAGGGCATGCACGATGATGTCGGCGCCGTGCTCGATGGGACGCCACAGATACGGCGACGGAACGGTATTGTCGACGATCAGCGGCACCCCATGGGCATGGGCCAAGTCCGCCATCGCGGCAATGTCGATGATATTGCCCGCCGGGTTGCCGACGGTTTCGCAGAATACCGCCTTGGTGTTTGCGTCGATCTGGGCCGCCATGGCGTCCAGATCGTCGTATCGGCAAAACCGCACGCCGATGCCGTAACGCGGCAGGGTATGGGCGAACAGATTGTAGGTGCCGCCGTAGAGCGTGCTGGTGGTGACGATATTGTCTCCAGCCTCGGCGATGGTGAGGATGGCGTAGGTGATCGCCGCCATGCCGGAGGCCAGCCCCAGACCGCCAATGCCGCCTTCCATGGCCGCGACGCGCTCTTCGAGCACCGCGGTGGTGGGGTTCATGATGCGGGTGTAAATATTGCCCTGCACCTTCAGATCGAACAGGTCCGCACCGTGTTGGGTGTCATCGAAGGCATAGCTGGTGGTCTGGTAGATCGGAACGGCCACGGCCTTGGTCGTGGGGTCCGGAGAGTATCCGCCGTGAATCGCCAAGGTCTCGATTTTCATACTCCACCCTCTCGTTTTATTGCAGGACAACCGGCAGACCCGCCAAGTGCCCGAAGCGGAGATGCCTGTAGTTAGAACCCACTAATGGTAGCAGCCGATGGTAATGGTGTATCGGGACGGCACTGGGGTATCGTCGCGCCATGATCGATTTTCTTGTTGCGTGGTCACTGGCTATCTCCGCCATCCTGGTGGAATCCGGCCCCTACCTGCTGTTGGGCCTGGCCCTTGCCGGCCTGATCAAGGTCTGGATTCCGGAAGAATCGGTGTACCGGCATCTGGGCGGCAACGATTTTCGCTCGGTGTTCAAGGCCTCGTTGTTCGGCATGCCCCTGCCGCTGTGTTCGTGCTCGGTTATTCCTACCGCCACCGCACTCAGACAAAGCGGAGCCTCCAAGGGGGCAACCACCGCCTTTCTGATCTCCACACCGGAGACCGGCGTGGACTCCATCGGAGTGACCTACGCCCTCATGGACCCGTTGATGACCTTGTTACGGCCGATCGCCGCCCTGGTCACGGCACTCGGAGCGGGCAGCGCGGTCAACTCGCTGGCTAAACGGGGTTGGGATCAGAAGCCGACAACCCGATTACCGATACAGCCAGTCGCCGCTTGCAGCGGCTCGTGCTGCGGCGACCACTGTACCGACAACCATGATGACGACCATGACCACGAGCATCACTACGGCGAGTCTCGCTGGCTGGCCGGTCTGCGCTACGGCTTCGGCGCCCTGCTGGACGACCTGACGCCCTGGTTCGTGCTCGGGTTCCTGGTGTCCGGGCTGATCACGGTATGGCTGCCCGCCGATTTTTTTGGTGAAACCCTGCCCACTGGCTGGACCTCCATGGCGCTGATGCTCGTGATCGGGGTTCCCCTCTACATCTGCGCGACCGCCAGCACGCCGGTTGCTGCGGCCCTGATTGCCAAAGGACTGGATCCAGGCTCGGCCCTGGTGCTGCTGCTGGCCGGGCCGGCTACCAACATCGCCACCATGCTGGCCGTCCGCGGCGTGCTCGGGCGCCGGGTCTTGTGGGTTTACCTGGTGGCGATAGCCCTGTTCGCCCTGGCATTCGGGGTACTCACCAACTGGGCCTATGGTTGGCTCGACCTTACGCCCGGTAGCGCGATGGCCACGGAAAGCCACACCGGATACAGCGTGGTGGAGATAGTGGCCGGAGTGACCTTGAGCCTGCTGCTGCTCACCAGTGCGGTACGCATCCGCCTGGATCGTGGCGTCGCCGCAGCAATTCGGCGTCCGTTTGCGCGCCTGCGCGTCGACCCCTTGGGGCGCACGGCGTGGATGATCTATGGCGGGCTATTGTTGGCCGTCTGGCTGAGTAGCGCGGGCCTGGGACTGTAGCCACCTTGGAACACATCTGGCTGCAGGGGAAACAGCCAGATGTGTTCAGTCAAAATCGCGATTGAGGATCAGGGCATCTTCACGGCCGCGCTCGTCGGGATAATAGTTTTTACGCAGGCCGACCTCGCGAAATCCGAAGCGACGGTAAAGGCGCAACGCCTGCTTGTTGCTGGGGCGCACCTCCAGGGTGGCCGATACCGCGCCCCGGCGCTTGCCGATCTCCAGCATGTGACGCAGCATCTGACCGCCGTAGCCCTGATTTTGGGAACCCGATCGCACACACAGATTCAGGATATGGCACTCTTGAACTGCCACGGACATGACCGAATACGCCTCGATCATATCGTGCATTTCCGCTACCCAGCAGCTGTAACCCACCCGCAGGCAATCGCGAAATATGCCAACGGTCCAGGGGTGGGCGTAGGCACGCCGTTCGATGCGCATTATTTCATCCAGATCCGCACTGGTCATGGGGCGGAACGACAACGCCTGCGGATTGAGGACGGCAACCATAATGTCGTTGGCCTCGCTTACTCGTACATCGAAGGAATCGCTAACGGCGATCCCGGTTTCTAAGCAACGATTCGACCCCTTCCGAACCAAGCGGAAGTCGCCGTCCAGCTACTGGGAGAAATCCACTCGCTGTCTGGAGTGAATCCCCGACCTCCGCAGATCGCTGTACCGCCGTGCCAAATCGTCGCGTTTCTATTGAGCCCCGATTATACCGATAATCGAGGTAAAAACCTTTCCTGCCTCAGCGCTACTCGAACAGGCCGGCATCCCAATAGGGCTGCTCGCCGAACTGGCTACGGAGGTATTCGACCATCACCTTTACCCGTCTCGGCACATAGCGGCGGCTGGGATAGATTGCGTAGGCGTTGACGGCAGGCAGCCGAAAGTTGGTAAGGATAGCTTGCAAGCGCCCATCGATGATGGCGCGGTAGCCGGCGAAGGTCGGCGTCAAAACGATACCCAAGCCATCCGCGGCGGCGGAAATTAGCGCTTCGCCATTGTTCGCACGCAGGTAAACCGGCACTTTCACCGTGATGGACTCGCCACGCTTGTCGACAAAAGTCCAATGATCGGGGTCGGCGAGATTGCTGTACACCAGCCCCAGATGGCCGCTCAGCTCCTCTGGGCGCTGTGGCGTACCGTTGCGGGCCAGATAGGCGGGGCTGGCGCAGGCCAGAAAGCGGATTGGCGCCAACGGCCTGGCAACCAGCGTGGAATCGGCAAGCGAGCCGATGCGGACCGCCAGATCAACCCCTTCCTCCACCAGATTGACCTCCCGATCATCCAGGTCCAAATCCAATTGCAGATCCGGGTGCTGATGCAAAAAGGCTGTCAGCAAGGGCACCAGATGGGCCAGACCGAAGGACAGTGGCGCTGCCATGCGCATTCTCCCGGCCAGCCCCTGTTGCTCATCCCCTACCGATTGCTCCGCATCTTCCAGTTCCGCCAGCAGGTCGGAGGCACGGCGATAGAACAATCTCCCCGCCTCGGTCAACGACAGACTGCGGGTAGTGCGGCGCAATAACTGCGCACCCAACCGCGCCTCCAGATCCGAAATCCGCCGGCTCAGCACCGATTTGCCGATGTTCAGCCGCTCCGCCGCGGCGCTGAACTGGCCCGCTTCCACGACGGCAACGAAGGCTTCCAAGGCATCGAAGCGATCCATTATTCCCCCTTAGGCAACAGTGTTTTCTCCATAGCCAACTTTATCTCAATCAAAGCAACGATAGAATGCGATGCAACGTAACGAATATTTCCGTCCCGGCAAGACGGAAGGAGGGCACCATGACGGTTCAAGCACATTCGCGAAGAATTCAACGAATCGTGAAAGGCGTGGAGACCTCTGATGGCGCGGGCGTACGCCTGACGCGCATCATCGGCACCCAGGCATTACCGCAAATCGATCCGTTCCTGCTGCTGGATCACTTTCATTCGGACAGGCCCGATGACTATATCGCCGGCTTTCCTCCCCATCCCCATCGGGGCTTTGAGACGGTGACCTATCTGTTTGCGGGTCGCATGGAACATCAGGACAACGCCGGACACGGCGGCGTCGTGGAGGCCGGCGGCGTGCAGTGGATGACGGCCGGCCGGGGTATCGTCCACTCGGAGATGCCGCGCCAGGAAAAGGGCTTGCTGAGCGGTTTTCAGCTATGGGTCAATCTGCCGGCCTCCATGAAAATGACCGCGCCCCGCTACCAGGAATTCACGCCCGACCAGGTGCCGCTGGAACGGCACGAGGACGGCACTGAGATTCGGGTCGTCGCCGGCCGCACCGGGCAAGGCACTACCGGCCCGGTGAAGGACTTGGCAACACCAGCCCTGTATCTGGACATCCGCTTGCCCGCGGGAGTACTGAAACGGCAACCGGTACCAGATGACTGGCAGGGGCTGGTCTATGTGCTCGAAGGCAGCGTGGAGATCGCACAGCGCAGCCTGGATGCCGGCCAGTTGGGCGTCCTGGAGCCGCGGGGCGATCTGCTCCTCAAGGGTGTGAAAGACGCCCGCCTATTGCTGATCGCCGGCCAAGCGCTGCGCGAACCGGTAGCCCGAAGCGGCCCGTTCGTCATGAACAGCGAGCAGGAACTGCGTCAGGCATACCGCGATTTCGGCATGGGGGTCTTTTAGCCATGGGTCTGCGAAGCGATTCACGCCGCTACGGTTGGGTCGCCATCGCCCTGCACTGGGCCATGGCGGCCGCCATCGTCGGTTTGTTCGGACTGGGCTTGTGGATGACGGGACTGGACTACTACAGCCCCTGGTATCAGAAGGCACCCTGGCTGCACAAAAGCGTCGGCATACTGGTGTTGCTGGTATTGCTGCTGCGCGTGCTCTGGCGCGTCCTGGACCGACCACCAGCGCCCCTGGGCGAACCGGGATCAGGCATGGTGTATGCCGCAAGGCTGGCCCACGCAAGTCTTTACCTGCTGATTCTGGCCGTGGCGATCAGCGGTTATTTGATTTCCACCGCCGATGGGCGAGCCATTGAGGTGTTCACCTGGTTCGACGTACCGGCCACCCTGCACGGCTACGCCAATCAGGAAGACCTGGCCGGCGAGCTACACGAGTGGCTGGCCTGGGGGCTGATAGCACTGTCCGTCCTGCACGCCCTTGCCGCCCTGAAGCACCATTTCATTGACCGAGACCGAACCCTGATTCGCATGTTCGGCCGTTAACTCATCCACAGTAGAGGAACATTCGCATGAAACGCCTATTAGCCGCCACCCTGCTTTCCCTGGCAGCCGCCCTGCCCGCACAGGCTGCCGAATATCTGATCGACACCGATCACGCCCATGCCTTCATTCAATTCCGCATCAAACACCTGGGTTACAGCTGGTTGTACGGCCGCTTCAACCGCTTCGAAGGGGAATTCAGCTACAGCGAAAGCGACCCGGCCAAATCGAAAGTGACCGTCAGGATCGATCCGGCGAGCGTGGATTCCAACCATGCCGAACGGGACAAGCATTTACGCAGCAAGGACTTTCTGGACGTGGAGCACTATCCGGAGGCGGTCTTCCAAAGCACGTCGTTTGAGCAAAATGCAGACGGCGGAGCACTGCTGAAGGGCGAACTGACCCTGCACGGCGTTACCCGGCCGATCGAGATCGAAGTACAGCAAATCGGCCATGGACCCGACCCCTGGGGGGGGGAGCGGCGCGGCTTCCACGGTACCACCGTGCTGACCCTGACCGATTACGGCATCACCAAAAATCTCGGCCCCGCTTCCGCCCAGGTGGAACTGGAATTATCGGTCGAGGGAATCAAGAAATAGTCCTCAGCCAAGCTGCAGGGCTTGCTTAAACGCCAAGGTCGGGGCTCGGAGTCCCGACCGGCGGGTATTTCTCCGCGCAGGGCGCTAAAGCCTGTGTCCGCCTTCCGGGTCGCTACCTTCCAGGTGATCCACATCGACACCCTGACTGCGCATGGCATCCAGAAAGATCGTACGGGCCTCCTGGGCCTGTTCGGCGGTCATCTGCGATCGCAGACCTTCCAGCCCTTCACGGGCATCCTCACTGCCATTCAGTATGGCCAGGGAAAACCACTGGAATGCACCAATCAGGTCCTGGCGGATCAGTTTGCCCTTCGCCATCAGCTTGCCGAGCATGTTTTGCGCCGGAGCGAACTGCTGCTCGGCGGCACGCCGATACCAATCCAGCATACGCGTCGGATCGCAGGGAAAGCCGTTTGACCCGACACGGTACATGGAAGCCACCAGATACTGACTCTCCACCACCCCCGCCTCGGCGGAACGCAGGTACCAGCGCGCGGCGGCCTCGCCGTCCTGTCGGGTGCCATAGCCATTGGCATACAGCCATCCCAGCACGGCGTAGGCCGGTACATAGCTTTGCCCGGCCGCTCTTGTGAGCCAGTGAACGGCCTGAGAATAGTCCAGCGGAAGGCCGTCCTGATTGGCGTACATCATTGCCAGACGGTATTGGGCTTCCGCGTTGCCCTTCTCGGCCGCGCCTTGAATAAGGGCGATGATCTCGGGCGAAATCGAGGCTTCCGCCCTGTTTGGTTCAGATTCGTTCATAAGTGACAGATTGTCAGGCAATCACCGGGCATGGTCAAACCACCAACGGCTATCATCAGATACCCTCATGGTTAAAGAGTGACGCATTCCATGCCGGTCTATAGTTGATTTCAAGCTTTTCACTCCGCAACAAAACCAATCTGATCCCCATGAACGAAGAACAGCACCTGGACATTGAGTATTTCACCGACATTCTCTGTATTTGGGCCTATATCGGCCAAGTCCGTGTGGACGAGCTGCTACGAAATTTTCCAGGGCAGTTGCGCTTTCGGTATCGCTATATTCCCCTGTTCGGGGCGGCCCACGACAAGATCGAGCGCGATTGGAAGGACAAGGGAGGCGCCAAGGGTTACAACGCCTTTCAGCGGGAAACGGCGGCGCAATGGAAACACATCCACGTTCACCCGGAACTCTGGCTCAATCAGTGTCCGCGTTCCTCCACCGTACCCCACTTGTTTCTCAAGGCTGTCGATCTGCTCCTGGCCAAGGGCGAGCACGAACATGACGGTGACGGCCATTCTCTGCTCGAAGAAACCATCTGCCGGGTACGCGAGGCGTTTTTCCGGGATGCACGCAATATCTCGGATTTCGGCACCCTGGATGAGGTAGCGGAGGATCTCAAACTTCCGCATCAAAAGATCCGCAGACTACTGGACACGGGCGAGGCCCATGCCGCCCTGCACGCGGATAGCGAGGCGTATCACAAATACCAGGTACCCGGCAGCCCGACCTTCATCTTCAACGAAGGACGCCAGCGGCTATATGGCAATCTCGGCTACCGGATCATTGAAGCCAATGTGAACGAGCTGCTGAAGAACCCGGAGTTCGGGCAGGCCAGTTGGTGTTAGGGGAAAACGCGCCGGTGCGCGGTGCGCGGTGTTACGCAGCAAACATTGCGGACGCCAGGAAAGACACTCTTCATTCGGTACACAGCGATGCCCCTTCCCAAGACGGGCTCGATCGACAACCCGATCAACGTGGAGGAGCGGCTCCCAGGATCAACGCAGCACGCGAAACGAACGATCATCCTTGGAAAACACCACACCCTCGCGGATAATCTTGTGGATCAACAGCTTGGCCTCGGTGATATCGCCCTCGGCGTAGCGCTTGCCGTTCAGAACAACGAAACGCTTGCCCGGATCGGTGGAATAGACATGCGCATCCAGACGCAGCGGAAGGTATTGTTTTTGCTGAGCGGCATTAAGTTCGAAAACCAGCGGCAGGGAATCGTATTCCGCCGATTCCTTGGCCGGATCCACCACCGCATTGTCTACCCTCGTTGGCATTTCAACGGCGGCAGGCGCGCGCTCCACCACCGCGACCTTGGGAAGCCCAGGGGCCGGGGACGACGCATCCAAGGGATGATCGGCCACGACCACCTGTCCGCGCGCAGGGGGCTGTTTCTCCTCGACCCGCGGGACAGGCACTGGTTTGGCGGGGATCAGACTGCGTAACGAAGCGGGCTCTACCCGAGGGGCGCGGGGCACCAGATCACGGAGAATGGGGCGGCTATCATCGGGGTCGGACGGCGAAACCAACGACGGAACAGGCTGGCGCACTCTTGCGGGCGGTGCTGGCGGCACGGCACGGGGCAAGGGCTCGACGGAAACCGGAGGTTCGGGGCGAATCCTCTGCACCGGCAGGGCGGGTGGCTCCGGTCGAACCTCTACCACCGGGTGGGAGATCCGCTCCTGCTGTATTGCCTGCAAATCCCGCGAGCCGCCATCCAGACGCCAAATCAACAGAAACACCGCAGCGGTGATCACCACCAGGGCAATCAACCAGGCGGAACGGGAAACCGACCGGGAAGACTCCTGCCCGGGTGCATAGATACCACCCAGACTAGCCGGCGTCGCCAGGGCACGATCCTGGTCCGCGCGTTTCAAGGCATCGAGTATGAAAGACACTGTTACCCGCCCGCATCAAGCACCGGCAGATCATCGCCTGCGGCCGCTTTCGCTATTTCCCGGTAGGTCCTGGCACCGGCAATGCCGTCCGCCGTCAGCCCCCGGGATTGTTGAAATTCGATCACCTGCTTTTTCAGTTCCTGATCGAAAAGATCAGAAGGATTGGCCGGCGGTGGCCCGCCATTGATGCGGGCGAGTTGCAAGCGCAACCATACCACCGTGTCATTGCGCACGCCGGCCCTCACCGTCGGGCGCTCCCTGGGCGGTTCGCTGGTGATCACCAGAAAGTCGCCATACCAGTAGGGATCGATCTTACGGATATTAAACCGCGCTTCGACACCAGAGAACAATAGCGTCGCCTCGTTTTCGTGAAGTCCTTCAAGTACCACCAGATGCCGTTTGGCGCTGCCATCCACCAGTTCCAGCACGGCCGGGCGATTGATGCCGCGCAGTGTGGTCCAGGAGCCCTTGCGTACCTCACACTTGAAGCGGTTTGTCGGTATACCGGTACAGCCTCTTGCAGGATCAGCGTCCGCCATGCCCCAAAGCTTGAATAGATCATAAAACGCCGAGGCCACGTCGTTCGGCAGGTTACGCCCACTGAGCAGTTCATCGATTCCGGCGACGGCGAGGGTGGCCACAGGTTCTTCCGGTGCCGTTTCCACCTCATCGACCTGCGGGGCCGGCGGCTCTGGATCTGGCGCACGGGTAATCACCACCTTGGGCAACGGCTCAGGCGCCGCCACGGGCGGTAATTCGGCGGCCGCCACCTCAGGAGGGCTGGACTCCCTGACCACCGACGATTCGACCTGCTGTAGGGCCACGGGCTCCCCAGTCACGCCTTTGCCACCACTAAACCAGGTCGCTCCCACGGCGCCGACGACTACCCCCAGCAACACCAACAGGGCCGGCACGTAAAAACGCCGCGACGGATGCCAGGAGCCGGGCAGATCGCCCATAACCTCGCGGGTGGCACGTTTTACGACGCGTGAATCGACCTCTTTGAGATGACGTGAGTACGCCCCCAGCAGGGAGCGATCACAGATGATATTGATCAACCTGGGAATGCCTGCGGACAGACGATGGATCAGAATGAAGGCCGATTCGGTGAACATGCATTCCGGCTGACCGGCGATACGCAGACGGTGGCGAATATACTCACCCGTCTCGTAACGGCTCAGGGGGGTGAGGTGATAACGTGCGGTAATGCGTTGGGCCACCTGGCGCAGATCGTTGCGCGACAGCAGAGACTTCAACTCCGGCTGGCCAATGAGAAAAATTTGCAAAAGTTTGTGGCGGGCGGTCTCCAGATTGGTCAGCAACCGCACCTGCTCCAGCACCTCCGGGCTGAGATCCTGGGCCTCGTCGATGATCAGAACGGTGCGCCGACCACGGGCATGGGCATCCAGGAGATAGGCATTGAGACGATCGATGAGGGTCTTGGGGCTCCGATCCGCGGGCTCATACGCCACCCGCAACTCGTCGCAGATACTGGCCAGCAGCTCCGGTACGGTCATGCGCGGGTTCAACACCACGGCGGCATCGACATTGTCCGGGAGCTGTTCCATCAGCACGCGAATCACGGTCGTCTTGCCGGTACCCACCTCACCGGTCAGTTGAACGAATCCGCCGCTTTCGCCGACGCCGTAGACCAAATGGGCCAAGGCCTCGCGATGCCGGCCGCTCAGATACAGATAGCGCGGGTCCGGCGTAATCGAAAACGGTGGCTCGGTGAAGCCGAAATACTCGGTATACATCCAAAAACCTGAAATTGATCAATCGGGTGGGCAAGACTGGCGCAGGCACGAACGGCGCAAACTCTATCCGCTACGGCGCGGGATCTCAACCGGCTGGATTGCGCTTCACGGAAATTGTGACCGCCGGGCAGGAGGCAGGTTCCTGACGCAGTCCAACCCATTCATCGGTTACAATTACGGCAGCCCCTATAGATTATTGACTATGAATCCTCCCCACCTATCCCTGCTGTCCCAGATCGATTCTCCCGAAGACCTGCGCCGCCTGGACCTGGCAGGCCTGAGCGCCCTGGCCACAGAGCTGCGCGGCTTTCTGGTGGAATCGGTCAGCCAGACCGGCGGCCATCTCGCCGCCAGCCTGGGTACGGTGGAACTGACGATCGCCCTGCACTACGTGTTCAACACCCCATACGACCGTCTGGTCTGGGACGTTGGCCACCAAAGCTATGGTCACAAGATTCTCACCGGCCGGCGCGAAGCCATGTCGACCATTCGCAAACGCGGCGGTATCGCCGGCTTCCCAAAGCGGGATGAATCCCCCTACGACAGCTTCGGCGTCGGCCACTCCAGCACCTCCATCAGCGCCGCCCTGGGGATGGCCTTGGCCGCCCGGCACAGCGGGGAAGCCCGCAAGAGCGTGGCCATCATCGGCGACGGCGCCATGACCGCCGGCATGGCATTCGAAGCCCTGAACCATGCAGGGCATATCAAGCCCGACCTGCTGGTCGTGCTCAACGACAACGATATGTCGATCTCCGAGAACGTCGGTGCACTGAGCAACTACCTGGCGCGCATTCTTTCCAGCAAGCCCTACACCAGTGTGCGCAGCGGCAGCAAGAGCCTGCTGGAACACCTGCCGCCACCGATGCTGGAGTTTGCCAGGCGCGCCGAGGAGCATGTCAAGGGCATGGTGACCCCCGGCACCCTGTTTGAGGAACTGGGCTTTCATTACTTCGGACCGGTGGACGGTCATGACCTCCCCACCCTGGTGAAGACCTTGCGCAACCTGCGCGTTCAGACCGGACCGCGCCTGCTGCATGTGGCCACCCGCAAGGGCAAGGGGTATGCACCGGCGGAACGCAATCCCACCGGCTACCACGGGGTTTCGGTGTTCGACCCCAAGACCGGCGTGAGCCAGAAGACCCCAACCCGCGGACCGAGCTACTCGGATATCTTCGGCGACTGGCTTTGCGATATGGCCGCGCTCGACTCACGCCTGTTGGCCATCACCCCGGCCATGATCGAGGGCTCCGGCATGGTTCGCTTTCAGCGCGAATACCCGGAGCGCTGCCTGGACGTGGGCATCGCCGAGCAACACGCCGTCACCCTGGCCGCAGGCATGGCCTGCGAGGGCGCCAAACCGGTGATGGCCATCTACTCCACATTCCTGCAACGGGCCTACGACCAACTCATTCACGACGTCGCCCTGCAGAATTTGCCGGTCGTGTTCGCCATCGACCGAGCCGGACTGGTGGGTGCCGACGGACCGACTCACGCCGGGGCCTTCGACCTTAGTTACCTGCGCTGCATCCCGAACATGGTGATCATGGCCCCGGCCAACGAAGACGAATGCCGGCAGATGCTCTACACCGCCTACCGGCACGACGGTCCTGCGGCGGTACGCTATCCAAGAGGCCACGGACCGGGTTCAAAGCCGCAGCACGATATGATTGCCCTTGCGCTGGGCAAGGCCGAGCGACTGAGGCAAGGCAACTCCGTGTGCCTGCTCAACTTCGGCGCCTTGCTCGGGCGCTGCCGGACCGTTGCCGACTCCCTGGATGCAGGGCTTGTCAACATGCGCTTTGTAAAACCCCTGGACGAATCCCTGCTGCGGGAGCTGGCCGCCGAGTATGACTTGTTGGTGACGGTGGAAGAGAATGTCATTGCCGGCGGTGCCGGCAGCGGCGTGGTGGAATTTCTGCAATCCCAGGGCTTGAACACGCCGGTACTCAACCTGGGTCTCCCGGACCGGTTTGTGGAACACGGCGACCACGGACAGCTGCTGGCCGAATGTGACCTGGACGTTGACGGAATCACTCGCCGTATCCGAGAGAGGATGAGCTGACGCAGATCTTCGGCATCGACTGCATCCATGCGTCGCAAGCAGGCGTAGGAGAGTGTTGTGCGATAGTCGAAAAACCGAAGCCAACTTGACGGTTGCGGCAAGGTATTACACCATTTCCTTATTGACTTTCATGGCCAACAGACGATTCTTTAGGTACTGCTGACGGCCCGACGAGCGAGAATTCTTGAAGTAGATGGAAATCCCCGGCTATCGAATCGAACGACAGATCGGCCTGGGGGCAATGGCGACGGTTTACCTGGCGATCCACGAGATGCTCGCCCGCGAGGTGGCGCTCAAGGTGATGTCGCCCTCGTTGAATTCCGACCCCACCTTCTTCAAGCGATTCCTCAAGGAAGGCCGCATCATCGCTTGTTTGTCCCACCCCAACATCATTGCCGTCCACGATATCAACAGCCACGACGGCCTACACTACATGGCCCTGCAGTATGCCCGCGGCGGACATCTGGGCGATCGCATCCGAAAGGGAATGACGCCGACAGACGCGCTGGCTATCCTGGTACAGATCGGCGACGCGCTGGGATTCGCCCATTCCCAGGGCTTCGTTCACCGTGACGTCAAACCCACCAACATCCTGTTTCGCGAGGATGACCGCCCCCTGCTGACCGACTTCGGTATCGCCAAGGCCGTCAACAACAACGGCAACACCGAGATGACCCGCATGGGCTCGGTCATCGGCACACCGCGCTACATGAGCCCCGAGCAAGCCCTCGGCCAAACCGTCAGTTCCCGCTCCGACCTCTACAGCCTGGGCGTGCTTTTCTACGAAATGCTCACCGGCAAGCGGCCGTATGACAACGACACTCCCATTGCCATCGCCATGATGCATGTGAACGAGCCAGTGCCGCACCTGCCGGATGAACTGGCCCGTTACCAGCCGATCATCGACCGTTTGATGGCAAAACAGCCCGCAGACCGATTCACTGACGCCAATGCGATGCTGCGCGCCGTACAGGAAATCGAGGGCATGAGTTCGGACACCCTGGCCACACGTTACGGCGGTAGCCAGACTCCGCCTTCGGGTATCGACGTCGCCGAGGTGACGGTCCAGCTCGGCACCGCACCGGAGCACTCGCCGGGCGCGGCCTGCACAAGCAAGGCCGAGAACAAGCGGCCGCTAATCGCGACCGTGGGCGCCCTGCTGTTGTGCCTGATCGGTGCAGTCGGTTATTGGGCCTGGAGCGAGAGAGCGATCTCCAATCCGGCCCCTGCTCTTGATGCGGCTGCTATTCGCGATGCCCAGGATTACGTGGATATCCAACTGCGCCACCTGGACGATGTGGTGCTCGCGTCCAAGAGCCTGCAGGAACTGGAGCCGAAAAACGCGGATGCCACCAGCAGCCTGAAAGAGTCTGCCGACGAATATGCCTCCCTTGCCCGTTGGGCCTGGGTCAATGTGGGCAAGAATCTGGCCACCCAGGTGACCGATCGCGGACTCAGCGCCTTCCCGGGTGACACCAACCTGGCGGAGATCAAGACCAGCCTGGTCAAGAAGCGCGCCGATGGCAGGCTGAGCACGGAAGAACGACGCCAACTCGAGCGCTGGCTGGTGGAAGGTGAGGGCCACTTGGCGGCAGGACGCTTTATTCTGCCCGTGGGAGACAATGCGGTGGAATCCTACCGCAAGATTCTCACCCTGGACCCCAACAATGAAATCGCGCAACGGCGTCTGAACGAACTGGCCTCTGCATTCGAAAAGCGCGCCGCACAAGCGCTGGCCACGGGCGACCGATCACGTGCCAAGCTGTTCGTGCGTCAGGGTTTGTCAATCTATCCACGCCACCAAACACTGCGCGAACTTGACAGCGAGCTCACCAGTACCACGGGTGGATGACAGAAGCGGCTTTGTATCGAAACCGCAACAATTCTGACGAATACCGCCGCGACCGAATTGGCAGGCTGGCAGCACAATCTTTTACCCTAACAAAAAAGCAGTATTTGGCCACAAACCCTTCACCGGAGCGTGGGTTTGTTGACAAGCACTTTCGGCGGGTCGATGATTAGAGCTTACTGAACTGTTGTTAAAAAGCATCAATTCGACCATCGCCCACTGTCTCGCCAGCCGTACCACGAGAGGAATTCATCCGTGAACAAGCCCCTGTATTTCGTTTCGTTGGCACTGGGGACCGTTGCCCTCCCTTTATCGGCCCAGGCCGGCAATCTGGTTGATCTGATACCAGGGCTGTACGGTGGTGACGGTATCACCTTGATGCCAACCGATAACCCCAATTTTCCCAGCCACGAGGCCCACTTCACCCTGGAAGAAGGCGCTGAAGTCATTCAGGAAGTCATCGAGCTGAACAACCAGATCGCCAGTGAGATCCGGCCGTTTCCCGTTGCCCCCTCCAGCGGCGGTGTTACCTACCAGTTCGACCCCGAGCAAGGCACTTACCGCCAGACTTCCGACACCCTAGGCCCGTTCATCGCCGCACGCCCACAAACCCTTGGCCAGGGCAAACTGAGCCTGAGCGTGGCCTACCTCAACTTCCAGTACGACGAATTCGAGGGCACCGACCTCAGCAAACTGCGCGCCCGCTTCCTGCACGAGCCGGATACCCTTGACCCCACTGATGTCCGCACCAGCTTCGAGACCGATGTGATCAACGTTGTCTACGATGTCGATCTTCGTTTCGAATCCCTGGCCATCGCCGCCACCTACGGCCTGACCGACAAACTCGACCTCACCGCCATCGTACCCTTCGTGCACGCCAAGATGGACGTGGACGCCACCGCCAGCATCGAGCGCGGCGACGACAACAACATCCCGGTGGACGTGCATATCTTCGACGCCACCGGCGAGAGCCCGCTGGATTCCGGCAGCGGCAGTGCCAGCGGTCTGGGCGATATTACCCTGGCGGCAAAATATTACTGGGTGGATGCACCCAATTACGATCTGGCCGCGGCCTTGAAGGTAAAATTGGAAACGGGTGACGAAGAGGACTTCCTGGGCACCGGCTCCACCACCGCCACGCCCTACCTGATCGGCGCCTACGACCTCAGCGAAATGGTAAAACTGCACGCCAATGTCGGTCTTGAATTCGACTTCGAAGACTCTGACCGCAACGAGTTCCAGTACGTCGTCGGCACCGACATCGGCAACCAGACCTACACCTTCGCCGCGGACATCATCGGCCGCCACAAACTGAGCAGCGACGTAGACATCGGCGAAAACATCATAGACGCCGCCGTCGGCCTGAAATGGCGGGCCACAGACAACCTCCTGCTCGCGGCCAACCTGATTTTCCCCCTCAACGACGACGGCCTGCGCTCCGACCTGATCACCGCCATCGGGCTGGAGTATCGGAACTGATCCATAGCAACACGTAACGGTGCCTCCTGGCCTTGGGTTCAGGTTGGCGCCGTGTCGGGGAAACATACCCCGCCATTCCGCCAGGGAATGGCGGAATCCGACCAAAGGAAAGTTGCCGAACGGCCCTCCTGCCCCCTTAACGCCTCAATCCCTGCCAGAAGAATGGCTTCGAATCAGCGACCAATCGCAGGCAGTCAATACCGATAGCCGGCCATGAGCCAGCGAATTCAAGGACGATCGCTTGCGGTCCTCTGTTCACTCAACTCGCGTTGAATCGATAGACGCAGTGCTTCCTCATCGGCATCGAGTCGGCGTTTCGCCTCCCGCATGGCTTTCATCTTTGCCGCGAGTTCCAATTTTGCTCTTTCCAGCAGCTTTTGCAGACCGTCCTTGGCACGTGGGTTGTCGGGATCGAGCGCCAGCACCTGGCGATAGCTCTCTTCAGCGTTGTCCCCCGGCGGAAGGGTCAGGCGGCCAGCGTTGAATTGTTGTTCGGCCTTCTCCATCAGACCGGCAATTTGTCCATAGTCGTTCGCATAATCCCGGAGTTGGTTTGCCAGCTTCGCGTACAACACAGCCGCAGGAGATTCCGGGCCGACGGTCTTGCCGGCATCGGACAACAAGGCCAGGCCGGCATCCAGTTCGCGTATCGTGGTGTTGTGCCGGGCCGGATCCATCAGTTGTCGGACCACGCCCGAGACACCTCGCAGCGCGGTCTCGTTGTTTGCTTGCAGCGCCAACACCTCGCGATAGTTCAGCAAGGCATTGTCTCCTTCCGGCATACTTAATCGGCCACCACGCAACTGCTCGTCCGCCAAGGTAAGCAACACTCTCACCTGGCGATCCAGACGCGCCTGGGAACGAAGCGCTTGATCCTGCTCTTTTCGGCCGGCATCGATCTCCAGCCGAAGCGCCAGCAGATCCTGGTTATCGGCTTGTGCTCGTAGCCCTGTGTCAATCGATTCGGCGGCACTATCCCAACGCCCGGCAGCGGCCAGATCGCGTGCCTTGCCCAACTCGTCGTCTGCAATCTCGGCGAGGGCCAATTGCGCTTCCACATTACCGCTATCCACAGATAGGACTTTCCTATAAGCACCTACGGCAGCAACCGGATCAACAGCACGCAAACGCGTCGCCTCACTGAGGCCCGTGGCAATTTCCCCCAGCCGTGCGGCCTTCTCGGCCTCACGCCGATCCTGTTCGTGCTGCGCGGAAACCAATTGGCGCCTCAGAGACAACAGCCCTCCGTCGGCCGGCACGGCATTCAGACCCGCTTGCACGTCCTCAAGTCCGGCGTTGAAATCGCCTCGCTGCAAGGCATCACTGGCCCTGTTGCGATAGGCTTCGGCCACCCGTGCCACGCCAAGTCTGGCCTCCCGGTTGCCAGCATCCAGGGACAATGCCTCACGGTAACTCACCAAGGCATTGTCATTGCCGGCTCCACCCAGGCGACCGGCGTCCAGTTGCTTCGCCGCCCGGCTCAACAAGGCATCAATGGCTGCCTGGCGCTGTTCGGCCGCCAGGCGCGCTCGCGCGGCCAGCTCTGCCTGCGCGGCACGGCGGTCAAGGTCTGCCGCCAATTCATCACTCAGATTCGTCAAAGACTCAGTACCGGGCCAGGCTTTCAGACCGGACTGCGCGGCCGCCAAGGCATCCTCCAGGCGGCCGGCCTGCCGATATCCTTGGATCAGAAGCCGTTGCGCGTCGATGAGCCTGGAGATACCGGCCTGGGCATCCGTGTTATCAGGATCCAATGCCAACACCTGCCGGTAGCTCCGCAGGGCATTATCCCCTGCCGGTTCCAGGATGTTGCCGGCATTTTCCTGGTCGGCGGCCTTGGCCAGTCCCTGCCGGATCCCGGCAAGCCGTGTCTCAGCAGCGATCCGGGCCTGCTCACGGATCGCCTCCTGACGTTGGCGTTCAGCAAGGGCCTGGCGCAGCTCCTTGTTCAGGACGACGAGCTCTGGCGCATCCGGATCGACCCCCTCAGCCACCTGTAGCGCAAGTAGGGCCTCGGCAAGACTTCCTTCCTGTTGCAGGCGACGAGCGTTCGCCAGATGATTGGCGGAAATTCTGTCCAAACCACTACGGGCACGGACATTCTCCGGGTCGATCTCCAGGGCTTGGCGAAAACTGTCCAGGGCGTTGTCTCCCTCAGGCGCATTAAGCTTTCCAGACAGGAATTGGCGTTCCCCCAGGGCCAGGGTCTCTTCCAGGCGTCTTTGCCGCTCCAGTTCATCGGCGTGCTCCTGCTGCTGTTTGGCTTTATCGGCCGTCAGATCGTCCTTAAGGCTGAGTAGCGCGGGCAAATCTCCCCTCACGCCGAGTCCTTGCTCTACCAAGCGCAAAGCCTCGTCCAGACTCCCGGCCCGACGCTCGCCTTCGGCACGCTCGCGGAATCCATTGGCGATTCGTTCCAGGCCCAGGACAGCACCCCGGTCGTTTGCGTCTTCGGCCAACAGCTCCCGATAGACCTTCGCCGCAGCCAGGGGATCGCTGGATTCACGCTCCCTGGCCGTGGTCAACAGACGCTCCCTGGCGGCCAGTTGGGCCTTGAGGCGATTTTCGGCATCGGCTGCTTCGCGCCTCAAGGCGATCAGCTCCGGATCGGCCTTGTGGACGCTGAAACCGGAGTCGATAAACTGGTTCGCTTTGTCCAGATCGCCTCTCGCCAGAGCGCCACGTGCCCACTCAGCATAGGTTGCGACGATTCGGGCCAAGCCCTGCCTGGCCTCCGTGTTGTCCGGCTCCAGGGCCAACACACGGCGATAGCGGTCCAAGGCGTTGTCATTTTCAGGAAGGGTAAGCCGACGGGTGCGCAAATTGTCCTGCGCTTCGGCCAACAGGCGCTCAATGGTACTGCGCTGTCTTTCCGCATCCCACTGCTGTTGTGCCAGACGTTGCCTTTCGGATGCATCACGATCGCGCTCGGCCAGCAAACGGTCACGCAACGCCAGCAACTCCCGGTCGTCAGGAACCAGTCGCAGGCCGGCGCTCAATGCCTCCATGGCAGCCTTACTCTTGCCGGCGGCATTGGCATTCCTGGCCCGTTGCAGGTAGGCATCGGCCACGCGGGCCAATCCGGTTTGCGCCTGCGGATTATTTGCGTCGGAACGCAACAGTTCCTGATAGCCTTCCGCGGCCCTGGCCAGACGACCGGCAGCCAACATTTTCTCGGAACCGGCCAGCAAAGTCTGCTGACGAACCGCCAACAGGCCCCGATGATCGCTACGTATCGCCAAACCCTGGCTGCTGTAGTCCAGGGCCTCGCGCAGATCACCATCGGAAAGGGCCAGTCTGGCTAAGCGGGCGTAGCCATCGACAATCTGGCCAATGGCCGTTCGTGCCCGATTGTCAGCGGCTGGGCGCTGTCGAACAATACGAGCGGCTTCCGCCAGACGGGCGGCAATCCGAGGACGTTCGCGGGCGTCCGGGTCTACTACGGCCGGCACTGGCGGTTGGTCAACCTCGCCAGCGGCCTTCGCCAGCGGCAGGCTTATGCCCTTGTCTCGTGCAAGGGTGATTGCGTTTCGGCCCTGCGGCCCCAGGGCGGGGTTGGCTCCACGCTCGATCAAAAGCCGTTGAATCTCACTGCCGCCGTTGGCCACGGCCATCATCAGAGGCGTCCAGCCGTAGCTGTTCTGGACGTTTACATCGGCTCCGCCTGCAAGCAATTCTCCCACTGCCGCGACATTGCCGCGCGATGTGGCGATCATCAGGGCGGTGCTGCGATCCTTGTCGCGAGCGTTGACATCCACTCCGCCCCGCAGCAGTTCACGGACTTCAGCGGAATCGCCGCGGAAAGCCGCCGCCATCAGATCGGATGCATCCGCCGCACGGACACTATCGAACAGCATGAAGACGAAAATTGCCGAACAGGCAATCATCGACAGCGGGGTTTTCAGCCAGTGGACGATATGCACGTGACCTCGATGCAACCCGGGCACATGGGGTTAGACGGCAAGCTCGAATACAATTTCGAAGAGTGCCGATTATAGCCCACAACGCGAATACCCTGTTTCACCTTCGAGGAGGAGAATTTCCATGTCCGAAGCCCATGCAGACGCCACTCCCGTTGCCCTGGTCACCGGTTCCGCCGCCCGCGTCGGGGCAACAATATTAGAGGCTTTGCATGACCGGAAATTCAACGTCTGCCTGCACTACCGGGGCAGCCGCGAGGCCGCCGAAGCCCTGAGCGCACGCTTGAACGGGATTCGTCCGGATTCCTGTCTCACACTTCGGGCGGACCTGGGAAATTTTTCACAATGTGAAAATATCATCGGCGCAGCGCATCGTCACTGGGGGCGTTTGGATGTCCTGGTGAACAATGCCTCGGCCTTCTATCCCACGCCGGTCGGCACAATCAACGAACACCACTGGGACGATCTTATGGCCGCCAACGTCAAAGGCCCCCTGTTTCTCTCTCAGGCAGCGGCCCCCCATCTGCGCGAGACCCAGGGAAATATCGTCAATCTGATCGACATCTACGCCGAGCGGCCGCTGAAAGAACACACGGTCTATTGCATAGCCAAGGCGGGTATCGCCATGCTGACCAAATCCCTGGCACAGGAACTGGGCCCACGGGTACGTGTCAACGGTGTCGCGCCAGGCGCGATATTGTGGCCGGAAGCCGGCAAGGACGACGAACAGAAACGGGAGATTTTGAAGCGCGTCGCTCTGAAGCGGGCCGGCGAGCCGGATGACATCGCCCAGACCGTTGTTTTCCTGGCCACTTCAGCCCGATACATCAGCGGACAGATCATCGCCGTGGACGGGGGGCGCAGCGTAATCCCGTGAGGCGCACCGCGAAAACCAGTTGAGACTACACTTAAGTTCACGGACACCTGCTGACTCGCAGCACGCTTTTCGAGCAGTCCAAACACTACGATAAAGACCAACTGGAGGAGACCTCAATGCCGAAATTCCTACGTTTGCCCGTACGTTTTCTTTTGCCTCTACTGGCCGCAGCTGTGCTGTGCCAGAGCAGCCTGGCGCTGGCGGCCGACGACGAAAGTCTTGCCGCGCACAAGGTTGTCATCCAGGTGAGTGTCGCTGATCCGCAGGTACATCAGATGGCCTTGAACAACGCGGCGAATTTGCAGAAGGCCCTGGGGCCGGACAATGTGGACATCGAGATCGTCGCCTACGGGCCAGGGTTGAACATCATGACCAACCGCAGTCCGGAATCCAGCAGAATCCCCAGCATGGCCATGCAGAACATCGTCTTCAGTGCCTGCGGCAATACCATGCGCAATCAGGCCCAGCGTATGGGTCGGGAGCCGCAGTTGGTCGAAGGCGTTCGTGTGGTGCCGGCAGGCGTGGTACGCATCATGGAATTGCAGGAAAAGGGCTATACCTACATCCGTCCCTGAAACCTCCCGCGGGCGACCTGACTACACCTCGGCCAGGTCGCCCTTTTCCTGTAGCCAGGAACGACGGTCTGCAGCCCGCTTCTTGGCCAGAAGCATATCCATCAGGTCGACCGAGCGGTCCCCCTCCTCCACCGTCAGCTGCACCAACCGCCGCGTGTCCGGGTTCATGGTGGTCTCGCGCAGTTGCAGGGGATTCATCTCACCCAGTCCCTTGAAACGCTGCACGTTCACCTTGCCCTTGATCTTTTCCGCCTGGATACGGTCCAGGACACCTTGTTTCTCGCTTTCGTCCAGGGCGTAGAAAACCTGTTTGCCCACATCGATGCGATACAAGGGCGGCATGGCCACATAGACATGGCTGCCAGCCACCAGCGCCGGAAAGTGTTTGTAGAACAGTGCGCACAACAGCGTGGCAATATGGGCGCCGTCGGAGTCGGCGTCGGCCAGGATGCAGATCTTGCCGTAACGCAAACCGGTCAGATCGCTGCTGCCTGGCTCCACCCCTACCGCCACGGCAATGTCGTGTACCTCCTGCGAACCCAGGACCTCGGCGGAATCCACCTCCCAGGTATTGAGGATCTTGCCGCGAAGCGGCATCACTGCCTGAAACTCCTTACTGCGCGCTTGTTTGGCCGATCCTCCCGCGGAGTCGCCCTCCACCAGGAACAGCTCGGAGCGGTCCGGGTCCTGCAAGGTGCAATCGGCCAGCTTGCCCGGCAGTGCCGGTCCACTCGTGACCCGCTTGCGGGCAACCTTCTTGCCGGCGCGCAGGCGCTTCTGGGCATTCTGGATCGCCAGATTGACGATCGCTTCGGCCTCGTTGGTATGTTGGTTCAACCACAGGCTGAAGGCATCTTTTGCCGCGCCGGAAACGAAGGCGGCGGATTCACGGGAGGACAGGCGCTCCTTGGTCTGGCCTGAAAACTGCGGTTCCTGCATCTTCACCGAAAGCACAAAACTGACCCGGTCCCAAACGTCGTCAGGGCTCAGGGACACACCCCGCGGAAGGAGTTTGCGGAAATCGCAAAACTCACGGATGGCCTCGGTCAACCCGGAACGCAGGCCATTGACGTGGGTGCCGCCCTGTACCGTGGGAATCAGGTTCACATAGCTTTCCACCACCGCTTCGCCGCCCTCTGGCAGCCAGGCAAGCGCCCAGGCAACGGCTTCCCGTTCACCTTCCAGAGAGCCGACGAACAGCGCATCGGGAATACGCGGATAATCCGTCAGTTGGCTGGAGAGGTAATCCGCCAGTCCGTCTTCATAGAACCATTCCTCCGTATCGCCACTGCTTTCGTCCGCAAACCTCACCGTCAGCCCCGGACAAAGCACAGCCTTGGCTCGCAAGGCGTGTTTGAGACGCGCGATGGAAAACTTGCGGGAATCGAAGTACTTGGGATTGGGCCAGAAACGGATGCGGGTGCCAGTGTTCTGCCGGCCTACCTTGCCGACCTCTTCCAGATCAGAGACCTTTTCCCCATCGGCAAAGGCAATGTTGTACTCCTTACCGCCGCGACGTACCCAGACCTCCAGGTGCTGTGACAAGGCGTTGACCACAGAAACGCCAACGCCATGCAGACCCCCGGAGAACTGATAGTTCTTGTTGGAGAACTTACCGCCAGCGTGCAGCCGGGTGAGTATCAGTTCCACGCCCGGTATTCCCTCCTCCGGGTGTATGTCCACGGGCATGCCACGGCCATCGTCGCTTACACTGAGCGAGCCGTCGTCGTGCAGTATCACCTCGATGCGCTTCGCATGGCCCGCCATGGCTTCATCGACACTGTTGTCAATGACTTCCTGCGCCAGGTGATTGGGACGGCTGGTGTCGGTATACATACCGGGCCGGCGGCGAACCGGATCCAGCCCGCTGAGTACCTCTATGGCAGAGGCATCGTAGGCACTAGTCATTCAAAATCCAGGTTAAAAATGGCTTGTCAGGAAAATTCAGCTACCCAGGCCCTGCGACAGGGGCATGCCGTCAACGTTCGATGAACTCATCGGAGCGATGCAGGCGCCGCAGCGACTCATCCACCGGCAGCGGCAGGCCGAACCGGTCGCACAGTAAAAAGCGTTGCAGGTCGGATCGATAGTGAAAGGCGCCTCCGGAACGTATACGTTTCCAATCGGGGCGGCGGGCATCCTCAAAACGGCCGTCAACCGTACCGTAGGCATATGCCTTCACCTCACGCTCACCGCAATGGATACCCTCAAAGATGACGTTGCGGCTCTGACTGGAGTCGATGACCACCGTGTAGCGCACCACCCCGTCGTCACCGACAGCCAGGGACTTGGCATCGATGAAATAGCGAAAGCCGCGATCGGGCCCGGTGATGTCGAACTCGACAAGCCGGTCCTCTTCCGGGAATGGCGGAATGGTGTAGCTGCCTTCCGCCCAGGGTTCCGGGTCGGAAATGTTCGGATCGACAACCGACTCGTAGTCATCCAATGGCGAATCTGCCCGGACTGGACCACTTAGCAGCAGTACCGTCAGGAGTGTCCACACTCTCCACATTGGGGGAATCTCCGAAAAACGATCGAAGGGGTTTGGCGATTGCCAAAAATCAACATACCAGGTGACACAGGACTTTCGTTCGCCTGCCGGGCGGCAACTGGCGCACAGCCGTGCCTTGTAAGGATCATCGCGACAACCATGGCAAGCGAAAAGACCCGTCCGCTGCCTTGGTGTGACAGAAAGCGCGCTAGATGTCGGCTTCCGACACCAGCCGTTCGTCTTCGCGCAAATCATCCCCGGCAAGCCGATTCATGATCTCGACTGCCGGTTCGAGGTGATTGTAGTGCAGTTGAAAACTTTCGCATCCGCGTATCAAGCGACCCACGGCACGAAATCCGGCTGCCCCCTGAACCTCGTAGTTGAAGGAATTCCCGCTCACCCGCAGGAAAGCCCGTCCACGGGCCATGGGGTAGAGGCGGTTGTCGTTACTGGCCGAGTACTTGGGAAACACGATCCACGCCGGCCGCCCTGGTTCGTCGACCCGCAAAAGGCTCTCTCGCGTGGGACGCACGTGACTGACGTCGCCCTTGCGGGTTCGGGGAAAAACCGGACCCAGCACGGCATCGGGGGCGAAGGCCCGAAAGGCGGGGATCGCGGTGTTCTTCAGCGGAATGGGCCGAGGCAGGGCCAGCATGGTACCGTCTTCGGGACGAATCAGGCCAAACTCATCGGAAAGCAAACGCCAACCGTCCATCATCAGAGCGGCACACAGGGTGCTCTTTCCAGAGCCGGGGCGCCCCGGAAGAATCGCTACCCGACCGTTCTTTTCCACTACCGCAGAGTGCAACATCAAATAGCGGTTGGCGCGGGTGGCAATGCACCAGTTCAGGCCCCATTCGAAGTGGGGAAAGGCATGGTCCAGGGGAAAGGGCGCGAAAGGCCGTTCGCTGTCGGCATCGAAACGCACCTGGGGCTGAAACCAGCGACGCAAACCCACGGGACGGGGCAGTCCAAGGTGGAAATCGATGATTTGCGGGTACTCGGGCACCAGCAGCGGAAAATCCCCGTACAGCAGCATGAACGTGCTGATGAAAGCCGTCGCGTCTGCATGTAACGATACGCTGAAAGGACCGGCCTGATAACGCAGGCCGCCTCGACGCAAGCGCCGCTTGAGTTCGGCTTCGCCTAGGTCGGCGACCCGTACGGTTGATAAGGTTCTATCAACCCCAGTTCGTCGAGCTGTGCCAGATGTTGCCAAAGAGATTCCAGGAAAACTCGCCGGTCGTCGGGAGCGAAGGTAGTCAGAAGGCCCTGCGCGAGATCTGTAACGCTGCTGGGCCTGCTGGCCAGCCGTTCCAGGACGGTGATCCCGACAAGATTGAGTATGTGCGTCTGGCCGGAGGCGGGATTGAACAGCAGTGTCTCATCTTCCCACTGCTCTTGCAGCAGCTCATCCCAATTGGGAACGGTCCACAAAAGTTCATCCGCCATCGCGACCGGCCAGGGATCGCATCAAATGAAGGAATCGTAGCAGGAATCCGTGAGCGCTTCCTCTCCCATGGTCGGGTTGATGGTCGCGTTCGCCCCCGTCTCATCCACATAGATCGCGCACAGGTCTTCAGTGGCGGGATTGTTGTCCGGGTCGCAGGGTACGCGCAGAAACCGGTCATCCTCAAAAAATTCGAAATTGCCGTCCACGGTCATCCGTTCGGTCCCGTCGCGCTGGCGCACGGGTGTGGGCGGATTCACATCGGTGCCCTTCCCGATGCAGTGGTAGACGCTGTGCAGGGCCATGGCCTTGCCGCTGTGCAGAGTCAGAACCGCAGGCACGACGGCCATACCCTTCATGATGCGTCGGCGGGTCAGGGATGAATCCGGCTGTTCCGAACTCGTCTCATCTCGCTTTGGATCATTCGTTCTATTGGAATCTGTCATACTATGCCCCGTCCACCGCTTCGGAATGGATAATTTTGCGGAGTATACCGCGAACCGAGCCCATTTCGGAAACCACACGTCACTTCTCCAGACAGAAAGGCAAGTACTGTGCCCGATTCGCCGCTACCCATACCAATCAATGGCTTGTCGTGCACCCAACTTCTCGTTTTCAGCGAGACTGTAAAAAAACCTGACATCGCTGTCCTGACAAACCACACGGCCTTCACAACCCTCGGCAGCCGACCGAGACGAGCTTAAGCGCATGGATTCCCGACGGCAAATTCCGGATGGCAACCGAATTCGTGAGCTGTTTTTCCGCATCATTCAGCGCCCCGTTGACCTCGTGGACTGCACAATGGACGAGCAGGATTACCTGCTACGCATGTATCGAAGCGCCGGTCTGTTGGGCCGGATAGCCCACGACATCCTGCCTTCCCCCGCGAACGAGCGATGCTCGGAAAAACTTCGCGAACAACTCCGCTCGGCCCAGGTGGTGGCCAACAGCCACGAGCGCATGCTCCGCTGGGAAGTCAACCGCATCCAGCGCGCCGTGGGTCACCGCCACTCGCCGTTGATCCTGCTCAAAGGAGCGGCCTATCTGTTTCTCGGCCTGCCAACTGCCAAGGGCCGCCTGGTGGCCGATATAGACATACTGGTGCCACAGGAAAAGATTGATCAAGTGGAAAGGGGACTGCTGGCCGCCGGCTGGTTTACGGTCAAGCTCGACGATTACGACCAGAAATACTACCGCGAATGGATGCACGAGTTACCGCCCCTGCGGCATCCGGGACGGGCCGCGGTGGTAGACGTACACCACACTATCCTGCCGCCGACCAGCCGGCTGAAGCCGGACCCGAAACAGCTTTTCGCCCAAGCCAAACCGTTAAAAGAACACGGACTGGCGGTGCTGGGGCCGGCAGACATGGTCCTGCACAACGTGGTACACCTGTTCTTCGACGGCGATCTGCAACGGGGTTTGCGCCAATTGCTGGACCTTGACGGCATGTTGCAGCATTTCGCAGACGCGGACGATTTTTGGCCTACCCTGGCACCTCGGGCCCAGGCTCTTGGTCTGGCGCGGCCACTGCACTATGGATTGCGCTATTGCAGACGCTGGCTGGCCACCCCCATACCCGAGAAAGTCATCGAAGACGTCGCAAGAGTGGGTGCCCCGCCAACGCCGGTGGGACTGCTGATGGACATTTTGGTGAACGCGATGTTTCACCCCAGGCTGCCTGGCGAGCGCTCACCGGCAAAGAATGCCGCCCAGTTCGCCCTGTATGTGCGCTCACATTGGCTGCGTATGCCGCCGTCTTTACTTTTTCCACACCTGGGCCGCAAACTTCTGCGCCGTTGGACCAAACCCGCCGAAGCCTGAGCACTCGGCCCTCTCCAGAGAAAGGCAGTGACTGATACACCCAAAACCGACAATCTCGAACAACAGATTCAGGAATTGGAAAGTCTGGTCGAACGTATGGAACGCGGCGAACAAAGCCTGGAAGAATCCCTGACGGATTTCGAACGCGGCATCAGCCTGTACCGGAGTTGTCAGAAGTCCCTTGAAGTTGCGGACCAGAAGGTAAAAATCCTGCTGTCGCCAGCCGGTGAACCGGAGCCATTCGAACGTGAGCAATGAGGTAGCCCTGAATCAGCTTCTGGAGCTGACACGCGAGCGGGTGGAGCGCTCACTGTCCCATTGGCTGCCGTCGAGCGATACCCACCCGGCCAGACTCCACGAGGCCATGCGCTATGCGATGCTCGGTTCCGGCAAACGCATACGCCCGGCCCTGGTGTACGCCACCGGCAAGGCGCTGAGCGTGGACTTTGCGCGGCTTG
This sequence comes from Chromatiales bacterium, assembly GCA_020445565.1. Lineage (GTDB taxonomy): Bacteria > Pseudomonadota > Gammaproteobacteria > JAGRCI01 > JAGRCI01 > JAGRGI01. Next base: position 43,685 of record JAGRGI010000017.1, read on the forward strand.
ACGGACCGGCCTGTGCAGTGGAACTCATACACGGCTATTCCCTGGTTCATGATGATCTCCCTGCCATGGACGATGATGACCTTCGACGTGGCCGGCCAACCTGCCACAAGGTGTTCGGCGACGCCATGGCCATTCTGGCGGGCGACGCCCTGCAGACCCTGGCGTTTTACGTCCTCAGCCATGATCGTGAGCTGAACGGGGTCGCCCCCCAGACACGCTTGGCGATGGTGGAATCCCTGGCTCTGGCCAGCGGATCCCGGGGAATGGCAGGCGGCCAGGCCATCGATCTGCAGGCCGTGGGGCGGGAACTTGACCTGACCGAACTGGAAAACATGCACATCCACAAGACCGGCGCGCTGATTCGCACCAGTGTGCGCCTCGGCGCCCTGTGTTGCGATTGCGCCTCGGCAGAAGTCCTGCAAGGGCTGGATCGCTACGCCAAGTGTATCGGCCTGGCGTTTCAGATACAGGACGACATTCTGGATGTGGAAGGCTCCACCGAAACCCTGGGCAAGAGCCAAGGCAAGGATCACGCCCGCGACAAGCCCACCTACACCAGCCTGCTGGGATTGGATGGCGCCCGAGAAAAGGCTGAAGAGTTGAAGGTAAAGGCGCTGGACAGTCTCGCCCCGCTGGGCAACAAGGGAGAAGAACTGCGCAGCATCGCCCGATTCATCGTATCGCGCCCCCGCTAGGGGCCTGCACAGAGATCGATATATCCGAAACGCCCTCGGCCGGCTTGATCAAAACCCGCCAAATCGGGTAATCTCTCAGCGTTTCAGTCAAGTATTCCCGGTGGGGAAACAGCCCTCTCGGCCCCCGTCGGTCGGGCGTTTTCCCTCGGGCCAGAGGAAGCGACCTCATGAGTCAAGTCTCCCCCGTAGTCCGCCCCCACACCGGTATTGCCGATGTGCAAGCGAGCCCAGACGCCCGCCGCATCGACATCAACCGGGTCGGCATCAAGGACATCCGTCATCCTGTGCGCATCCGCGATCGCAGCGAGGGGGATCAGCACACCGTTGCCAATTTCAACATGTACGTGCACCTGCCCCATAACTTCAAGGGCACGCACATGTCCCGCTTCGTCGAGATTCTCAACGAGCACGAGCGCGAGACCACGGTCGAATCCTTCAAGGAAATGCTTGGCGAGATGACCGAGCGGCTGGAGGCCGAGGCCGGCCACATCGAAATGAGTTTTCCGTTCTTCGTCAACAAGTCCGCACCGATCTCCGGTGTGCAAAGCCTGATGGAATACCAGGTGTCGCTGATTGGCGAGATGCGCGACGGCAAGCCTCTGATGTCCATCAAGGTATTGGTGCCGGTCACCAGCCTGTGCCCCTGCTCCAAGGAGATTTCCGAATACGGCGCCCACAACCAGCGCTCGCATGTCACCATCACCGCCCGAACCCGCGGATTTGTCTGGATCGAGGAACTGATCGAACTGGTGGAGCAAGAGGCATCCTGCGAGCTGTACGGGATACTGAAACGGCCGGACGAGAAATACGTCACCGAACGCGCCTATGACAACCCCAAGTTCGTCGAGGACATGGTTCGTGACGTCGCCTCGCGCTTGAACGCGGACGATCGCATCGCCGCTTACATCGTGGAGTCGGAAAACTTTGAATCCATCCACAACCACTCCGCCTACGCCATGATCGAGCGCGACAAGGAAGCGGAAAAGCCGGTTTAGCCCATCGTTTTGCTGACGAGGGTGCTCAGGCGTAGAGCGCCTCATACAGGGGCTCGGGTCGACCCAGGTAGAAGCCCTGGGCATAGTCCACCCCCAGCACCTTGAGCCCGTTGAGCGTTTCCTGATCGCCGACGAACTCGGCGATCGTCTTGAGGTTCATCACCTTGCCGAGCTTGTTGATGGCATCGACCATGGCGAAATCGTTGTCATTGATCGCCATGTTGCGGACGAAGGAACCGTCGATCTTGAGGTAATCCACCGGCAGGGTCTTGAGGTAGCTGAACGAAGAGAAGCCGCTGCCAAAATCGTCCAGGGAGAAGCGGCAGCCAAGATTCTTCAGTTCGTTGATAAAACGCATGGCACTACCGAAATTGGCGATGGCCACCGTCTCGGTGATTTCAAAACACACCACCCGCGCCGGCAGATTGGCATCGCGCAACAAATCCTTGATGAAATCCAGGAAACCTTCGTCGTCCATGGAGGCACCGGACAGGTTGATACTGAAGGTGTCGATCAACACCCCCTGCTCGGTGTCGTAGGCGGCCGCCAGGGCCTCTATGGCGTTTTCCACCACCCATCGATCGATATTGGCCACCAGGCCATAGCGCTCGGCGGCGGGCATGAATCCGCCGGGGCCGATAATCTTTCCAGCCTCATCTTTCATTCTCAGCAGTATTTCGTAGTGACGATACATCCGCTGGCTTTCATCCACGGGCACGATGGGCTGGGCGAACAACACGAAACTCTCGTCATCAAAGGCCTGACGCAAGCGGGTTACCCAACGCACCTCGCCGCGTCTGCGGTCGGCGGCGCTGTCATCGCCATGGGCCACATGGATTCTGCTATGGCTCTTCTCCTTGGCGATATAGCAGGCTTCGTCGGCCTCGATCATCAGGTTGTGCAGATTGCCACCGCTTTCCGGCACGGGCACGAGCCCGATACTCACCCCGACGGCAAAGGTCTGGCCCTCCCATTCATAGCGATAGTTGACCACCGCCTCGCGGATCTTGCCGGCCACGAGCATGGCCTGGTCCAGGGGGCAATCGATCAACAGCACGCCAAACTCGTCGCCCCCCAAACGGGCCACGGTGTCATGCTTGCGCACCACCCCGCAGATCAATTCGGCTACACGGCGCAGCAGTTCGTCCCCGGCAGCGTGGCCGGAGCTGTCATTGACGACCTTGAACCGGTCCAGATCCAGATAACAAAGGACATGCTGTCTCCCTTCCTGCTCTTCCAGGGCCACACGCAGGCGGCGCTCGAATTCGCGCCGGTTGATCAGACCGGTGAGCGCATCGTGACTGGCCTGGAAGGTCAACTGCCGCATCAGTTCGCGCTGCTCGGTCATGTCGTGCATCACCAGTACACAGCCGATCAGCTCGGCCTGCCGATTGCGCATCGGCGCGGCACTGACGTTGACGGAGAATTCGGACTTGTTGCGGTTGATCAGCAGACTGGTATCCGGAAGCTCCACCACCTTGCCGGTCTTGAAAGCCTGGAACACCGGATCGGGAATGGGTTCACGGCTTTCTTCCGTGTAGATTCGACAGATCGGTGTGAGGGCCTCACCCACCACGTCATCCAGGCGGGCGCCGAGCAATCGTTCCGCCGGCGGGTTCAGGTAGGCTATCTTGCCTTTTACATCCGTGGTGATCACGCCGTCGGCGATGGATTGCAGGGTGACCTGGGCCCGTTCCTTCTCCTGAAAAAGCGCTTCCTGGGCACGCCGCCGCTCGGTGATGTCGCGGCCGATCACAATCATGCCCTTGGGACGGCCCTGATCGTCAAACATCGGCACCCGCGTCAGTTCCAAGGACTGCGGTTGACCGCGGTGATCCTGAATGATCTCCACCGACTCCAGCGGCTTGCCGCTCTTCCAGGCGGCACGCTCGTTGCCTTGCCCAGTGTGGACATAGGATCGTAGGGTGGCATTGAATTCCGCCAGTTCGGCAGTCTGTTTTCCCTGCCACTCGCCGATCTCCCCCAGATCCAGTATGTCCCTGCCGACGCGGTTCACCACCTGCCATCGGCCGTCACCGTCAAGATAGACGAACATGTCCGGAAGGGCCTGCACCAGCACCTGAAAGCGATTCAGAGCCGATTCCAGATTCAGGCTGACCAGTTTTCGGTCGGTAATGTCGGTGAACGAGCCGACCATGCGCTCAGCATGGCCGTCATTGTCTTTGCTGACCCGGCCACGGCCCAATATCCACCGCCAATCGTCGTCTGCTGTGCGCATGCGAAACTCGCAGACGAACAGACCGCCATACTTCACATGCTCCTGCAAGGTCTCCTTGACCTTTTCGCGGTCTTCCGGGTGAATCAGGCGCAACCAGGCGTTGAACAAATGGGATAGCTGCCCCTCCTGGTAACGCAGCATCTCTTCGAATCGCGGCGACAGGTACATCCGGTTACTGATCAGGTCCCAATCCCAAATGGCATCGGCACTTCCCTGCACGGCCAGTTCGAAACGCTCCGCATTGCCGCGGGCCTCGGCCCGGGACCTCACCAGTTCATTGATCATACGCGCGAAGGCACGCCCCAGACGGGCGGTTTCGTCATTGCCGCGCAAATCCACCTGCACGCCGAAATCACCCTTGGCAATGCGTTCCGCGGCATCCGTGACTACCGCCAGCCGGCGGGTAATGAATCCGCCGCCCAACCAGCCAAGTACCGATGTGACCAATAGCCCGAAACCGCCCAGCACCAGGGCCTGCAGAAAGGCTCGGCGCTCGCTTTGAGCCATGGGATCGGCAAGCTGACGCACGTCCAAGGTACCCAGCTTGCCGGTACCGTCCGAGATTTCGCTGCTGGTCCATTCGGTCGGTACCCGCGAATTGAATGGATCCTGCTGCTGCGCCAGCCGGCGCCTGACCACCCAGGCCATGGTGTGCGCCTGATGATCCGAGATAGTGATCTCAACCAGATCCTCACCCAGATCGAATTTGTTCAAGCGCTCCTGCAACCAATCCGGATCGCCCTTCGACAGACCTTCGTTAGCGATCATTCGCAACAACTGCAAACGCTGTTGGTGGGAATGGGCCAATTGCTCGCGTGCGTCTCCCAGCAACAGGTGCAGGTTGGACCACACGATCAAGGCCGGGATCGGCACCAGCAAGACAATGGAAATCAGCAGTATGCGCGCCTGAAGGCTCATGAATATCCCTCGCACCGCATGCCGCTACCGGCGATCAGGTGCAGCCTCATACCCAGCCGGTTCCCTCTCCCCGCCACCGGACTGGCGATATCGGCCAACGGCCGTAAACTCGATGCAAGATTCCACGCCGTACTACTCCCACGGGTGCTCCAGGACATGCGGATACCGGCACACGACGAATATGCTGGTACCAAAGAACCATCTCGCAGCCGTCGGCGGGGCGCATCAACATCATTGTATTCATCTTTCGGCCTGACCGCCCCTGGATCCCGCGCCAAGTATAAGGCCGGCACCCGGGCGTCCCCAGACACGCAATGGCGTCCTGGCTTTGACGACCTGATACGGGTTTGGAGAGCAACCCCGGGGCCGGTAACCCTGAGCGCAGCACGCTGGCGCTGCTTTGCGCCTGGCGTGCACGCCCTCGTTCGTTTTCCCCATCCGACGCGCCTGATACGATGCTCGAGGATTGGGGTGATAGTCGATGCTGCTGTGATAAAGCCACACAATGATGGCGACAACGGCTATAAATATAGCCGATCCTCATGAATCGACGCTTCTTGCCCGGAGAGCAGCGGCAGAAATCCATGTTCGAAAAACGCCGGTTCCTGCCGCGTCAGGGCACCGGACCTGAGCCATCCCGGCCTCACGCAATTTCGACAAACGATTAACATTCCCATAGACCAAACGCGGTCCAGAACGAGAATCCGCTATGCAGCGAGTGCCCGCGGCCAAAGCCTTGAGGTTCCCCGAACCGGCAGCGTCAAACTACGCCGAAAATCCCCAATCCGCGCATCGGGGCCGCCACGCCGTCATCGCGGCAACAGCGATTTTCATGGTACTGGTCAGTGCGGTGGCAGCGATTGCCCTGCCGGTGTTGAACGGCGTACTCGACAGCGACGCCGGAGCCGGTGAACACGCAAGGCAGAAATTGCAAACTGTACAGGACTACGCGGCCTTACTGCGCCAGCGCCGCTTGCAAATCCGCGACCTGTTGCTAACCCAACCGCCGGGTTTGCGCCAACCCCTGGCTCAGCAACATGCCGACCTTGTGCGCCGCTCCATCGACCTGCGGCACAGCCTGCTGAAGCGCTTCGACGAACCCTCTCTGGCCGAATTCACGCGGCTCAATCGCCTCGCCACCCGAGTAACTTCTGACGAATCGCGCATTGTCGACCTCGCTCTGGCCGAGCGGGACAGCGAAGCGCTGGACCTGCTCAATGGCGATACCCGCACACACACAGAGCAATTGCAGGCATTCCTCGAGCATCTGTCCGACCTCGTACTGGCCGCCCGCCTGGACCAACTGGAACAAACGAGAGCCCAGGCGAAAAACGCACGTGCGTGGATCTGGGGGCTGTATATCGCAGCGATCCTATCGGCGCCATTGGCTGCGTTCTACCTTGTTCGGGAGCGCAAGCGCTTTCAGGAAGACTTGCAACGTCTGGCGTCGCTGCCGACGCACAGCCCCAACATTGTGCTGGCCCTGGGTGCGGGGGCGCAGGTTCATTACGCCAACCCCCGCGCCATCAAGGCCCTGGCGGACCTTACCGGCAGTGGTGACGTCGACCTTCTCCTGCCACCGAACAGCAGGCGTTGGGTAGATGAGTGTCTGAACGACGGTTTCCCCCGCGACAACATCCCCCATGCCCTGGGCGAGCGACGTTGGAACATCACCTTCCAACCCCTGCCCGAACAGGGCCTGGTGCACGCCTATTTCACCGATGTCACCGAATCGGAAAAGGCCAAGAAGGCCCTGTACCGGGAGAAGGAACACGCCCAGGTCACCTTGCGCTGCCTGGGTGAAGGGGTGATCGCCACCGATCCGGACGGGCGCATCGCCTTCCTGAACCCCATCGCCGAGCGTATAACGGGGGTGCGCGCGGACACTGCGGTGGGCCAGCCTCTCAACCGAGTGGTCCAAACACTGCCACAGCGAGACGGGATCTTCGCGGAACTGCATACCTCCCGCACCGGGGCCGTTCGCGACCAGGCAATGCTTCAGCAACACGACGGCGGTGAATTGCTCATTGAGTACACCACCGCGCCCATCAACGATGACGCTGGCGAATCGCTGGGAATGGTCATCGTGCTTCGTGATGTCAGCCACGACCGGGAAATGGCCGAACGTCTGGCTTGGCAGGCAACGCACGATCCGCTCACGGGCCTGGTCAACCGGGGAGAATTCGAGCACCGCTTGCAGCTGGCCTTGGCCGGCGCGCGGGAAAGGGACGCGGTGCACACACTGCTTTATCTGGATCTGGACCAATTCAAAGTGGTCAACGATACCTGCGGGCACATGGCGGGCGATGAACTGCTCAAACAGCTCACCCGGGTATTGGAGACGGGACTGCGTAAACACGACACTCTGGCACGCCTTGGCGGCGACGAGTTCGGCGTACTTTTGCAGGATTGCACGGTGGCGGCGGGACAACGGCTGGCGGAGGGCCTGCGCCGCGAAGTGGCCGACTTTCGCTTTGCCTGGAGGAACCGCAGTTTCGAAGTCGGTGCCAGCATCGGGCTGGTGGAAATCAACCGGGAGGCAGCCAGTCTGGCCGATCTGCTGCGCCATGCGGACCTGGCCTGCTATGCAGCCAAAGACCAAGGCCGCAACCGGGTTCACGCCTTCGTTCCGGGGGATGCGGAAATGATTCGCCGCCATAGCGAGATGCACTGGGTGGAGCGCATCCGCAAGGCGTTGGACGAAAACCGCCTGGTACTCTACGCGCAGACCATCGCGCCCAATGCCACCTTCGATGCCCAACCCCTGTGGGAAATCCTGCTGCGCATGCGAGCCGAGGACGGTACGCTGTTGCCACCAGGCGCTTTCCTGCCGGCCGCGGAGCGTTACGGACTGATGCCCCAGATCGACCGCTGGGTCACCCGCCAGGTACTGCTGCGGTTGTCACACCATGAGGGTGAGTTGGCACCGCGCCACATCGCAATCAACCTTTCCGGCGCTTCCCTGGGCGACGAAGAGTTTCTTGCCTTCCTGCGCCGTGCCTTCGATCTCTACGGGGTTGAGGCATCGACCATCTGCTTCGAGATCACCGAGAGCGCCGCTATCGCCAATCTCAGCAACGCCCGCCGCCTGATCGCAGAGATGCGCGAACTGGGCTGTCATTTCGCCCTGGACGATTTCGGCAGCGGCTTGTCATCCTTCGGCTACCTCAAAAACCTTCCCGTGGATTACCTGAAGATCGACGGCTCCTTTGTCCGCGACATGGCTAGGGATCGAATCGACGCCGCCATGGTGCAGGCCATCAACGAGGTGGGTCACCTCATGGGACTCGCCACGGTTGCGGAATTTGTCGAAGACCGGGAAACTCGCGAGGCCCTGCGGCGCATCGGTGTGGATTATGTCCAGGGCCTTGCCATCGGGCAGCCACAGCCCTTGGAGGATCTGCTGCGCTCACGCCCCGCCAGCGGCGGAGCACGCATCATCCCCCTGCGCTGATCAGGAGTTCGGCAGCGTACCGCCAGGTGTGACCACCGGCATGTTGCGTCCGTGGAAGATTTCCATCATCTCGTGGCGCAGCCGACGCCGGATCTCCTTGCGCTCGGTATCCGTGAGGTCGGCCTCGGAGATTCGGAACAGGTAGTCGTCCAGCTTGAAATCCTTGATGATCATCTTGGTGTGAAAGAGATTTTCTCCATACACGTTGACATCGATCAAATCATATTTGGCACGGGTGTCTCCGGCCAGGAAGTTCTGAATCGAGTTGATGTCGTGATCGATGAACAGCTTGGTGCCGCGAACGTCACGGGTAAAGCCACGTACCCGGTAATCCATGGTGACGATGTCGGATTCAAAGCTGTGAATCAGGTAATTGAGGGCCTTCAGCGGAGAGATTCGTCCGCAGGTAGAGACGTCGATATCGGCGCGAAAGGTACTCACGCCGTTGTCGGGGTGGCCCTCCGGATAGGTATGCACCGTGATATGGCTCTTATCCAAATGAGCGACCACGGCGTCGGGCAGCGGGCCGGGCGACTCGGAGCGGTCGTCATCATCGATGCGTACCGCTTCCTCGGCGATCAGCATGGTGACGCTGGCGCCCTCGGGCTCGTAGTCCTGATGGGCGATGTTCAGAATCGTGGCGCCGATGATGTCGGAGACATCCGTCAGAATCTGCGTCAGGCGATCGGCATTGTACTGCTCATCGATGTACTCGATATAGGCGCGCCTTTCGGCGGCATCCCGCGTGTAGCAAACGTCGTAGATGTTGAAGCTCAAGGACTTCGTAAGATTGTTGAAACCGTGCAGTTGCAACTTTTCGTGCATCACCACCCGCGGAATCCTCGTGCCGCCACGCCAGCCACATCGGCCCTGGGGGCCGACCCGTAGACCCGCCGTTCGTGACCGACGGGGCGCGGATTATCCCCCATTTTGCCCGCCGGCGGCCACTCCTTGCCGGTGGCCGCCAGCCGGTTGGGTCAAGCCGTTGCCTGACGGACCTCGAAATCGTGGGTAATCTCCACAGCCTTGGCCAACATCAACGATGCCGAGCAGTATTTCTCCGAGGAGAGTTTCACGGCACGCTCCACTGCCTCTTCCGTCAAATCCCGGCCGGTGACAATGAAATGCACGTGGATATGGGTGAACACTTTGGGTGGACGCTCAGCCCGTTCCGCGCTCAGCTCGGCGACGCAGTCGGTTACCGGGTGCCGGCCTTTTTTGAGGATGTAGACCACATCAAAGGCCGTGCAGCCTCCCATGCCCATCAACAGCATCTCCATCGGGCGGACCCCGAGGTTGCGACCACCGGCCTCTGGAGCGCCATCCATCACCAGGGCATGACCACTGCCCGATTCCGCCAAAAAGGCCGCCTCTTCAACCCATTTGATGCGTGCTTTCATGGAAAACTCCAAACGACACCTGGAAATTCATGCAGAATAGCTACACTTGTTTGCAGCAGTCGAGACGGCGGAAGCGCGTTTGCGGGCGAAGGCCGCCCATAACTACCCCTATACCGCGGCCTGAATACCCTTTGAACTGGCGCTAAAGAAACACCGCGTCCTCGACGATATAAACTCGCAAGTGAAAGAAATCGGAAGGGTACCACAGTCCCAAGCCACGGGAGGGAGGGTTGGTGTGTCCTTCCAGCAGGTGGAGTTGGCATGAATATCGTCCAGCGAATGATCAACGAAGATCCGGCATTGGAGAGCTTCCTCGCCCATTGTCACCGGCATCGCTACCCGGCGAAGACGGACATCGTCTTTCCCGGCGATCCCGCCGACACGTTGTACTACATCATCGAAGGTTCGCTGACCGTCATCATGGAGGACGAGGAGGGCCACGAAATCATCCTCACCTACCTCAATGCCGGTGAGTTCATGGGCGAGATGGGCGTATTCCTTGACGTGGACAACCGCGGCGTACTGATACGCACCCGTACCGCCTGCCAATTGGCGGAAATCAGCTATGCCCAGCTCAACCGCCTGTTCGAAGGCCCGCTCAAGGGCTTTCAGACCCCTTTGCTCTACTCCCTGGGCCGCCAACTCGCCGACCGCCTG
>JAGRGI010000017.1:54164-65121 GCA_020445565.1 Chromatiales bacterium
TCCGCATCACCCGGCAGGAGATCGGCCGTATCGTCGGCTGTAGCCGGGAAATGGCCGGGCGCGTGCTCAAAAACCTGGAGACCGAGGGACTGATCACCGTGAAAGGCAAAACCATCGTGGTGTTCGGCACCCGCTGACGGATTTACACGACCCTACGAAGCAAACAGCTCAGCCAGCTTCGCACCGGGATCGTCAGCACGCATAAAGGCTTCCCCCACCAGAAAAGCATTGACGCCCCGGCTGCGCATGAGAGCCACGTCGCCAAGGGTATGAATCCCGCTTTCGGTCACCACAATGCGGCCGGCAGGAATCTCGGCCAGCAGTTCCAACGTCGTCTCCAGGCGTGTCTCGAAGGTACGCAGGTTACGGTTGTTAATGCCGACCAGCGGCAGTTTCAGGGGCAGAACACGATGCAGTTCCTCGGCATCGTGCACCTCCACCAGCACATCCATGCCCAGACTGGCCGCCAGGTCGGCCAGCTCGCTCAGGGTAGCGTCGCTGAGCGCCGCGGCAATCAGAAGAATGCAGTCCGCGCCGATGGCACGCGCCTCATACACCTGATAGGGGTCAACAATGAAATCCTTGCGGATCACCGGCAGGGAACAGGCCGCCCTGGCTTCGCGAAGGTAGTCCTCCGACCCCTGAAAAAAGTCTCTATCGGTCAGTACCGACAAACAGGCAGCGCCGCCTGCCTGGTAGCTCTCAGCAATATGCCCCGGCCGGAAATCGGCTCTGAGCAGGCCCTTGCTGGGTGACGCCTTCTTGATCTCGGCAATGACTGCCACCCGCCCTTCGGCGATGACCGTCTGCATGGCCGGCACGAACCCCCGCACCGGCCCCATTTCCCTGGCGCGCATGGACAGGTCGGGGAGCGATTCCCGGGCCGATCGCTCTGCAATCTCCTCACCCTTGCGGGCGATAATTTTTAGTAAGATGTCGGGTGTGCCTTCCATCGGGATTCGCCTTTGCGACGAGCGGGAACGCCGCGGTTATTGTTGTGATGGGTAGCTACTCACCCCCCGTTGCTAATGCGCAGACGGTGTGGAGCGTACGGGCCACCCCCCCATTAATGGGTTCACGGCGTCCCTCGGAACGTACACCCACACCGCCAGGGCGCCGAAACCGGCACCCGTCGCGGATAGGGTATGAGCAGTTACTATGATTGAATGTCCAGCCGCCGCGGCCACTCCAGTTCAACGACCATGAGCGCGAATTCTACCGCAACGAGCCGAATAGCGAACATTTCGGGACGAGCCATGTCGCAGAAGAAACTCCACAAGACCCTGAAGCAACTCAATCACCTAATACGGCGGGCGGAAGCATTGCTCCCTCCCGCTCCACCGGCCGAAAATTTGGACGATGCCGTCGCCTTTCGCTGGCGCCGCGGCAACGGCCGGCGCTGGCTGGAACCCATAAACCGGCCTCAGCGCCTCGGTCTGAAGCAACTCCTTTGCATCGACACCCAAAAGGCCGAGCTGGACCGCAACACCCGTCAATTCCTGGCCGGCGCACCGGCCAATAACGCGTTGCTGTCCGGCTCCCGCGGCACGGGCAAGTCCTCGTTGATCAAGGCCCTGCTCACCGAACATCACGGTCAGGGTTTGCGGGTGGTGGAGGTGGACCGGCACGACCTGATCGACCTGTCGGAGATCATCGACCGCTTGCAGGATCGCCCGGAAAAATATCTGTTGTACTGCGACGATCTCAGCTTTGAGGCCGGCGATCCAGGCTACAAGGCCCTCAAAGCCGTGCTGGACGGCTCCCTGGTGGCGCCACCGGACAATGTACTCATCTACGCAACCTCCAACCGTCGCCACCTGCTGCCGGAATTCCTGGCGGAGAACGAGCAGGCCCACGTGGTGGGCACGGAGATCCACCACACCGAGGCGGTGGAGGAAAAGATCAGCCTATCAGAGCGATTCGGCCTGTGGCTATCGTTCTGGCCCTTCAATCAGGAGCAATACCTGAGCATCGTCGACCATTGGCTGGAGCAACTGGGTCTACCGGATTCAAACCGCCGAGCGGCCCGCGCAGAGGCATTGAAATGGGCGTTGGCGCGCGGTTCGCGCAGTGGCCGGATCGCCTGGCAGTTCGCTCGCGACTACGCCGGCAGGATTCAGATCGATGCCTGAACCTCGCGGTACAGCCGCGCATCCCCGGCACTGAAACAGCAGGCAACGATACGATCGAACTCGCTCTCATGGGCCATCATGGCCCTTAGTGCGATACCTGCCGCGGGCCGCTTGGGATAGCCGTAGACACCGGTACTGATGGCGGGAAAGGCGATACTCGCAGCACCGTTTTCCAGCGCCAGACGAAAGGAATTCTCATAGCAGGAACGCAACAACCCGGACTCGCCCCGATCGCCGCCATGCCACACAGGGCCTACGGTATGTACCACCCAGCGGGCCGGCAGCGCGAACCCCGGCGTGATGCGCGCCTCTCCGGTAGGACAACCGCCCAGCGGAATACATGCCTGGAGCAATTGCGGCCCGGCCGCCCGATGAATGGCCCCATCCACGCCACCCCCGCCCCGAAGACTGCCGTTGGCGGCGTTGACGATGGCATCCACCGCGAGCTGAGTAATATCACCGTGGACGATCTCTATCATGATCCCACCCATTCAGCGGGCTTCGTGTACACTCCGGGAACTATGGAAACCTTGCTCATACTCATCTTACTCGGTTTCGCGGTATGGTTCTGGACCGATAGCCTGAGGGCTCGGGAGGCGGCTATCCAGCTCAGCCAGATGGCCTGCCGTCAACATGGCGTGCAATTGCTGGACGCCACTGTGTCGCTGTGGCGCATCGGCCTGAAACGCGACAGAGATGGCCAGCTGCGTATTCATCGCTGCTACCGCTTCGACTTCAGCGACGAAGATCAATCACGGCAACAGGGACACATTCAATTACTGGGGCGTCGGCTGCAAAGCATGGCGATGGAGCCGCACCCGCCCCTGGAACATTAACTCAAAACACGGGGAATCGGATCAAGCAGTACCCCTGTCCTAAACGGAGTGTTAGTCATGGCCAAAAACATCAATGCCTATGTCATGTTTTCGGACATCAAGGGATTCAGCAAGCTGGAGTCGGAAACCAAGGACTTCGTGGAAAAACTCTGGCCGCAATCCCTGCAAGCCTTCGAGCGCTACCGCGACCAGCTCTTGGTATTCAATTCCTGGGGAGACGCGCTGATCGTGGTTTTCGAAGACCCGGCGGTTCTGCAGGCCGTGGTCAGCTACCGGGATTTCTTTCGCAATCTGCGCCTGGGCATTCCCGCGCTGGACAATTTGCAGGTACGCATCGCCTGCCATTTTGGCGATTTTTATCAGTTCAAAGACCCGGTCACCGCGAGAAACAACGTCATCGGCCGCAACGTCAATCTGGCGGCACGTCTGGAGCCGGTAACCCGTCCGGGATTTATCTTCGTTACACAGGCGTTCAAGGATCAATGGGATCGATCCGCCGCCATCGGACGCCTCGACAATCTGGCCCTGGACAAGATCGGTGAAGTCGAGTTGGCCAAGGAGTTCGGCACGTCAAATACCTATGTGTTGCGCACCAGCGATGAAGCTCCCCACGTCATCGACCGTCTGATCCAACAAGATCTAATCAAAGCCCTGCCCGATAGCAGGGAACTGGACGCCAAGGACGGCAAACGGCTTTCCAGCCTAAAGGCCCTGGAGCCAGAAATGCTTTCCCGGGTGCTCGACGACGAACTGGTGAAGGCCGAGCCCCCCCTCAAGGCCAAGATCGCCGCGATCTGCAAATCCAAGGGGCTGTATCTAAAGGCCCTGGAAATCATCGAACAGTTGGAAAGCGACGGTCTTCAGGTCGACGGCCTGATGGTGCACCCCTACGAATCGGATGTCGCCCTGCAAAAGGTCAAGGCCAACGCCCTCACCCGCCTGGGACGATACCAGGAGGCCCTGTCCGTCATGTATCGGCTGTGGCGCCTGGGCAATCACGACAGCGACACGCTTTCGATGCTGGCCGCGCAATACAAGCGACGCGCCTTCTACCACGAGGCCAACCAACCCAAGACCGAACCCGATATGGATCTGCTGGCACGCGCCAGGGACCTGTACCTGGAGGCGTTCCGGCGCGATCTCTCCGACTATTATCCCGCCATCAACGCCGCCTATCTGTGCATCATGACCGACGATCGGCAGATCGGGCTGGGGCTGGGCAACAGCCTGGCCGGCTACATACGCGGCACCTGGTGCAAGCCGGCCCCCGGCGATTGGTGGTTGCGCGCAACCCGCGCGGAGTGCGCCTTGATCCTCGGCGACTACGATATCGCCGCGAGCGAATTCCAGGTAGCGATCAAAGACGCCCAACCTCCGGCTTTCGAGCTCCAATCCACCCGCGAGCAGATAGAGTTATTCGCCCTGGCTACCGGCCCGGCTCGGGAGGCAGGTTGTCAGAAGGTGCTGAAAGCCCTGCGGGAGGCGTAAGCGGCGTATCCTCGGTCATCAGCGGTTTCATGGCCTGAAGCAGGCTGCGAAACAGAGTCTTGTGCCCGGCCTCCTCCTGGCCGAGCAGGGCCTTCATATGCTCGCGCCGGGTCGGCGCGGCAAAACAGGCCGGGCAGCTATCGGGCACCACCGGCAGAGCGGCGCTGGCGGCAAAGGCGGCGGTCTGCCGTTCACGCACGTACACCAGGGGCCGAATCACGCGGATATCGCCAGCATCGTTGGTGTAGTGGGCCTTCATGGTTCGCAATTGCCCACCATGGAACGCAGACATCAGGAAGCTCTCGGCCAAGTCGTCCAGATGTTGCGCCAGGGCCAACACGTTGTAGCCCTCGCGTCGGCAGGTGGTGTACATGATGCCGCGCTTCATGCGGGCGCAGTAAGCGCAAAAGGAGTCCCCATCCATATGCTCTCGGGCCTGATCCTGTATGGCCTGTTCCTCGTAGAACCAGGGGACGCCCACGGATTGGTAGTAAGTCTTCAGAGGCGCCGGGTCGAAGCCGTCCACCTCCGGGTCCACGGTAATGACTCCCAGTTCGAAGCGCACCGGGGCATAGCTTTGCAGATGCCGCAGGATCTGCAACAGTGAGAGTGAATCCTTGCCGCCGGATACGCCAAGGAGGATTCTGTCTCCCTCGCGGATCATATCGAATTCGACGATGGCCTTGCCGACCGGTCGCAACAGGGATTTCGGCGGTTTTACGATCATGGCATCGGCCACTGGCATTGTCTCGACTCCTGGGAGCGGGCAGGATAAGCGGGTATTTGTGACTTGAACCACATCACACACATTAGTATTTCTGTATATTCCAAACCGATTTTTCAACGACGGAATCACCGATGGCCACCGGATTTACCCTGTTGAGTATCGTCGCCACGGCCAGCGCCGTGATCTTAGCGGCGGGTCTGATCTCCTTCGGCGCCCTGGCCGGCCGCATCCCCCAAAGAGCCGCTCGCCGGCGCTAATTCCCTGACGTTGAAGCCCCTGTGCCACGGGCACAGGAGCCTTGGTCTATGCTGGGACCGATAGCGAATATCGGCCAGTCGCCGCACAGCAGGAGGAAAATCGTGGAACCGTTCATCATCGCCCTGGTCGTCCTAGCCGTGGTCCTGGTTGCCCTCGGGGTAAAAGCCGTACCCCAGGGCACGGAATACACCGTAGAGCGTTTCGGGCGCTATACCAAGACCTTGCGCCCCGGCCTCAACCTCATTGTGCCGGTGATGGACCGTATCGGCCACCGCCTGAATATGATGGAACAGGTGCTCGACGTACAGTCCCAAGAGGTCATCACGCGCGACAATGCCATGGTCACCGCCGACGGCGTGGTGTTCTACCAGGTTCTTGACGCTGCCAAAGCCGCCTATGAGGTACTGGACCTGCGCCGCGCCGTCCTCAACCTGACCATGACCAACATCCGCACGGTGATGGGTTCGATGGATCTGGATGAGCTGCTCTCCAAGCGCGATCATATCAACGCCCAACTACTCAGCGTAGTGGATGACGCCACCACTCCCTGGGGGGTCAAGGTGACGCGCATCGAGATCAAAGATATTTCACCACCAAAAGACCTGGTCGATGCAATGGCGCGACAGATGAAGGCCGAGCGCGAGAAGCGGGCGGCCATACTCGAGTCCGAAGGCCAACGACAGTCCGAGATTCTGCAGGCTGAGGGACACAAGCAGGCGGCGATCCTGGAGGCGGAAGGCGAGAAAGAGGCGGCATTTCGTGAGGCTGAGGCGCGCGAGCGGTTGGCAGAGGCGGAGGCCAAAGCGACCATGATGGTCTCGCAGGCGATTGCCAAGGGTGACGTCAATGCGATCAACTACTTCATTGCACAGAAGTATACCGAAGCACTCAAGGAGATCGCCTCCGCGAACAACCAGAAGGTGATTATGATGCCTTTGGAGGCTTCCAGCTTGATCGGTTCGCTGGCTGGGATCGTCGAGGTGGCAAAGGGCGCGATGAAGGGGCGCGGGGAGGGAGAGCGTTGATGGAGTGGCTGGAGAGCGCCGCCTACTGGCACTGGTGGGTGCTGGGGGTGGTGTTGATCATTCTGGAGGCCTTTTCACCCGGGGTGTTCTTCCTCTGGATGGGCGTGGCGGCCGGTGTGGTGGGTCTGGTGGTAATGCTGTTTCCGGCGCTTGGCTGGGAGTATCAGCTGCTGCTGTTCGCATTGGTAAGCGTCGCCAGCGTGGTGCTCTGGCGATTGCTACTGGACCGGCACCCGACTGAGACAGACCGTCCCCTGCTGAATCGACGCGGAGAGCAGTATATTGGTCGGCGTTTCACGCTGGATCTTCCGATCGTCAACGGGCTTGGAAAGATCCGGGTTGACGATACCACCTGGAAGATCGAGGGGGAGGATTGTGCGGCTGGCACCCAGGTTACCGTGGTGGGTGTCGATGGAGTGGTGCTGAAAGTGGAGAGCGGAGCCGGATGAGCGGAGAGAAATTTCTCCTGGAGCTGAGCGGTCGACCCTTGGAGGGGTACCGGGTCGAAGAGGTGGTGGCATCACTGTCACAGCTGTTGCGCATACCTCCGGAGAAGACACGCAATCTGCTGCGTGGCAAGCTGATAGCAATCAAGCCGGCACTGGAGAAGGCGCGGGCGGTCGAACTGATGGGCAAGATCATCAACTGTGGCGCTCAGTGCGATATTCGCCCGGCTGGGAGCACCCCGGCGGATGAGGATGCGAAGGATGTGGAGAGTGTTCGGCTCAGCGACAAGCTGGAGCTGGAGATCGAACATCCGGGTATGCAGATCGAGGAGATTGCGGTGCAGCCGACCCGCAGTGATCAGGCCGCAATGCGTTCCGCGCAGCAGCACTCGCCGATTGCGGATACCGACACCCTGACAGCGACCAGCGACCTGGGGGAGTCGACAGTCGGATCTGTGGCAACCAGGCGCACCGGTCGCAAATCGGCACAGAAAAAGTCGCGAGTGAGCGGCCAGCGAACCCGACTGCTGCTGGTTGCCGCTGCGTTGCTGCTACTCGGGGTCGCCGTCTGGGGCGGTCTGGAGTATCTGGGTGGCGCAACACCAGCAGCACAGCCGTCAACAACCGCGGCCGTGCGTCCCGATACTCCCGAAGAGGTCACCAGAACCCGGCAACGCATGGAACTGCTGGGCCGCTCGGTTCGGATCTGGATGATTCAGTATGGTGCCGGATTCGATCCCTCCCAAGTCACTATGGAGCGTATCCAACAGGATCTGGGTATCCCTCCGCAGGAGATGCTGGACGGCTGGGGAACGCCGTTTCGCTATACCACGTCAGGTGAGCGCTTCACCCTCATCTCAGCGGGGCCCGACCGCAAATTCGCCGGCGGGGATGATATCCAGACGGAAAAATCGGCGCGCTGAAAACCCTAGTTCAGCGGGTACCGAAGACCACGATGGTTTTTCCTTTCACGCTGATCAGGCCCTGCTCCTCCAGGTTTTTGAGCACCCGGCCTGCCATCTCCCGGGAGCAGCCGACGATACGGCCAATCTCCTGGCGGGTGATGCGAATCTGCATACCGTCCGGATGGGTCATCGCATCGGGTTGTTTGCACAGATCCAGCAGCGTGCGGGCGATGCGGCCGGTGACGTCGAGAAAGGCGAGATGTCCCACCTTGCGGCTGGTGTGTAGCAGGCGCTGGGTGAGTTGAGCGCCCATCGCATAGAGCAACTCTTTTACATGGGGTTTCAGGTCGGATTCGAACAGTTGCTCCAGACGTGCATAGCTGATCTCTGCCAGGGTGCAGGAAGAGCGTGTCCGAACCAGCACGCTACGGCTGGGTTGCGCCGTGAAAAGTCCCATCTCACCGATAAACTCACCCTTGTTCAGGTAAGCGAGGATGATCTCTTTGCCCTCTTCATCCTCAATGATGATGGCGACCGAACCCTCCACCAGATAAAACAGCGTATCGGCGCTGTCGCCGGGATGGACGATATCGGTTTTTGCGGCATAGTGTCTGCGATGACAGAACGAGAGCAGGGGTTGCAGGAACTTGGGTTCCTTTTCCGGCGGTTTGATGATGCTCATGATTTCTCGCTCTGAAGTGCATTGACTCCGGGGATTTTAAGCAAGGCGTCGCCGGATGTCGATCTGTGATAGTCTTCACGCGGATTTTCAGTGGCGAGGTTGTGATGAAGGCACGCGTGAAGTGGATTGAGGATATGTTGATGGTGGCCGAATCAGGCAGCGGACATGCGCTGGTGATGGATGGGCCACCGGATCTCGGCGGTAGAAATCTGGGGGTGCGGCCAATGGAGATGCTGTTGCTGGGACTGGGTGGCTGCACGCAGATCGATGTGGTGCATATCCTCAAGAAGGGTCGTCAGCGGGTGAGTTCGTGCGAAGTGTTGTTGGAGGCGGAGCGGGCGGCGGACGAACCCAAGGTGTTTACCCAGATCAAGGTCCATTTCATCGTGAGCGGAAGCGGTCTCAGTGAGAAAGCGGTTGCCCGTGCGGTCAACCTGAGTGCGGAGAAGTACTGTTCGGCCTCGCTGATGCTCGGTAAGACCGCACAGATAACGCACGATTTCGAGATAAGGGAAGTGTGATGGCTTCCTCTTGCGCAGATTTTCAGGCACTGACCGATGAGTTTTATCAGGTTTGGTTCCGGTTCCATCCGGATACTGCTCAGCGTGTCGGTGTGCCGGGTTATGCCGGAGCGCTGCCGGCGGTGGATGACGATGATGTGGGTGCATTGGGCTCTTGGCTGGAGAGTACGATCGTAGGGCTGGAGGAGATCGATTTCCATGCTCTCGACCCAGCCGGTCAGCTGGAGATGGAAATCCTGTTTGGCGCCTGCCGGGATGAGTATCAGGCGATTCTGGAGTGTGATTGGCGCCATAGAAATCCGCTGGCCTTCATGCCGTTGCGAACTGTCTGCGGATTGGCGCGGGAGGCTGACAGCCTGGGGGAAGCGGCGTTGACAAGGTGCCTGCAGGAGATTCCCGGGTTTCTGCACAAGGCGCGCTCGACACTCTCCGCATATCCCGCTTTGATTCCCCGCATCTGGGTCGATGTGGCCCAGAGAGAGGGAGCGGCGGGTGTTCGCTTTCTCCAGCGGCTGGCGGAGCGGGGCGAAGACGCTGGTGAGTTGCGGGCACACTGCGACCAGGCCGCCAGTGCGGTCGCTGAATACCTGAGTTTTCTGGCCGAGAAGATCACACCCGAAGCCGAGGGGAATACCGCGTGCGGTTGGCAGCGCTTTCAGGAACAGTTGCGGCTGCGGCATCACCTGCCTGACAAACTGGGAGATCTGCATGAATTGGCACGCCAGATCTATCAGACGACAGCCGCTGAACTGAGTGCCCTTTGTAAGGAGCAGACCGGTGTGGAGGATCCGCGTCCCTGGTTGGAGCGGCTCACTCAGGAGAAAAAGCTACAGGGTGAAGAGCGGGTGCGCTATGTGCGCAAACGCAGCAACGAAATCCACCGTCGGCTGGCCGATACCGATCAGTTCAGGCTTCCTGATGCGGCGCTGCTCGAGTTACGACTGGCTGCTGAAGATAGTCCGTTGGATTGTGCGACCGTTTATCGACCCACCACCGCTGCGGGTATCCCGTCCGGCGAGCTCTACCTGCCGCGGCCAGTGACGGGCACCGCGGTGGATACACCAGCACAGCTGACCGCCTGGTGCATACGCAACGCCTGGCCTGGCCGCCATCTGCAGTCTGTTACTGCGAGCGCAGGCGGGCATGCGGAATCCATGGTGCGGCGCGTCAACTTCTCTCCCAGTCAGCAGGTCGGATGGTTGCTCTATGCCGAACAGTTGGTGCAGGAGTTGGGCCTTTTTCCCGCACCGAAGCATAAACTCTATTGTCTGCTCGCACGACTGCGCCGTACGCTGTTGGCACTGCTCGATATCGAGTTTCATGTCTATGGTCTGACGGTGTCATCCGCGCTGCAGCAACTGCAGGAGTTGCCAGGGCAGCATGCGCAGAGCGCCGCTCAGGACCTGCTTATGTTGACCCGCTATCCAACACAGCAGTTGGTGGGAGTGGTGAACTGGAGATTGATCGATGTGCTGAGGCAGTGGCAACAGAGCCATGGCGAGGGAACACCGGCAGATTTTCACCATCTGTTGCTCTCTCAGGGTTGCGTGGCGCTGCCGCCGGTGATCAGACAACTCTACGGACGGCAGGCTTGGGACTGGGTGGTGGCCCGGCTGATCCCCCAGGATCAGGAAGTGGACTGAGTTCAGCTGTCTCGCTCGAACTGGCGATTGTGTTCGCGGACCTCCACCACTGTCGTAGCGGTGGATAGCCAAAATTCTCTCTCAGCAGGCGACATACCAATCGGGTGAGGAGGGAAGGGGGTGGAAGTTAACTCTAGGAGCCTGTCTGACTTAACACTGTTTGGCTGCAAATCCCCGGATGACGATCAACTCAGCTTATCGACCTCGTTAAATAGGCCCACTATTCGCCTCGTTCGATAAACTGATTTGATTCGCCCCCGGTGATTTTCGCTTCAAACGGATAAGTCAGACAGG
>JAGRGI010000166.1 GCA_020445565.1 Chromatiales bacterium
ACCCATGCCAAGAAGGACAGCACCGGCATCTGCTTCATCGGAGAGCGCCGCTTTTCCGATTTCCTCGCCCGCTACCTGCCGGCCAGACCGGGAGAGATTCGTGCCCTGGACGGCACGCGCCTGGGCAGCCATCACGGGCTGATGTACTACACCCTGGGACAACGCAAGGGCCTGGGGCTGGGCGGCAGGCCGCAGGCCGAGGAACTGCCCTGGTATGTGGTCGGAAAGAACCTGGACAGCAATACACTCCTGGTTGCCCAGGGGCACGATCACCCGGCGATGTTTTCACGCTCACTGCGGTGCAAGGCATTCAACTGGATCGCCGGCCGGGCCCCCTCCCTGCCGCTGCTGTGCGGCGCCAAGACCCGCTACCGTCAGGTCGATCAGCCTTGCCGGGTCAGCGCCCTGGGCGACGATCTGTTGGTTGACTTCGACCAGCCTCAGCGGGCAGTTACCCCCGGCCAATCGGTGGTACTCTATGCGGACGATGTCTGTCTGGGGGGCGGCATCATCGAATCGACCACGCCCTGAGGGAGCCTTTCGCCTTGTCGCATTCCATTGAAGACCGGACGCTGGCCCTGGCCGGCGTAGCCCAGGCTTGCAGCCTGGTGAACCAGATCGCCTTTCGCGGAATCACCGACTCGCAGGCAATGGAGGCCAGCCTCTCCAGCCTGTTTCGCTTCGACGCTGAGGACGTTCCCTCCGTCTATGGCAGCGTTTCCGGCATGATGGTCGGTCTGCGGCTGTTGCGTGAGTTCCTGCGCGGCGGCCCGGAGGCGGCACGGGAGAACCAACAGGTCGGTCGCTACGCCTTCACCCTGCTGCAATTGGAGCGCACTCTGGCCAGCGCCCCCGCCCCTATGGAGCGGATCGGCAGAAGCCTGCGGGCCATCGGTGAAAATCTCGAGGACAGCACGGTGTTGGACGGCAAAACCCTGGAGGCCATTGCCAATGCCTACAGTGAGAACATCAGCCCCCTGAATCCCCGGGTCATGGTCAACGGCGAGCCCAACCACCTGCAAAATGCCGGCAACGTCAATCGCATCCGCGCCCTGCTTCTGGCCGGTCTGCGGTCCGCCGTGCTCTGGCGGCAATGCGGCGGTACGAAACTACAGTTGTTCTTTTCCCGCAAAAAGATGCTGGCGGCCGCCGATTCCCTGATTCGCGGCCATCTTCATTAGGCGCTAATTATTGAAAAACCGATCAAGATAGTCCCGACCGCGCTTGTCCTTGTGCGTCTCGATTTCGCGCACCACCTTGGTACTCACCAGGGAAAAATCCGCCCGTGACTCGGTTTCGCCCACACTGACCGCGGTACTGTTGCTGCCGCCGAAGATATGCCAGGCACGTAGCACGTAGTTGCCGGGTGGAACGCCTTCGATACGGTAGCTGCCGGACTCGTCACTGACGGCAAAATAGCGATTGGGCAGCACCAGGATGTCGGCAATCATGCGCTGGTGCAAATCGCAGTAAATTTTATAACGATCCGCCTGCTCAAACACCACGCTGCGAAACTCGTCCCTGGGGTAGCGGCCCAGATCGAATCCGTGTTGCGGGTGCGGGCTGAAGACATTGTGTTGCACGGCATCGCGGTTCCAGAACTCCACCGTCTGCCCGCGTACCACCGGCAACACCCTGGGTAGAAACTGCTTGCCCGACTGGTCCAGGATCGCTGCTTTCGGCGGCGGCGGGGTTTGCACACCATCCACGTACACCACCGCATCGGCAAAGCTGGAAAGCGGCTCCTTGCCATCGCGGGCGTACACCGTCACCTGCCCGACGATGTCACCGGCAAAGACCGGCGACTGGCAAAGGCAAAAGAAAAACAGGAAAAGAAGGCGCAGCTTCACAATCGTCCCCGTGGGTATTGGTACTGAGCGTGTAGGCGTTCCGGAGCGCCCGCACCGCACGTGATGACATTGCGCTCCAAACCAACAAAGCCTACACGAACAAATCCGGCATCAGGGTCTCATCCGCCCCGCCGTAGATCGAGAAGTCGCTCACCCCTTCCTGTCGTAGCACCTCCTCATCCAGAAAGAAATTGCCGCTACAGCGGCGACTGTCCCGCTTGAGGATCGCCACGGCGGCATCGGCGACAATGGCGGGATCGCGACATTGTCCGGGATGGACGCGGCCACCGAGCATGGCTAACGCGGCGGTGTCGATAACCGTCATCGGCCATAGGGCATTGACGCCCACACCGGCCTCACTGAATTCCGCCGCCATGCCCAGCACGCACATGCTCATGCCGTATTTGGATAGTGTGTAGGCGGTATGATGCTTGAACCACCTGGGGTTCAGATTCATGGGTGGAGACAACACCAGGATGTGCGGATTGTCGGCTTCGAGCAGGGCCGGCAAACACGCCTGGGACACCACGAAGGTGCCGCGCAGATTGACCTGCATCATCAGATCGAATCGCTTGACCGGGGTGTCCAGGGTAGCACTCAAGCTGATGGCGCTGGCGTTGTTGACCACCATGTCGATGCCGCCGAAGGTCTGCCTGGCCTGTTCCACCGCCCAGGCAACCCTGGTCTCGTCACGGATATCCACTTGCAGAGGCAGGGCCTTGCCACCGGCGGCCTCGATCTCGGCGGCCACGCTGTGAATCGTGCCTGGCAGCTTCGGGTGGGGCTGATCTGTCTTGGCGTTGAGAACCACATTGGCCCCTTCCTGGGCCGCCCGGAGCGCGATGGCACGGCCGATGCCGCGACTGCCGCCGGTAATGAACAGAGTCTTGCCGCTCAGGTCGTGCATGGACGGTTCATCCATAACGTGGAGGACGCTTTTCCAGAAAGGCATCCAGGCCCTCTGCAAAGGCGGGCTCCCCTGCGCTTTTTATAAACATGGCCTGCTCACGTTCCAGTTGCTGATTCAGGTCGTTCGACAGGGATTCACCCAACAGGCGCTTGGTACGGGCGAGAACCTTGCGTGGCCCCCTGGCCAGACGCAGCGCCCACTGATCGGTACGCTCGCCCAGTTGTTCCGCCAGTACCACGTCGTTCACCAGACCCAGAGTTTTGGCCTTGTAGGCATCGAAGCGGTTACCGAAAAAAAGTAACTCCGACGCCTGCTTCCAACCGGTGATGCGCGGCAGGCTCCAGGTAAGACCGCCGTCCGGGGTCACACCGAGCTGGCAATAGGCCGCGGAGAACTCCGCGTCGTCGGCGGCCAGGGCAAGATCGCAGGCGGCCAACAGGCTAACGCCGAAACCGGCAACGGAACCTTGTACGCTGGCCAGTACCGGCTTGGGCATGGTGCGAATCGATCGGATGGCACCGTGGACCTGGCGGAACAACGGTTCGAGGACACCGGAACCCGGCAGTTTGAGGGTCTCGACGTTCCGGTGAAAATACTTCACATCGCCGCCGGACATGAAGTTTCCTCCGGCACCGCGCAACACCACACAGCCGATTTTGTCATCCTGGGCCATGGCAGCCAAGCTATCGTGCAGGGCTTCGGCCAGTTCGACGTCCATGGCATTGCGGGATGCCGGCCGATTCAGAGTGAGTATCGCCACACCGTCCTCGGTGCGGGTTTGGAGCAACACGGCCATTCCGTCACCCCCTTCGATTCACCGTCGCGGATTGCATGCCGCGACGGCACATGGCGCCGGTCAGGGTTGTGAGACCGGCTGGATCACATCGCCGTTCTGTATATTCAGGATAACGCCGTTGGTGGCAAGAAATCCCGCGATTTGGCTCTGCAATTCGGCAGTTACTTGAGCGGACAGGGGATCCGGTTGCCCCTGGGCGTCGTTGGGCGTCAACAGCGAGCCATGATGACCGGCGTTGAACCGCACCGCCACGTCCAGATCGCCATCGATATCTGCACCGCCGACGGACTGATCCACAAGCGTCAGTCCGAGAACGGGAATCAGCGGATCGGTCCCCGAGAGGGGCGCCGGCACGGTACCGGGCGGTGCCAGGGTTGTGACGTTGTTCGGGATAACCTGATCGGGCGGGCTGCTGTTGCCGCCGACGATCTCTTGCAAGAGCAACCCCCGCGAGCTGGCGGCGGTTGGATAATTGACCGGATCACCGGCATCCAAGACCGTCTGCGCCGCACCCATGAAGGATTCATAGTCGGCGGTACCCTTGAGCACCCCGGCGGAGGCGAGTCCGGCAGCAATCTGCGCGCCGAAGGCCGCCGAGCCGTCCAGCAATTTGGGAATGCCCCCGCCAGTAAACACCAACGCGCCTGCCCCGATCTCCGGTTCCAGCGCAAGTGCGATCTGGCCGACGATGCCGCCCAGGGAATGCCCCAGGAAACGAATGGCGTGGATATTGAAATCAGGCCCTCCGCCATCGTAGTCCAGCGCGGAGAGCGCATAACTCAGCGTCAAAACATCGGACACACCCTGCCGAACATTGTCGCGCGAGGTAAGCAGACTGCGCAGATTGATGAAATGCGTGCCGGACTCGTCGGTGATGCCGTCCGGCCCCGGCGAGCCAGTGGCGTTGTCGACAAGGTCGAGGTTGAAGGTACGTTCCGCATCGCCCGCGAAGAAGGCGGCACTGCCATCGGTCTCGTTACCGGTGATGCCGTGCAAGGGCAGGTCGATGGCGACCACCGCAAAGCCGGCCTGCGCCAGGACGTCGGCAACCACCGCCACATCGCTTCGGCGGCGGGTGATGCCGTGCTGATAAATGACCACTGGCCAGCCCAATTCAGGCTTCTCACCCTTGGGCACGGAGGCCAGCAGGGGAATGGAGCGGGTTTCGGTAGCCACCGGCGCGGGATTGAAGCGCGTCAGATTGCTGCCGTCCTGGCCCAGCCAAAAGGTGTTCAGGGGAGCCGTGGAATTGTCGGCGCCGGGGGCGCTGAGGTAGTAGGGAACATCCAGGCTGCCCACGTACAGATCGGCGGCACCGAAGGGAGAATCCGCCCCGCTGTCGACCAGGGCCGCATTGGGGGGATCGCCGGCACGCAGGCGGGTCCGCACCGTACTCAGGACATTACCGACAGACTGTGTGGAGAAGGACCAGCTCAGAATCACGTCGCGCCGATCGATACCGGCAGCCGTCAGCACCGCCAATTGACTGCCGGTGAGCAGGCGCAAAGGTTCGAAAGCGGCTGCTTGTCCAGCGTTCAAGACAGCGGGAAAGCGGCTGCTGCCGTCGTCGTTCAGCAGCGCGACCGGCAATCGAGCGATGACGTAAAACGGCGAGATATTGACCAGTCCCCCACCGATGGAGGCCGGCTCACGCAGGCCGCGCAAGGCCGCCGCAAGATAGCCGCTGGAAGGGTTCAATGGCCGCAGAGGGGTGATGTCCAGGGTGGTTTCGTCCACCGGCGAGATTCCCACGGCGTAGTCTTCACCCGCGATCAACTCCCCGACCAGACCGGTCACCGCCTTGGTCAAGGGATCGATACTCACCTCGAACAGCCTCACGTTGCCACCGGGATGAATCGAATCGGGATTCAGGCCACGGGTGAAGGTGGCGGTGATCGGCGCGACGGTGGAAAATCCGTCCAGGGCGTTGATGGCCACCGCAGGATCGGAAAGATCGGCGGGATCATCCACCGGAATGTTGAGCGTGCCATCCTGAGAGCCGGAAAACAGGGCATCGTTGGGAAACGGCAGTACACCGTTGGCAGGATCGAAGGCCGCCACGCCCAAACCGGCAGGAACCAGACTGCTGAGGCCGTCGGCCTGCACCGGAGTGGCCGCCCCCATGCCCAGCGACAGCAGGACCGCGATCAGTTGTTTGGCTTTCGCCATTGGTTTTCTCCTCT
Source organism: Chromatiales bacterium (assembly GCA_020445565.1). Lineage (GTDB taxonomy): Bacteria > Pseudomonadota > Gammaproteobacteria > JAGRCI01 > JAGRCI01 > JAGRGI01. Next base: position 5,740 of record JAGRGI010000166.1, read on the forward strand.
CCCAATCAGTCGGCCTTGCGGTAGCCGGGATACATCCAACTTGCCAGGGCCGGCAGCAGCAATATGGCGCCCAACATGTTCACCAGAAACATGAATGTGAGCAAAATGCCCATATCCGCCTGAAACTTCAGCGGCGAAAAAATCCATGTGGCCACACCGATGGCCAGCGTGATGCCGGTGAACACCACGCCATTGCCGGTGATTCCCAAGGTTCGTTCGTAGGACTGACGCAGACCATGCCCTTCCTTCAGCAGCCCCTGAAAGCGGCTGAAGATATAAATACCGTAGTCCACACCGATGCCGACGCCCAGGGCTACAACCGGCAGGGTATTCACCTTGAGACCTATCTCCAGGCTGCTCATCAGCGCATAGGCCAGCAAAGAAACCAGCCCCAGGGGCAATACGATGCAGAGGGTCGCCCGCAAGGAACGAAACGTGATCAGACACAGCAATATGATCGCCGCGAACACGTATAACAGCATCGGAAACTGGGCCGCACGCACCGCCTCATTGGTGGCCGCCATCACACCCACGTTACTGCTGGCCAACTGAAAACGAATGCGTTCGGAGCCGTACTGTTCTCGAAATTTCTTGACCGCCTGGACGATGCGATCGATGGTCTCGGCCTTGTGGTCGGTGGTAAAAATCAGCACCGGCATCACACTGCAATCGGAATTGAGCAGCCCGGTATCGGTATCCACCGGCGATACTGCCTGCACCAGAACCTGTTGGTTGCGGGGCAGCACGCGCCATTTCAGACTGCCTTCGTTCCAACCGGCATTGATCACCTTGGCCACCACCGGCAGACTGATGACCGACTGCACCCCCTGGGTGTTCTGCATGGTCCAGATGAAGCGGTCCATGGTGTCCATGACGTCGTACTGAATGCAGCCTTCGGACACGGTCTCGACGATCACCGACAGTACGTCCACGCCAATGGAGAATTTTTCCGTTATCACCTCGCTGTCCAGGTTGTAGCGGGAGTCGGAATGCAATTCAGGCACACCGGGATGCAGGTCGCCGATGGCCACGTTGGTACCCTTCCACAAGCCGACGCCGAGCAATACCAGGCTGATCAGGATCACCACCGTGGCATTGCGTGGCTCCGCAACCCTGGCAAGGCGTGCCCAATAGCCCGCCATCCGCTCGGCCCTGGCAGTCAATTTTCCGCGATAGCCCTCGTCAACCCGCAGATAGGAAACCAGCACCGGCAGCAGCACCAGATTGGTGAGAATGATGGCCGCCACACCTATACTGGCGGTGATGGCCATTTCCTGAATGATGTCGATCTTGATCAGCAGGATGGTGATGAAACCGATGGTGTCCGAAGCCAAGGCAATGCCACCGGGCACCAGCAGGCGCCGGAAGCTGGCTCGGCAGGCAGTGTTCATGTCGGCGCCGTCGAACACCTCGGCGCGTATCGCCGAGATCATCTGCACACCATGGCTCACACCAATGGCGAAAACCAGAAACGGCACCAGGATGGACATGGGATCGAGGCCAAAGCCGAATAGCGGCAGCAGACCCAATTGCCAGACCACCGCAATCAGCGAACAGCCCAGGGGCACCAGCGTGAAGGCCCAGGACTGCGAATAGAGGTAAACCAGCAGGCCGGTAATCAGGAAGGCAATGCCGAAAAAGGCCAGCACACGGGCGGCTCCCTCGGAGATGTCACCCACCACCTTGGCGAAACCGATGATGTGCACATCGATTTCCACGTGCACCTTGTCGCCCTGGAACTTTGCTCGAACCTTGTCTTCCAGTTGCTTGGCGACGCCGATATAGTCCAGTTTTTCCCCGGTGTTGGGGTCGAACTCCAACAATTGCGCACTGATGATGGCACCGCTGAAGTCATTGGCCACCAAGCGCCCCAGCACACCGGATTTGAGGATGTTCTCGCGGACCTTTTCCATGCCCTTCGGGGTTGGCTCGAAATCCGCCGGGATCACGTTGCCACCGGCGATGCCGTCTTCCACCACTTCCGTGAAACGCACATTCGGCGTGAAGATGGACTGCACCTTGGCCCGGTCGACGCCGGGCAGGAAGAACACCTCATCCGTGGCACGTTTGAGGGTATCCATGAATTCCGGGGTAAAAATGTCCCCTTCACGGGCCATGACGGCGATCAGGATTCGGTTGGCGCCGCCGAAGTCCCGCCGATACTTCACGAAGGTTTTCATGTACTCGTGTTCCAGCGGCAAGAGCTTGCTGAAACCCGCGTCCACGCGAAGGTTGGTAGCGGACCAGGCCATGTAGGCGGTTATCACCACGAACACCGCGACCAGCAACGGGCGGGCACCGAAAACGAGCTTTTCCAGCGCACGAACCGGCAGGGAATCAGACATGCCTCAGCCCTCCCCGCTCAGCAGTTCGGGCAAGGACAGCGAGCGCACACCGCCTTCGCCCACCACGATCAAACGTTCGCCAGCCACCACCATGGAAGAAATCCCCTTGCGATCCTTCTGTTGTAGCAATTGCCAGGAACTCCCGCTGTCGCGGCTCAGCAAAATTGTACCGGCGAGACCACCGATCAGGATCGAGCCATCGTCCAGTCGAAGCGCGCAGGTCAGCATTGCCTTGGAATCGTTGGGGATCTCGCTCCAGGTGTCTCCCCGGTCCGCACTGCCGAACAAATGCCCTCGAAGGCCAAACAGCAGCAGCTGCTCACCGTCCAGAGGCAAGGTGCCGAAATAAGACCCTTCGTAGGGCGTGGTCAGGGCCTCCCAGTTTTCACCGCCATCCCCGGAACGGTAGAAATTGCCGCGCTCGGCGGCAATATACAGGGTGCCGTCATCACCTCTGGCCAGATGGTTGAGATGGAAATCGTCCTCGCTGATGAAGCGCGATTCCCAGGTGTCGCCACCATCGCGGGTCTCCAGGAAGTACCCATAGGCGCCGATCGCGAAGCCGTGTCTGGCGTCGGCAAACCACACGTCCAGCAGCGGCCGTTGCTCCTCCGGAGCAGAATAGACCTTCCGCCAGTTGAGACCGCCGTCACTGCTGCGCAGGATCACCGCATCGTGTCCCACCGCCCAGATCAACCGGGGATCGTGCGCGAACACAGCAGTCAAGGTAGCCCGCGTGGGGCTCGCCGATTGGGTCCAGTTCTGGCCGCCGTCATTGCTGATCAGCACATGCCCACGCTCCCCGACCGCCACCATGAGTCCGGGCACCGCCGACAGATCGAGCAGCAAGGATTCCCTGGCCTTGGGGGCGATCTGACTTTGCCCGTCCAGCGCCACCGCAACCGGGACCGAGCAAACCAGAAGCACGAACAGGATCAAACGCCAGTGAGGACTATGGTAATCGATGGATTTTGGGAACAACGCCGCTTCTCTGCCCGCGCCCTGACGCAAACATGCGTTGCGTCCCGAGCCGCCTCATTGTTTATGCTTACGGCTGGCACACGGCGACTATCGCCCGCTGCCGCCAGGATCAACGTACCCCGGCGCGACGCAAGGCAGCCGGTGTGTAATCCGCGGGTGAACGCTTGATGCTGAAATCATACATCTGGGCCTCATTGTCCAGTCCCAGAGCAAGATAACGACCGGATTGCAGATCGGTGTGGACCTCCAGCGTGGTCCAGATGACCGGCACTTCGTAATAATTGATCGGATGGCCTTCCGAAACCCGCCACAGCTGATCGCGGTTGTCATACAGGTCTACTGCCAATATCTGCCAGCTATCCTCGTCGAAATACAGGGTGCGGCGCTTGTAGAGATGGCGTTCACCTTCCTTGAGGGTGGCGTCCACCACCCACACGCGATGCAATTCGTAACGCGGGTATTCCTGATTGATATGCAAGGGTGTGAGTATGTCCGAATACTTCAGCTTGTCGCTGTGCAACCGGTAGGCATTGTAGGGGACATACATCTCCTTCTTGCCCACCAGCTTCCAGTCGTAGCGATCCGGCGCGCCATTGAACATATCGAACTGGTCGTTGGTGCGCAGGCCGTCCGAGGCGGTGCCGGGGTTGTCGTAAGCGACGTTCGGCGCCCGCCGCACACGGCGCTGGCCGGGATTGTAGAGCCATGCCTGACGCGGTTCCTCCACCTGGTTGAGGGTCTCGTGAACCAGCAAAATACCACCCGCCAAACGGGCCGGTGACAGGACCATCTGTTTGAAGTAGGCGATCCGGTTCTTCAACTCCTTCTCGGTCATGCCCTCATGGGCATAGATGAGATTGAACTCGTCCTCGAACTGCACCAGGGTGTAGTCACCGCCACGGGTCGGGGCGGCCTGCGCGATATGGCGGCCGGCAATGTCGCCACGATAGCGCAGCAGGTGATTCCAGAGCACCTCGATTCCCTGCCTGGGCATCGGAAACGGAATCCCGATCACGGTGCCTTTTACACCGTTGCCGTCGTTCACCAGTTCCGCGGTGGCGGCCACGCTCGCGGTGGCATCGTAGATACGCTGCGGTGCAGAGGCACTTCGATGGGTCGGGTAGACCTTCATGAAGTAGCTGTCCGGATAGGTGCGCAGCAGCGCCTTGTGGCCTTCGGTGAGCTTGTCCCCATGCTGCGCCATGTTGGCGGCGGTGATCGTCACCAGGGGCTTCTCTTCGGCGTAGGGGTCGGGGTGGTGATCGCCCGGCTTGTAACCCGCCGGCGGCTGGCTGATGCCGCCACCATAGGCGGGGATAGTGCCGTCTGCGCTGGCCGCCATCTCACCCCCGAGCGGCGTCAGGTCCTGACCCAGGCGGGCGATCTCAGCCAGGCTGGCCCCGGCGGCGGCCAAGGCCGGCGCGCAGGCCAGCAGCAAGGCACAGACAATCTTGCTGTTTGGTTTCCGCAGCATCGGTAACTCCTTGTCTTACAGAGAATACTTGAAGGTCAGGGCAACGAAATCCCGGTCGTTGAGCAGGTTGTAGCGCCCTGCGCCAAAGAAGTTGGTATAGCTGATGTCGGCTTCGAACTGGTTCTGATAGATCGCTTTCAGGCCCAGGGTGATCGCCTTTCGATCCTCGATGAAGTTTCCGCCCGGTCCCGGACTGATGCCGTTGACATCATGCTGCCAGGAGAAACGCGGTTCCAGATTGATCGAACTGAACACATTGTTGTAGGTGAGCCGGCCGGCCACGCGGTAGCCCCAGGAGGTGGCCGTGGCGAAATGCTCGGCATTCTCGAACAGCCCATAGTGGAAAGCGGCCAGAGCTTCATTTCCCGAAATGTAGGTGCCCGGCCCGTCCAGACGAAGCTCGTTTTTGTCCGGCATATCCAGCACGTGCGAGATCGCGGCCTCGGTCACGATCACGCCGGTGTTGGCGCCGAACACGGGCCCCAGGACCTTGGTCAAAGTGGCCTGGAACTGCATCACATCGCGCCGTATATAGCCCGGAACCACCTCATCGAAGGGGATGCGGCCCAATTGATTGAATTGTGCCAGAGGCGCCGCCGGCGTGGCGCCGGGCGCCAGATTGTCCTGGGCACCGAGAGCGGCGAACAGGATCTCGATGTCGTCGATTTGCAGCGGCACATCCTGCCGGTAGGAAAACTCGCCCTGCAAGGCAATGCCCGTATTGCCGATGTCGGTGTTGAAACTCAGCCCATAAAGCTTGATATCGTCGGGATATTCAAAAAAATAGCGCGCGGTCTGTACGTAGGATTGTCCATCCGGGTCTACCCCCAGCGCTCCCTCCGGTGTGCCGGTGATGGCATTGACCAGGGGCAGTTTGGAGCTGTAATGGATGTAGTACAGGCCGATTTCGGAATCGTTCAACTCGGGCAGAAAGAACCGCAGAGCCAGACCGTACTGACCGTCGTTGCCGGGATTGCGATCAGGCGCACGGGCTACCACGGCGGTCAACGAGGGCGGGCTGACCACGACATTGGGCGGCACACTGTCGGGAACCGCCCCGAAACCCAGCAACACCCGCTCGCCGCCCTGACCGGCGAAATCCACGGTGCTGAAGTAACTGCCGGAGGGATCGATGTCCGTCTTGTCCCAATCGTACTGGTAGTAGGCTTCGACAGAGGTGTTCTCGGTGGGCGCGATACTGCCGTAGACAATGCCGTCCGGCAGCAACGCCTCGCGTAATTCGGCACCCGGCACCCGCAAGGCACCCACGTCCACGTGATTGATGGTGTTGATGCTGTTCTGAATGAAAGTGCTCTCGCCCCAGGAGATCACCTGCTCGCCGACGCGCACCTCGCCGGGCATTTCGCCCAGGTAGAAGCGATAACTGGCGAAGGCATCCAACAGACGGACATCGGAACCGACTTGGTCTTTGGCTTCGTCTGTCAGCGGGATCTTTTCGCGCTCGCCGTCCTCGACCTCGAAGTCGTAGAAGGCCGTGCCGCGAACGAAAGCGGCAAAATCGCCGTATTTCAGCTCCAGCTCGCTGGTGACCTTGAGCGCCTCACTGACCAGGCCCTTGCCGAAATTCTGGTTGCCGTCATCGTTGTTCACGGAAAAACCGCGTCCCGATTCCGGCGAGGCGGCTATGCCGAGGATGTCCCGGTCGCGATCCGATATCCGGTAGGCCAAGCCATAGGAGAAGGTGGTGTCGAAACTGCCGTACAGATCGCCGCTTTCGAAGGTGACGGCGCCAGCGCTAGAGGAAACGCCCATCGCCATAGCGGTGCTGAAAAGGCGTGCAACTTGCCCGCCGCTTCTTCCCCTGGATGTCATCCAGTTCTCTCCTCGTCGGTCTCGTTATGGCTCCGTTACAGTGGCCACTCGCCGGTGGCGACCATCGAAGCTCTTCGTTTCTATGCCTGTTGATCCCGATTTGTAGAATTTACAGGCGCCGACAAGCTGTGCAGTTGCACCGGCACTGGGATCGTGGTCGTGGATTGTCTTAGCACACTATAGTAGCCGAAACCGCCTAGCGCGCCCCGTTTTGATAAAAGCGGTGCTGATTGCGGCCGGCCTGTTTCGCCTCGTACATGGCCGCATCGGCGAAGCGTATCAGTTCTTCCGCATCGACGGTATCGCCGGGCGACAGGCTGACGCCGATACTGGCGGAGACGAAGACCTCATTGCCATCCACGGCAAACGGCTCCGCCAGGGTGTGATTGATCTTGCCTGCCAACAGCTCGGATCCCTCGCAGTCTGTCTGGCCTTCCATGATGATGGTGAATTCGTCACCGCCCAGGCGGGCGACGGTATCGTCCCGACGCACCGTATCCCTCAACCGCTCGGCAACCTGCACAAGCAATTTATCGCCCACCTGATGCCCCAGGTTGTCATTGACCGGTTTGAAACCGTCCAGATCCAGAAACAACAGGGCGACACCGCTTTGCTGACGAAGCGCGCGGTCGATGGCGTGTTCCAGGCGGGAATGGAACAGCAGGCGGTTGGGGAGATCCGTGAGCGGATCATGGTGGGCCAGATACTCCATGCGATCCTGCGCCAACTTCAGTTGACTGATATCGGTGCTCACCGCCACACAATGGGTCAGCGTGCCAACCTCGTCCCGCACGGCGCTCAGGGTCATCCACTCGGGATAGATCTCCCCGCTCTTGCGCCGATTCCAGACCTCCCCGCTCCAGTTGCCGGAGTTCTCTATGCATTCCCAGATCGTCTCGTAACGCTCACGCTCGTCGACACGGGCGGCCATGGAGGAGATCGGCCGCCCGATCACCTCCTGTTCGCCGTAGCCGGTGATGTCGCTGAAGGCCGGGTTCACGGCAACGATATGGCGCGCCGCATCGACGATCATCACCCCCTCCATGGTGTTGTTGAACACGATGGCGGCCTGCCGCAGTTCGGACTCCGCCCGGCGTCGTTCTGTGATATCCACAAAGGTGACGACCGCGCCCTTCAGTTCCCCGTCGTCCCAGATCGGGTTGGACCAGAATTCGACGGGGAAAGCGGTCCCGTCGCGCCGCCAAAAGACTTCCTGATCGCTGTGAATACGCTCCCCCTTCGTGTACGTGAGACGACTCTCACAGACGCTGCCGGTGTCGGAGTCGTCCCTGCAACGGTTGCGGTGCACTACGGCATCCACCGACCGACCCACCATCTCATCGGCGCTTTCATAGCCCAACAGCCGCAGGCAGGCGGGATTGACAAAGGTGCAGCGGCCCTGGGTGTCGGCTCCGTAAATGGCCTCGGCGGTGGAAGCCATCAGCAAGCGAACATGGGCCTCGCTGGCCAGCAATGCCAATTCGATTTCCCGCCGGGCCAAGGCGCTGGCGAAGATTTCCGCCACCGTCTGCAACACCCTGCCATCGGCATCCTCCCAGAGATTTTCGTTGTGCAGGGATTCCAGGGCGATGAAAGCTTTACAATCCCGTTTGGCATGGATGGCTGCAATCAGCAGGGAACGGATACCATGCTCTCCCAGGTGGGCACCAAAGGCACCGGGAATATCCCGCAAGGCATCGCGCATCGGAACACGGTAAAAACCCGTTTCTTCCAACAGATCCAACATCGGCCGCAGATCGCCTATCGGCAGTTGGCGCAGGTTCTCCACCGACGGGGCCTCTTCGGCAACCCAGGAGTACGCGATACCCGCGGTTTCCCTGGCTTCGTCCTGAAGCACCACAAAAGCCAAATCGGCACCCGCCACCTCGGCGAGTTCGCACAACGCCCACTCGAAAGCCGCCGGCAGATCCTTGGCAGTAACCGCAATCATGCGAGCCGAAAGCCTGGAAAGCAGCCGTTCCCAATCACCCCGACGCAAAAGGGCCAGTTCCACCAGCTTGCGATCGGTGATGTCCTCGGCAATACCCGCCACGCGAAAGATCCGGCCGTTGGCGTCCCGTATCGAATAGACTCTGGCGGCCACCCAACTGAGCACACCGTCAGGACGCATCACACGAAATTCGGGAAAATTCACCTCATCCCAGTCGCTGTCGGGGAGGTTTTCCGTAAACGCTGTAAGGGCCTCGCGATCTTCGGGATGGACGCCTTCCAGCCAGGAATGGGGATTGTTCCGAACCGACGTCAGCTTTCGCCCCCAAATGGTTTCGTAGGCCGGCGAGATATACACCACCT